>NZ_JBSIPX010000018.1:0-102833 GCF_053668055.1 Massilia sp. SYSU DXS3249 | reverse complement strand
AGTATATCCATTACTATAATCACGACCGCATCAAGATGAAGCTAAAAGGGCTGAGTCCTGTCCAATACAGAACCCAGCCCTTAGCACTTCACTAGATCCAACCGTCCAACTTTACGGGGTCAGTTCAAAAGGTTCCGGCTTTCGTTTTTTACTACCGCGCCGCTCAGCCGTTCTTCTGCTGCAGCTCCACGCGCCGCGTCGCGCCGCTCGGGCCGGGGAAGCCGGCGAAGGCGCTGTGCACCAGGGCCGGCATGACGGCCGGGGTCGACAGCTCGCGGCTGGTGTTATGCACGGTCACGTCGAACAGGCGCTTGTCGCCCTTGTCCTTGATCGAGAGCTGCAGCTCGCGGCGGAAGCGGTGCTCGATCGAGACCTGGTAGCTCGGGAACGGATTCCAGAACGGGTCGTGCAGCGGGTGGTACCAGCCGGCGAAGCGGGCACGCGGGCCGAAGCGCGGGCCGTAGCCGTAGCGATAGTACGAATAGCCGTGGAACATCGGCGGCATTTGCTCGATCACGCGCACCGGCACGTCGGTCGTGGTGAAGCGCATCGCCACTTTCAGGGCGGCGGCAGTGGTGTCGGCTTCGCGGAAGCCCAGCTGCGCCAGTTGCGCGCGCACCAGGTTCTGGTAGCTCTGGTATTCCAGGGTGTTGTCGATCGCCGGCGGCGTCTCGAAGGCATAGCTCTTGTCCCCGATCTGGGCCGGCCACTGGTGGAAGGTGGTGACATCGCTGCGGATGGTTGTCGCGCATCCGCCGAGCAGCAGGGCCATCGCGGCGGCTGCTGTCATCATCAACAGGCGTTTCATTATTCTCTCCAATATTTTTTACGGAATTCGAGCGCCTAACAAAACCTTCATGGCGGCGTTGCGTTCGTCTCGCCGTACTAGCGTACTGTCTTCGACGACGCGCCTTGCCCTGAAGGCTTTGTTAGGCGCTCTTATCCGACTCTTAGGCTGCGCTTTTTCAGTCATTTTCGCAGATAAATTTACACATGGTTACCCTCTGCACATGCCGACACATTCCACCGCACGGAAATCGCGCGAAGCAGTGGAAATCTTGTTGGTAGAATAAGCCCTTCTTCGACTGTCATTTCTCGGACATCCCCATGCGCACCGACACGCCCCAGACGATTTACCGGAAAGACTACACCCCGCCCAGCTACCTCGTCGATACCGTCGAGCTCGGCTTCGACCTCGATCCCGCCCGCACCATCGTCGCCAACCGGATGACGATGCGGCGCAATCCCGACAGCGCCCAGCGCGAAATCGAGCTCTACGGGGAAAACCTGGAGCTGGTGGCGCTGCGCATGAACGGCAAGCTGCTGCGCGACAAGGATTACCGCATCGAGGGCAGCCTGCTCACGATCCCGAACACACCCGAGGAAGTGACGCTCGAGATCGAAACGATCTGCGCGCCGGAACTGAACACCACCCTGAACGGCCTGTACACGTCGAACGGCAATTTTTATACGCAGTGCGAGGCCGAAGGCTTCCGCGCGATTACCTACTTCCCGGACCGTCCGGACGTGATGGCCGTGTTCACCGTCATGCTGCGCGCCGACAAGGAAAAATACCCGGTGCTGCTGTCGAACGGTAACCTGGTGGAAGAGGGCGAGCTCGGCGACGGCCGCCACTACGCCAAGTGGGAAGACCCGTTCAAGAAGCCCTCTTACCTGTTCGCCCTGGTCGCCGCGCGCCTGGTCTGCCAGGAAGAGACCTTCAGGTTGGCCGACGGCCGCGACGCGCTGCTCCAGGTCTGGGTCGAAGAGGGCAACCTCGACAAGACCGACTACGCGATGCAGTCGCTCAAGAACAGCATCCGCTGGGACGAGGAACGCTGGGGCCTGGAGCTCGACCTCGACCGCTTCATGATCGTCGCCGTCAGCGACTTCAACATGGGCGCGATGGAAAACAAGGGCCTGAATATCTTCAACACCAAGTTCGTGCTGGCCAATCCGCGCGTCGCCACCGACATCGACTTCCAGGGCATCGAGGCCGTCGTCGGCCACGAATACTTCCACAACTGGACCGGCAACCGCGTCACCTGCCGCGACTGGTTCCAGCTGTCGCTGAAGGAAGGCTTGACCGTGTTCCGCGACCAGGAATTCTCCGCCGACATGATCGGCACCGAGAGCGGCCGCGCCGTCGGCCGCATCGACCAGGTGCGCACCCTGCGCCAGGCCCAGTTCCCGGAAGACGCGGGGCCGATGGCGCACCCGGTGCGTCCGGACTCCTTCGTGGAAATCAACAATTTCTACACCGTGACCGTGTACGAAAAGGGCGCCGAAGTCGTGCGCATGTACCAGACCCTGCTGGGCCGCGAAGGCTTCAGGAAGGGCATGGACCTGTATTTCGAACGCCATGACGGCCAGGCCGTCACGGTCGACGATTTCCGCCGCGCCATGGCCGACGCCAACGGCCGCGACCTGACCCTGTTCGACCGCTGGTACAGCCAGGCCGGCACCCCGGTCGTGCGCGCCGAAACCCGCTACGACGAGACGGCGAAAACCTATACGCTGAGCTTCATGCAGTCCTGCCCGGCCACGCCCGGTCAGCCGCGCAAGTTCCCCTTCCACATCCCGATCGCCGTGGGCCTGCTGGGCGCCGACGGACGCGACATGCCGCTGCGTATCAACGGCGAGGACAAGGGCAACACCGCCGTGCTGGAGCTGACGGAGTCCGAACAGAGCTTCGTCTTCGAGAACGTGCTGGAACAGCCGACGCCATCGATCCTGCGCGACTTTTCCGCGCCGATCGTCCTCGACTTCAACTACGGCGACGCCGACTTGCTGCACCTGTTCAGCCACGACAGCGATGCCGTGAACCGCTGGGAAGCCGGCCAGCGCCTGGCCATGGGCCGCCTGCTGAAACTGACGGGCGAAGCCGGCGTCGATGCGCCCCTGATGCTGGACGATACTTTCCTCCTGGCGATGGGCAAGATGCTGGGCGACGAAACGCTCGATCCCGCCTTCCGCGAGCAGGCCCTCCTGCTGCCGTCGGAGGGCATGGTGGCCGAGCAGATCGAGGTGGTCAATCCGCTGTCCATCCACCTGGCGCGCCAGTTCATGCGGGCCAACATCGGCGCCCGCCTGCGCACCGAATTGCTCGCGCAGTACGAAGCGAACCAGACGCCGGGGGAGTACAGCCCGGACGCCCTGTCCGCCGGCAAGCGTGCGCTGAAAAACCTGTGCCTGGCCTACTTGACGGCGGCCCAGGACGAGGAGGGCCTGGCCCTGGCCCAGCGCCAGTTCGACGAGGCCGGCAACATGACCGACCGCGTCGCCGCCCTGAGCGCGCTGATCCATTCCCGTGCCCCGGGCGCGGACGCCGCCCTGCAGCGCTTCTATGACGAGTTCGAGGACGAGCCGCTGGTCATCGACAAGTGGTTCATGCTGCAAGCCTCGGCGGCAACGACCGACGTGGCCGCCGTGCGCGCGCTGATGCGCCACCAGGCCTTCAACCTGCGCAACCCGAACCGCGCGCGCAGCCTGATTTCCAGCTTCTGCGCCGGCAATCCGGTACAGTTCCATGCGATCGACGGCAGCGGCTACGCCTTCTGGGCCGAGCAGGTCATCGCGCTCGACGCCCTGAACCCGCAGGTGGCCAGCCGCCTGGCCCGCGCGATGGACCGCTGGCGCCGCTACACGCCGGAACTGCAGGAGACCATGAAGAAGGCGCTGCAGCAGGTGGCGGGCCAGCAGCGGCTGTCGAACGACGTCCGCGAAGTGGTGGGCAAAGCGCTCGCGAATTAAATTAAAAGTAATCAATCCAAAGAAGGAAGTTCATGAAACGCGTCAGTCTCACGCAACACCTGGTGGAGCAGCAGCGCCTCCACAACAGCATTCCGGCCGAGCTGCGCCTCCTGATCGAGGTCGTGGCCCGTGCCTGCAAGCGCATCAGCTATGAAGTCAGCAAGGGTGCGCTGGGCGACATCCTCGGCAGCGCCGACACCGAAAACATCCAGGGCGAAGTGCAGAAGAAGCTCGACGTGATTTCCAACGAAATCCTGCTCGAAGCGAACGAGTGGGGCGGCCACCTGGCGGCGATGGCGTCGGAAGAGATGGAAACCATCCACCCGATCCCGAACCGCTATCCGAAGGGCGAGTACATGCTGCTCTTCGATCCGCTCGACGGCTCGTCGAACATCGACGTCAACGTCTCGATCGGCACCATCTTCTCGGTGCTGAAGGCGCCGGAAGGCATGCAGGATCCGACCGAAGAAGCTTTCCTGCAGCCGGGCTCGGCGCAGGTGGCGGCCGGTTATGCCGTCTACGGCCCGCAGACGATGCTGGTGCTGACCACCGGCGACGGCGTCCACTGCTTCACGCTCGACCGCGAGATGGGTTCCTGGGTGCTGACCCAGAGCGACATCCAGATCCCGCCGGCGACGAAGGAGTTCGCGATCAACATGTCGAACAAGCGCCACTGGCACCCGCCTGTCCAGCGCTATGTCGACGAAATGCTGGCCGGCAAAACCGGCGCGCGCGGCAAGGATTTCAACATGCGCTGGATCGCCTCGATGGTCGCCGACGTGCACCGCATCCTGAACCGCGGCGGCATCTTCATGTACCCGGCCGACATGCGCGACCCTGCGCAACCGGGCAAGCTGCGCCTGATGTACGAAGCGAACCCGATGGCGATGATCGTCGAGCAGGCCGGCGGCATGGCGACCGACGGCGTCAACCGCATCATGGACATCGCTCCGACCAAGCTGCACCAGCGCGTGCCGGTGTTCCTGGGTTCCAAAGAGGAAGTCGAGATCGTTACCCGCTACCACGCGGAATAAGTGTTTTTTTAGCAAAACCCGTGCGAAATTGCCGAGTCGGACTAGCAAGTTTGCCGGGTTGTTTGCTAGAATACGGCTCTTCGTCGGGATTGCCTGGCGTAGAGCCGCTGTAGCTCAGTCGGTAGAGCAGCGCATTCGTAATGCGAAGGTCACCAGTTCGATTCCGGTCAGCGGCACCAGAATTCAGCAGTAAAAAATAAAAAGGGTTGCATGCATAGGCATGCAGCCCTTTTTTGTTTGCCGCGCGCAGACTGGCTCCCGGTTGTCCGCGCAGCATCGTTCCTGGCAAAGCCATTGACATACGTTCCGGCGGGAACGGTGTGCCTTCTCTCTCTCCACAGGTATAGACTCATTTGTCCAAATGTATTTGTCATTCCTTCACCCGGGTCTGGCAATTTGCCGACCGCGCATGCGCGGCGCATTCACTGATCAGCAAGGAGAAATCATGGCCATCGACAAGTTTCAGGAATGTATAGACGCGTGCAATGCCTGTGCCGCCGCCTGCGACGAGTGCTCCACTGCCTGCCTGGAGGAGGACGACGTCAAGATGATGGCCGGCTGCATTGCTTTGGATATGGATTGCGCCCAGGCCTGCCGGCTAGCCGCTGCCTGCATGGCACGGGGCAGCCGGTTCGCCGCCGATGTGTGCCGCCTGTGTGCCGACATCTGCACCGCATGCGGCGACGAATGCGGGAAGCACCAGATGGACCATTGCCAGCGGTGTGCGCAAGCCTGCCGCCGTTGCGCCGAAGCGTGCCGGGCGATGGGCGCTGCCGCCTGAGGACAAGCGGCAGGCCGTGCCGGCTACCGATCGCGGCACTACGAGACGTGGTCGTCCAGTGGACGGTCACACCCCGTGCGGCAAGCCCAGGCTGCGATTGGCCGGCACCGCCACGTCGATCAGCTTCGGTTTCGGCAAGTCGAGTTCGCTCATCAGCCTGCAGAAGTCGGCGCGGCTGCGATTGGCGAGACGGGCGTTGTGGCGCTTCTCCCAGCCGATGGTCGACACGGCCTGGCCCTTGTAGTCGTGTCCCGGCCAGATGCGCGTCGCGTCGGGCAGCGCAAACAGTTTGCCGGTGACGCTGTCGTAGAGCGCCTCGCTGCTGCCGCCCTGGAAATCGGTGCGTCCGCAGCCGTCGATCAGCAGCGTATCGCCCGTAAACACGTTGCCGCGCCAGACATAGCTCATGCTGCCCGCCGTGTGGCCCGGCGTATGCAGCACCCGGATTTCCTCGTCGCCGAAGCGCAGCACGTCGCCATCGCTCAGTTGCACCTCGGCCGGCGCGATGCCGCAGCCGCCCGGCACCGCCGCCTGGGCGCCGGTCAGCTCGCGCAGCCGGCCGGCCGAGGTGATGTGGTCGGCGTGGGCGTGGGTTTCCAGCACGTAGACGAGGTCGAGCCCGAGGCGCTCGAGGTGGCGCAGGTCGCGCTGCCAGTGCCGGTCTACCGGGTCGATGATGACCGCCTCGCGTGCGCCCGGCGCTGCGAGGAGATAGGTGAAGGTCGACGATTCGGTGTCGAACAGCTGGATGGGATTCAGTTGCATCGTGCTACTCCTCATAACGGTAACGGGACTTCTCTACGACAGCGCCTTCACGATCATCGCCACGGCGGCGAGCGCGGACACGACTGCGAAACCTTTCTGCAACTGCGGCCCGGCCAGGCGGGCAGCGAGCGAACGCCCGCCGAGCATGCCGGCAAGCGCACCCGCCGAAAAGGGCAGGGCGATGTTCCAGTCCATGCCGCCGCTGGCGGCGGCGGCGGCGACGCCGGCCAGCGAAATCAGGGCGATGACCGCCAGCGAGCTGGCAAGCGCCGCTTGCATCGGCAGGTCGGTGTAACGCCGCAATGCCGGAACCATCACGAAGCCGCCTCCGACGCCGAGCAGCCCGGACAGCAGGCCGGCGAGGCCGCCAGACAAGGCCATCGCACGGGCGCATGGGCGGGTCCAGATGAAACGCCCGGTGGCTCCGTCGCGCACGCACGCGGGAGAGGCGGCAAGCGCCGGGCGCCGGCCCGACGCCTGCCTGTAGGTCTTCGTGGCCACATACAACAATACAAGCCCGAACAGCACCGCCAGCCAGCGGCCATCGGCTTGCCGTGCAGCCCATAGTCCTGCAGGCGACAGCAGCATGCCGGCGGCGGCGATCAACGCGGCCGCGCGGTAGCGCACCAGCCCGGCCCGCAGCCCGAGCACCGCCCCGAACGCGGCCGCCATGCCGACAGCCAGGAGCCCGACAGGTCCCGCCTCGGCGACGGTCGCACCGGCGCCGAAGACCAGCAAGGGAACGGCCAGGATGCCGCCGCCGGCGCCGGTCAGTGCGAGCACCAGCCCGACCACCAGGCCCAGGGACAAAGCAGTCAGCATGCCGCTTGCCTGCTCACGCGCCGGCGCGCATGCGCGCCGCCGACACCCGCTCGAGGACTTCGAACACGGCCATCCCTGCCAGCATCGCCAGCGTGAACGTCATCGGCTTGACGCCGCCGGAAGCGAGCGAAGCGAGCGCCGGGCCTGGACAATACCCGGCCAGTCCCCAGCCGACGCCGAAGGTGAGCGATCCCAGCACCAGGCGGCGATCGATGCCGGCCGCGGTGGGCAGGTGGATGGGAGTGCCCAGGAGCGAGCGGTCCAGGCCGCGCGCGTACCCGAAAGCGACGAGGCCGACCAGGACCGCGCCGCCCATCACCAGTGCCAGCGACGGATCCCAGCTGCCGGCCAGGTCGAGGAACCCGGTCACCTTTGCCGGATCGGTCATCCCCGATGCGATCAGCCCGATGCCAAAGACCAGGCCGGCTACCAATGCCGTTACGATGTGCATGTCATCTCCTCAGGCGAGCACGTGGCGCGCAATGTAGACCGTGACGAATCCGGCGAACATGAATGCCGCCGTGGCCGCCAGCGAACGCGGCGACGTGCGTGAGACGCCGCATACGCCATGGCCGCTGGTGCAGCCTGCGCCATAACGGGTTCCGACACCGACCAGCAGGCCCGCCGCCACCAGGGTGCCCGTGCCCGCCTCGACCGTGACCTCGGGCAGTGAGGCCGCCAGGCCATATACGAGAGGGGCGGCCATCAGGCCGCCGAGGAAGGCGATGCGCCATCCGGCATCGCCAGGCTGCACCCGCAGCAGGCCGCCGAGGATGCCGCTGATGCCGGCGATCCGGCCGTTGAAGAGGATGAGTAGCGCCGCTGCCAGGCCGATGAGCATGCCGCCGGCCAGTGCCGTCCAGGGCGTGAAATGGATCCAGTCGATCGTCATTCTTGCACTCCTTTACTGGGCAGGCAGAAAAGTTCGTAGAGGACGCCCATGATCGCAATGGCTTCCTTGCTCTCGAGTTTGTAAAAGATCTGTTTGCCTTCGCGCCGGGTGCTCACGAGGCCTTCTTCGCGCAGCACGCCGAGCTGCTGGGACAAGGTCGGCTGCTGGATACGCAGCAGCGTTTCGAGTTCGCTGACGCAGTATTCGCCTTGCGCCAGCTGGCACAGCAGGAGCAGGCGATCGGGGTTGCCCAGCACCTTCAACATGCCGCAGGCGCGTGCCGCAGCCGCTTGCATGGCATGCAGGTCGAGTTTGTGTGGTTCGGTCATCGTCGGTCCTCCTTGCGCTTCAATATTCCTGCGGATATTATATGCATCAACAATATATAATTCAATAGATTGTTGTACGCAATACGCACAAGGAGTCGATATGAACGTTCGTTATCTCGCTGAAGACTTTGCGGTCGCGCCGCAAGTGACGCCTGCGGAGCTGGCTGGCCTGCGCAATACAGGTGTGGCCACGCTCATCTGCAACCGTCCCGATGGGGAGGGCGATGGCCAGCCTGCGTTCGCCGAACTGGCGTCGGAGGCAGCGCTGCACGGCATCGAGGCGCATTATTTGCCGGTCGTGCCAGGCAAGATCACCCAATCCGACGTCGCCGCGTTCGCCGCGATTCTGGCCAATGCGCCGCGGCCGGTTCTTGCGTATTGCCGTACCGGTTTGCGCGCCGAGACGTTATGGCAGCAGGCCGCCAGCTTGCAACGCGATGGGGGCGGCGCTTGAGTTGGCGCCGGGCGCAGCCTGCTTCGTCACCCCTCAGCCCCGGGGAAGTGGCAGGGATGGGACATCGGCCGCGCTCGGCCTCGCCTCGGCAGGCCTATCGAAACGGCCGTTCGGGCAGCGCGCCGACTCCTGCGCCCGCCGCATCGACCGCCCCGGCGACATAGCCGGGGAAAGCGCGCGACCATTCGCTGGCTACGCCCGTGAGGCGGCCGGCCCAGGCGCCATCGCCCGCGCTCGCCAGCGGCGCGGCGCCATGGTCGCCGGCAGCGTCCAGGTCCGCCGCCGTCGCGGTGCGCGGATCGCTGGCCCAGTCCTTGATGAATTCCGCCGTCGGCGCGCCCGCCCGCGGGCCGAACAGGCGCACCAGCTGCGCGCGGCACTGCGCCTGCAGCACCTCGTCGGTGAGTTCGCGGCGCAGCCGGGCAGGCAGGGCGAAGAAGCCGAACAGGGCGGCGTCGCCGCCCGGGATCGAGGCGTCGTGGAGCTCGCCCAGCGGCCCCACCAGGCTGCGCGCGCCGCCGGACAAGCCCTGTTCGCGCCAGAACGGCGTCTCGTAAACGGCCACGTATTTTGCGTGGGGCGCCATCCAGGTCGGCGTCGCCTGCCATTGCCGGGCCAGGGCCTGGGGCAGGGCAGGGATGAAGGCGATCGTCTGCGCGGCCAGGCGCGGCGGCACGGCCAGCAGGACGTGCTCGGCCTGCCAGGTACGCGTGCGGCCGTCCGCGTCCTCGCTGTCCAGCTCCACGTGGGAGGGCTGTGCGCGCAGGCTGCGCACCGTCTGGCCGGTCAGGATGCGGTCTGCCCCGAGGCGGCTGCGCAGGGCATCGGTGAGGGCCTGCATGCCGCCCGCAAGGCGCATCGAGGGCGGCGAGTTGAGGTAGCCGGCGACGCGCAGCGGCGGCCCGGCGGGTGAGCGCTCGACCAGCAGGTCGCCCTCTTCGTACTGCGCGAAGCGTTCCAGCTCCAGCTGGCGTACCAGCCGGTCCAGCCCGGGCTGCATGGACGGCCAGAACCAGGTCGGGCCGAGGTCCATGCGGCCGCGCCGCGAGGGAGGGGCGGACGCGGATGCGGATGCGGAAATAATGCGGCCGCCGCAGGCCGTGTGCGCCTCCAGCAGGACATAGTCGTGGCAGCCCTGTTGTTCGAGCAGGTAAGCGGCGTATAGCCCGGCCAGGCCTCCGCCGATGATGGCGATGCGTGCAGTCTGCATGGTCAATTCGGTTGATCGCCGGCCAGGTGGCCGGTCTTGAGATAGAAGCTCACGCCTTCCGGGCCGGCCACGAGGTCCGGGACCTCGCCGGGAGGAAAGCGCATCCAGGTGCCGCGCCCGTGGCTGCCGTCGCCTTCGATGCTGCCGGCCAGTACCAGCACTTCCGCGCCGCCCGCCGCCTGCTCGAGGATGGCGGCACCCGGCTCCAGCCGCTGCAGCGACACCTGTTCGCGTTCGCTGGCAAACAGCGGGCAGACCATGCGCGCGCCTTCGCGCCGCCAGGCGGCCGGATCGCGGGTATCGATGCGGACCTGCGCCGTGTCGTCGGCCGCCATCTGCCACAGCTTCACGAAGATCAGCGCGCCGTCCCTGCTGGAAGGGCGATGGGACGATCCCGGCGGATTGCGCAGGTACCAGCCCTCGGGGAAGTCGTCGTGCTCGTCGGAGAAGACGCCGGACAGCACCAGGATCTCTTCGCCGCCCGGGTGCAGGTGGCGCGGGAAGTCGGACGCGGGCGCATAGCGGACGATGCTGGTGGCGCGCGCTTTTTCCTCGCCGATGCGGTCGAGCATCACGCGTTCCACCCCGGCCTGCGGCGAGGCGACCCACTGGTACTGCTGCGGCGCGACTACCGCGCGGCGCGAGAAATCTGCGTTGATGTACATGGTGTCCTCCGGCGATCCCTGAAATGTCCCGCTATTTAAGCATGTGCGGGACGACTCAGTTACGGCCGGCCATGACGCCGCCGTCGACGTCCCACACTGCGCCCGTGACCCAGCCTGCCTTGTCCGACAGCAGGAAGGCCACCGCCTCGGCCACATCCTGGGGGGTACCGACACGCCCGATCGGATGGAAGGCATTGAAACCCTGCAGCGCGCCGTGCACTTCGGCCTTCGGAATGAAGCCCTCGTAGATCGGGGTTTCCACCACTGCCGGCGACACCGCGTTGACGCGGATCTGCTTCGATGCCAGTTCGATCGCCAGGTGCTGGGTCAGCGCATGCAGGCCCGCCTTGGCCATCGAATAGGCCGACGACGGCGTCGCCGCAATGGCCTGCTTGCCCCACATCGAACCGATGTTGACGATGGCGCCGGGACGCCCGCCGGCAACCATGTTGGCCGCGACTTTCTGGGTGATGAAGAAGGTCGCCTTGTTCAGGGACATGTACTGGTCGTAGTCCGCTTCCTGGTGCTCGAGGAAGGGTTTCGGGAGGAACAGGCCGGCCGCATTCACCAGCAGGTCGATGTCGGTGTGGTCGCTGTCGATCGCGGCCAGCAGCGCGGCCAGGCCTTCGGCGCTGGACAGGTCGGCGCTCAGGGCCGACACCGGGCCGAGCACGGCCAGTTCGGCAGCCGCGGCTCGCGCCTTGTCGCGGCGGTTGCCGACGATGACGGCGCTGCCGCCTTCGGCCAGGACCGTGCGCGCGGTCTGCAGCCCGATGCCGCTCGTGCCGCCGACGACCAGGAGTTTCTTGCCTTCGAATTGCTTGCTCATGTGGGACTCCCGTTATGGCCCGCAGCTTGCAGGCCTTGGTAAATAAAAAGTTGTCGGTCGAGGTCCGGAGACCATCGACACGGGAGGCATTCTGCGCATTGCAGCGCGGCCGCACAAACCAGATAAACTATGCTCACCTAAAAGAAAATCTTTACCGTCATGACCTCTCCCGTCCACCTGAAAGCCTTGCGTGCCTTCGAGGCCAGTGCCCGCCATAACAGCTTTTCCGCGGCGGCGGCCGAGCTGCACGTCACCCCGGCCGCCGTCGGCCAGCTGGTCAGGACGCTGGAAGAATGGCTGGGCACGCCGCTGTTCCACCGCGGGAGCAGCGGGCGGGCGCGGCTGGTGCCGACCGAGGCCGCGGAGCGGGCGTTGCCCGACATCCGCGCCGGCTTCGACCGGCTGACGCTGGGCATGGAGCGGCTCAGGGAAGGGGCGGCGAGCGGCGTGCTCACCGTCACCGTCAGCCCCTCCTTTGCGGCCAAATGGCTGCTGCCGCGCATCGACCGCTTCCAGGCCCGCTGGCCCGACACCGACGTGCGCCTGGACACCAGCCAGAAGCCGGTGGACTTCGTGGTGCAGCGGGTCGACATCGGCGTGCGCTACGGCGCCGGCGTATGGCCGGGCCTGCGCGCCGACAAGCTGATGGAGGAGGAAATCTATCCGGTCTGCTCGCCCGCCCTGCGCCGCCGCAAGCGGCTGGGCAAGCCGGCCGACCTGGCGCGCGAGACCCTGATCCACGACCTGACGATGGAAGGGCAGGGCCTGCCTTCGTGGGCGGACTGGCTAGCCTCGGCCGGCGTGGCCGGCGCCGCAAGCCTGCGCGGCATGCAGATCAATAACTCGGCCGCCGTCCTGCAGGCGGCCATCGACGGTCACGGCATTGCCCTGGCGCGCAGCGCGATGGTGCACGACGACCTGGTGGCGGGGCGCCTGGTGCGCCTCTTTCCCGACATCGCCTGCCGCTCGCCGCTGGCCTATTACGTCGTGTACCGGCCGGAATGTACCGGCCTGCCGAAGCTGGCGGCGTTTCGCGACTGGCTGTTCGAGGAAGCCGGCGGGGAGCCGGCCGAAGGCTGAACGCCTGCCTCTGCAGGACTTTCCCGCAAGCCGTTTCTATTTCCTTTGTTCATTAAAACATCGCGCAACACGCCTGCTTTCGCGCTTATTTTTGCTTCATCGTCATTGATCTCATTGCTCTGTTAGTCAGCGCACGGTCCGGCTACCCCAGTCGTTATATTTTTTGTATCGTGACGTGGTTACCCGGCCGCCGCAATCGTGCAGTACGTCAAATCGGCGTACGCTTGCAAAACGGGATGCGAAAGTGACGTGGCTTCAAGTTTTCAACGGAACTTTTGAGTTTTTCCGAGGTCGTCGAGCCGACTCGTTGACCGAAGGCAAAATCCGAATGAGCCATTGATGTAGCGCAGTACATTTTCGCGCCTCCGTTTTGTTTCGAGCGGAATCGAGGAAGAATGTGGTGATGGTCGGATACCGGTCTACTCCGCGTTGGTCTTACATTTTACAAGGACAAAAGTCATGGATAATCAGAAGTCGAGCGAGGGAAAAGGCGTTGATGCCGGCAAAGGCAACAGCATGAGCAACAACCAGTCGAGCCTGAACAAGGACGACAAGTCGACCTCCAGCCTGGGCAAGGGCAGCACCGGTTCGTCGGCCAGCGCCGGCTCGTCGGGCAGCCTCTCGGGCAGCTCGTCGACCAGCGCCAGCCCGGCAACGGGTTCGAGCAGCGGCAACATGGGCAGCTCGGGCAGCACCGGCAGCATGGGTTCGAGCGGCGCCGGCAGCAGCGGCGGCATGAGCGGCTCCTCGAGCAGCCTGTCGGGTTCGTCGCAGTCGGGTTCGACCGGCGCCTCGGGCATGTCGACTTCGGGTTCGTCGTCGGGTTCGACCGGTGCTTCGGGCATGTCGACCTCGGGTTCGTCGTCGGGTTCGACCGGCGCCTCGGGCATGTCGACCTCGGGCTCGTCCTCGGGTTCGACCGGCTCGTCGGGCATGTCGGGCACCGGCTCGTCCTCGGGTTCGTCGGGCGCCATGGGCGCCTCGTCGACCGGCGGCAGCTCGTCGGGTTCGATGGGCGGTTCGTCGGGTGCCATGGGCGGCTCGACCGGCACCAGCAGCACCGGCGCCGATTCGTCGTCGTCGTCGAAAGAGGGCATGATGGCTTCGATGAAGCCTGACCAGCTGCACAAGACGATCGACAAGGCCGGCGAAGCTGCCCAGCCGATCGTCGAGCGCGTGGTCAGCACCGCCCACGCCGGCGTCGACAAGCTGAGCGGCCTGCTCAGCGGCGCATCGAGCCAGTTCAGCGACCGTTCGGCCCAGATGAACGACACCTACCAGCAACTGGCCGATTCGGGCCGCGAGTATGTGCGCAACAAGCCGGGCACCGCTGTGGCCATCGCCCTGGGCGCCGGCTACATCCTGGCCAAGCTGCTGGGTGGCAGCAAGCGCCGCGATCGCGATTATTATTAATCGCTAGCGCAGGGTTCCGGCCGATCTCTTTCGGCTGGAACCGGTCGCGATAAGAAAACGCCGACACGATGTGTCGGCGTTTTGTTTTGTGGTGTGGAGCGGAGCAGTCGGATTGGATGCGCCGTACAGCGTGGGGTCATTGAGGCTGGGGGCCTCAATGACGAGCCCACCCTACCAAGGCAGCACCGCGAAGCAGCGAGGTTCGTAGGGTGGGCTCTCGAGCCCACGCGGTTTCACCCGCAATGACCCAGGCGCCTCCACCACAAGTCGCAAGCGGGGGAAGGCCGCCAACTTCACTTCACCGCCGCCGATTCCTTCGCCTTGACCGCATCCCCCGGCGGATGGCGCCGCATCCGCCCCACGCCGCGCTTGAGCATCAGCTTGAAATCGTCCACATAGGTAAACACCGCCGGCACCACCAGGAGACTGAGCAGCGTCGAGGTGATCAGCCCGCCGATCACCGCAATCGCCATCGGCGAGCGGAAGCTCGGGTCGCCCGACAGGCCCAGCGCGAGCGGCATCATGCCCGCACCCATGGCGATGGTCGTCATCACGATCGGGCGCGAACGCTTGTGGCAGGCGTCGACCAAGGCTTCGAAGCGCGCCATGCCGGCCTTTCGTGCCAGGATCGCGTAGTCGACCAGCAGGATCGAGTTCTTGGTCACGATCCCCATCAGCATGATCAGGCCGATCATGGTCGGCATCGACAGCGCGCTGTTGGTGATCAGGAGCGCGACGAAGGCGCCGCCGATCGACAGCGGCAGGGCGGCCAGGATGGTCAGCGGCTGCATGAAGTCGGCGAACAGCAGCACCAGCACGCCGTAGATGCACAGCACGCCGATCGTCATGGCGATGCCGAAGCTGGCGAACAGCGCCTGCATCTCTTGGGCGTCGCCCAGTTCCGCGATCTGCACCGAGGCCGGCAGGCTCGTGAAAGCGGGCAGGGCACGCGCCTCGGCATTGACGTCGCCCAGCGAGCGGCCGCCCAACTCGACGTCGAGCGTCACGTTGCGGCTGCGGTTCAGGCGCGAGATCTCGGCCGGGCCGCTTTCCATCGTGATGTCAGCCACGGTGGCCAGCAGCACGGGACCGTTCTTGCCCGGCACCGTCAGGCGGCCGATGGCGTCCAGGTCGGCGCGCACGGCGTCCGGCAGTTTTACCCGGATCGGCACCTGGCGCTCGGACAGGTTCATCTTGGGCAGCGCCTGCTCGTAGTCGCCGGCGGTGGCCACGCG
Source organism: Massilia sp. SYSU DXS3249 (assembly GCF_053668055.1). Classification (NCBI taxonomy): domain Bacteria; kingdom Pseudomonadati; phylum Pseudomonadota; class Betaproteobacteria; order Burkholderiales; family Oxalobacteraceae; genus Massilia; species Massilia sp. SYSU DXS3249. Next base: position 87,571 of record NZ_JBSIPX010000018.1, on the reverse strand, counting down.
CACGGTTTCGCCGATGGCGGCAGCGGTGACGCCGAGGTCGGCCGCGCGCGCGAAGTCGGGACGCACGATGATCTCCGGGCGTACCAGCGAGGCGCTCGAGCTGACGTTGCCGATGCCTTGCAGGCCGCGCAGTTCGCGCTCGGCGCGCTGGGCCGCGGCGGAGAGTGCCGCCGGGTCTTCGCTGCGCAGCACGAGCTGCAGCTTGCCGCCGGTGTCGGCCTGGCCGACGCTGAAACGCGCGCCCGGGATGCCGGAGAGCTGCGTGCGCATCTGGCGTTCCAGCTCGGAGAGCGATTCGTCGCGGTCGCTGCGGTGCACGGTGGTCACGGTCAGCACCGCGCGCCTTGCCTCGGCCGAGGCGCCGGGCGCAAAGGCGTCGCCGCTGGAACCGCCGCCGATCGAGCTGAAGATGCTGGTCACGCCCGGCACCCGCATCGCCGCCTGGCGCGCCTGCTCGGCCACGACCCGGGTTTGCGCCAGGGTGGAGCCGGGCGGCAGCTCGACGTTGACGATGGTCTGGCCGCGGTCGGCGGCCGGCACGAAGCCGGTCGGCAGCAGCGGCACCAGCGAAATCGAGGCGATGAAGAATACGGCAGTCGCAATCGCGGTGATCAGGCGGTGGCGCAGGCACCACTGCATCGCGCGCATGTAGCGGCGCATCAGCGGGCCGTCCTTTTCCTCGTGCGGCTTGGCCGGCTTCATGATGTAAGCCGCCATCATCGGCGTGAGCAGGCGCGCCACCACCAGCGAGGCCAGGATCGCCAGCACCGCCGTCCAGCCGAACTGCTTGAAGAAGCGGCCCGGGATGCCGCCCATGAAGGCCGTCGGCAGGAACACCGCCACCAGCGAGAAGGTGGTTGCAATGACCGCCATGCCGATTTCGTCGGCCGCTTCCAGTGCCGCCTGCATCGGCGTCTTGCCCATGTTCAGGTGGCGCGCGATGTTCTCGATCTCGACGATCGCATCGTCCACCAGCACGCCCACCACCAGGGCCAGCGACAGCAGGGTCACCATGTTGAGCGTGTAGCCGAACAGGTACTGGCCGAGGAAGGCGGGGATCACGGACAACGGCAGGGCGGCGGCGGCGACGAAGGTGGCGCGCCAGTCGCGCAGGAACCACCAGACCACGATCACCGCCAGCACCGCGCCCTCGTAGAGCATCTCCATCGAGGCGTCGAAGTTTTCCTGCACCGGCTCGGCGTTGTCGACCACTTCGCGCAGCACCACGTTCGGGTGCGCCTTCTGCAGCTCGGCCACGGCGGCGCGCGCGCCTTCGGCGACCTCGGTCTCGCTGGCGCCGCGGGTGCGGAAGATCTCGAAGCCGATCACCTTGCGGCCGTCGTGTTCGGCCAGCGAGCGCGGCTCGGAGACGGTATCGACCACGGTCGCCACCTCGTCGAGGCGCACGCGGCGCCCGTCGGGCAGCGGGATGTCCATGCGCGCCAGTTCCTGGGCGCTGGCGACGGTCGCCAGCGTGCGCACCGACTGCTCGGCGCCGCTGACGTCGCCGCGTCCGCCCGGGGCTTCGCGCTGCACGTTGCGCAGCTGGCGCGACACGTCCAGTGCCGACACGCGCAGCGCCGCCATGCGCTCGGCGTTCAGCTCGACCCGCACTTCGCGGTCGACGCCGCCGACCCGCTTGACCGCGCCCAGGCCGGGCACGGACAGCAGGCGCTTGGATACCGCGTTGTCGACGAACCAGCTCAGTTCCTGGTCGTCGAGACCAGTGCCGCCCGAGCCCTTGCCGGGAGCCGCGCTGGCCGTGAACGTCAGCACCGCGCGCCCGGCGGTGGCGGCCTTGGTCACGCTCGGCTCACGCATCTCGGCGGGCATGTCGGAGCGCACCTGGGAGACGGCGTCGCGCACGTCGTTCACGGCGTCCGACAGGTTTTTGTCGAGGATGAATTCGACGGTGACCGTGGCCACGCCGTCGAGCACCTTGGTATAGATGTTCTTGACGCCCTGCAGGGTGGCGACCGAATCCTCGATCTTGCGCGCCACCTCGGTCTCCAGCTGGGCGGGCGCCGCGCCGTCGAGGGTCGCGGTGACGGTCACGATCGGCAGTTCGATGTCGGGGAAGAACTGGACTTTGTTGGCGTTAAAGGCGAGCAGGCCCGCCAGCGTGAGCAGGGCGAACAGCAGGATCGCCGGAATCGGATTCCGGATGGAGAGGGCGGAAAAATTCATGATCGATCCTCAGCGCGCCGCGACCTTGGCGGGGGCGGTCGCCGGTACATTCCTCACCAGGTCTCCGTCGTTCAGGAAGCCCGCGCCGCTGACGACGATCTGCGCGTCCGGCGCCAGGCCGCCGACCACCTCGATGCGCTCGCCCAGGCGGCGGCCGGTCGTCACCTTCAGCTGGCTCACGCGGCTGTCCGGGTTCAGGCGGAACACGTAGCTGAAGCCGTCGCGCACGGCGATGGCCTGCTGCGGGACCGTCATCGCTTCCGAGCTGCCGAGTTCGAATTCGCCGCCGGCGAACATGCCGGCCTTGAGCGGCGCATTGGCCGACAGCGCCGGCGGCAAGTCGACATAGACCAGCGCCGTGCGGGTCTGGGCATCGATGGTCGGCGCCACCATGCGCACCTTGCCCGCCACTTCGCTGCCGTTGGCCGCCTTGACCGTCACGCGGGTGCCGGGCTTGATGCGTCCGAGGTCGTTCGCCGTCACTTCAGCGCGCCATTCGAGGCGGCCCTGGCGGATCAGGCGGAACAGTTCGGTGCCGACGCCGACCACCGCGCCCACCGTCGCGCTGCGCGCCGAGATGATGCCGCTGTCGGGCGCCACCACCTGCGTGTATTTGAGGCGCAGGTTCTGCTGGGCCAGCGTGGCTTTCGCCGCCGCCACCCGCGCCAGCGCGGTGCGCTCGGCGGTGACGTATTGCGTCACCTGCTGCTCGGAGAGCGCGCCGGAACTCTTCAGGGCCTGGCCGCGTTTCGCGTTGGCGGAGGCCTCGGCCGCATTCGCCTGCGCTTCCTGCAGCGCCGCGCGCGCCTGCTCGACGTCGGCGCTGACCGTGTCGGCCGAGAATACGGCCAGCACTTCGCCCTTCTTGACGACGTCGCCGACGTTGACGCGCACTTCCGTCAGGCGCAGCCCGGCCGACTCGCTGCCGATGACCGCTTCCTGCCAGGCGGCGACGTTGCCGTTGGCGCCCAGGCGCAGCGGCAGGCTGCTCGCCGCGGGCTTGGCCGTGGTGACGGTCAGGGCCGGGGTAGCGGGGGCGTCCTTTTTTTCTTCCTCATCCTTGCCGCAGGCGGAGAGGGCGAGGACGAGCAGGATGGCGGACAGAATGCGTGGAGTCGAGGAGGGCATGTGCGTGGATTTCCGGGGTCCAGGTTCGGGCAAGGCGCTCGCCTTGAGCGCAATGCAGCAGTGTATCAAACCACACGAAAAGTTGACGCGAGTTCAACTATGCCGGCAGGCCTCACGCTCCCTGCACCAGCAGCCAGGCCAGCACCAGCATCAGCGTGCCGGTCAGCCCTTCGATCGCGCGCCATACCGCAGGTCGGCCTAGCACCGACGCGAAGCGCCGCGCGCCGAGGCCCAGCGCGGTGAACCACAGCACCGAGGCCGTCATCGCGCCCAGGGCAAAGGCGCCGCGCTGCTCGCCGGCCAGGCTGCTGCCGACCGCGCCCAGCAGCACGACGGTGTCGAGCCAGACGTGGGGATTGAGGAGCGACAGCGCGATCACGGTCACCAGCGCCCGCTTCAGGCCCAGCGCGGCGCCTTCGCCAGGCAAGGCCAGCGCCGCACCGCCGCGCAGGCTGCTCGCCCAGCAGCGCCAGCCGTACCAGACGAGAAAGGCGGCGCCGCCATAGCGCGCCAGCGCCAGCAGGGCAGGAGAGGATTCGATCAGGGTGCCGAGGCCGGACATGCCGAGCGCGATCAGGGCGACGTCGATGACGATGCAGGCGGCGACGGTGGCGGCGACATGCTCGCCGCGCACGCCGGTGCGGATGACGTGCGCGTTCTGGGCGCCGATCGCCATGATCAGGCTGGCGCCGAGGGCCAGCCCTTGTAAGAACAGGTGTTGGGAAAACATGACAGCTCCTTGATGGGAACCGCATTCTCCCGGGGGTAAGGTCCTACTTCAATTATATTCAGCATTATTAAAGATGCTTAAGAAAAACTGAATATGCGAGTCGATCCCCGCCGCAGCGCCGCCTTCACGGCCGCCGTCGATACCGGCAGCCTGGAGCTGGCCGCCAGCCAGCTTGGCCTGTCTTCTTCCGCCGTGTCCCAGCGCATCTCGGCGCTGGAAGCCGAGTTCGGCACGCCGCTGCTGGTGCGCAGCCGCCCCTGCCGGCCCACCGTGCCCGGCATGCGCCTGCTGCAATACCTGCGCCGCAGCACCCTGCTCGAATCGGAATTCCTGGCCGAGATGGGTGTCGACACCGGCCCGGCGCGGGTCGCCCTGGCCGTCAACAACGACACCCTGGCGACCTGGCTGCTGCCGGTGCTGGCGCCCATCCTGCAGAGGGAGGGCTTGCTGGCCGAGTTCGTGCTCGACAACCAGGGCCATACCTTCGCCCTGCTGGAAGAGGGGCGCGCGGTGGCCTGCATCGCCGGCAATGCCCAGCCCATGCATGGCTGCACGGCGACGCCGCTGGGCGTGATGCGTTACCGGATGGTGGCCGCGCACGATTTTGCCCGGCACTGGTTCCCCGATGGCCTCGAGCGCGAGGCCGCGCGTCGCGCCCCGGTGGTCGTGTTCGACCGCAAGGATGTGCTGCAGGCTGCCTTCCTGCTCGAGCACCTCGGCCTGCCCGAGGGCAGCTATCCCTGCCATTACGTGCCCGCCAGCGAACCCTTCGTGCAGGCGATCCGGCTCGGTTTCGGCTACGGCATGCTGCCGCTCGAGCAATGCCAGGCGCTGCTCGACGACGGCAGCATGGTCGACCTGGCGCCGCAGTCATTCATCGACGTGCCCCTGTACTGGCATGCCTGGCGCATCCAGCCGCAGCGCGTCGAGCGCATGGGCGCGGCACTGGTCGAGGCGGCGCACGGCGTGCTGCTGCCGCTGGCGGAAGGGGACTAGAATGGGGTGTCGATGGAGGTCACGATGAAGAAGCCGCTCTTGATTGCCGCCCTGTGCGCAGGGCTGCCGGCCTGCGCCGCGCAGGATGTCGTTCCCGCCGCCGGGCCTGTCGCCGCGCGCTGTCCCATGCCCGACGATCCGCCGCCCGCCTCGGGCGCCTTGCCGGCGCGCGCAGGCGACCGGCCCGCGCCCCATCTCGGCAGCGTCGCCCCGAACAGCCGCGTGCCCTCGCAGGTCCTCACGCCCTCGATGCGCGCGATGGCCGCCGCCGGCGCCGCACACGACGGGCAGGCCGCGCATGTGCACAAAAACCCACAGGAACATTGTGAAAAGTCACCCGCGCCGGCAGCATCGGAAGGGAACAGGGCAGGGCGCGGAGGCGGGTAAAGCGCACCGGTGCCGTGCGGCGCGGGCGAGGAAGGCACTGCGATGGTGCGGCGCACCATGAAATCATCGGTATCGCATTAGTCGTCGGAGGATTCTTACGCGGACGGAGGGCATTGTCTCAGGAGTCCGGTAGTTTTACTGTATTGCGACGCACAATAAATGGGGTTATATTGGAACCGTCTCCTCCAGTTTTTCTCCGAAACTCTGGATTACCGCCCGCTACCCCCAGGTACGCGGGCGTTTTTTTTGGTCGGGTTTCGCTGTATGGGGCACGCGGGGCTACGGATGTAGGGTGGTCGGCTACACCCGAACGGAAGACTGGCCTGCTGCGTGAACGCCGCCCACGCGTTCAGCAGCAGAAGAAGGAAGGCGACAGGGTTTCGACTGCACGTTGAACGCGTGGACGGCTTCCCTGCCGCGCAGACGCAAGCTGCCGGGTGGAGCCGTCCACCCTACGCAGAGCCAGCCGCGTGGCGAATCACACCCCCTCGCCCTGGAAACTCCCCGCACGCCAGGTCAGCACCAGCGTATCGCGATGCCCATGCTCGCCCAGCGGCTGGATCGGCGTCGATTCGTGGATCACGCGTGCGTCGTCGAGCAGCAGCAGGGTCCAGGGTTCGGTCATGGTAAAGCGCAGGCCGCGCGGGCCGTCGGCTTCGAACATGCGGGTCTCGCCGCCCTTGATGTTGGTGCGGCCGATCAGGATCACCGCCACGAAGTCGACGCCGTCGCGGTGCGCGCCTTCCGGCGTCGGGCGGCCGATGCCGTCGGCGGTATCGATGCGGAACTGGTGCGCTTCCACGTACCAGGGCTGGGCCTTGCGCACGCTCGAACACACCGCGCCGAGGGAGCGCAGCAGCCGTTCCCAGGCGCCTTGCGCAATGGTCGCCGGCTCGATCGGTTCGAACAGGCGGTGCATGCCGCCGTGCAGGGCGTTGTATTCGACCGGCTGCCAGTGCGCGCGGTGCGGCGTCTGCGCCAGCGTGCGGCCGTCGTCGATGAAGCAGGAGTGGCGGCGGCGCCGGTAGCGGCCGCCGTCCTTCAGGTAGTTGTCCAGTTCCAGGCGGTCCCAGCTCGGAATAAGCCCGGACAGCTCCTCGAGCGAGCAGCCGGCCAGCTGGGCGACGTCGCTCGGGCGCAGCAGGCCATAGCCGTCGCCCTGCAGGGCTTCGTGGAGTCGGGAAGGATCGGTATAGAGTGGTTCAGGTGAGGTCATGCCCGGTAGCGTAGCATTTTTTGCACGCGGCGGTCAGGTCCTCCTCCTGAAGCCCTACCAGGTTTTGGTGAAGGTCACGCGGAAAGTGCGCGGCTCGATCGGATGGAAGTGGATGTCCTCGCGCGGCGCCGCTTCGCCGGCCAGTTGCGATGCATAGTAATAGTCGATGGCCGAATCGCGCCGGTTGGCGAGGTTGAAGCCTTCGATCTCGACCTGCATGTCGCGCCCGATCCGGTAGCCGATGCGGCCGTTGAGCGTGGTGCTCGGCTGCGAGCGCACGCTGTTGTCCTCGATGAGCGGACGCGGGCCGAAGTAGCGCAGGCGCAGCGCGCCCGACCATGGGCCGGCCCTGTCGACGGTGAGCGCCAGCTGGCCCACGCCTTCCACCGCACCCGGGATCCGGTCGCCATTGCGCGAACGGGCGCGCGCATACGCCGCATCGAAGTCCACCGACAGCCACTTCAAAGGCCGCCAGTAGTTCGAGAACTCGACGCCATAGCGGCGGCTGGCCTCGCCCGCTTCGGTCATGCCGGCGTCGCCGATGTAAGTCAGCTCGGAATCGAAGTCGAGCCGGTACAGGGCGACGGCCGTCTGCATCTTCGGAATGGCCTCGGTGCGCAGGCCGAGTTCCATGCCGGTCGAGCGCACCAGGCCCGGCGCGCGTTCGACCGCCTCCAGGCTGGCCGGATCGATCGCCGCCACCGTGCCGCGCGCGTCGTTGCTGTGGAAGCCCTGGCCGTAGTTGAGATAGAACTCGGTCGAGGCCAGCGGCGCCACGATCAGGCTGAACGAGGGGCTCGCCTGCGTGTCGTATGCGCGGCCCGTGTTCGCCGCCAGGTTGCTGCGCACGTCGAAGCGGTAGCGGTCGGCGCGCAGGCCCAGCATGGTGCGCACCACCGGGTTCCAGCGCGTCGCGCTTTCCACGAACACGGCGCCGCTGGTTTCGACGATGTGGTCCTCGCGCGTGGTCGACAGGATCTGGCGCGCCCGCGTGTTGTGCAGGCCGTTGAAGATGTTGTCGTTCTGGAGGCGCGCACCAAACGTCAGGTCGGAGGCCATCGTCTCGCCGCGGTGCAGGTGCAGGGTGTGGGTGGCGTCCAGGCCGCTGGTGACGCGGCGGTCGGGCTGGGCGAACTGGTCGCCGTTGACCGGGTCCACCATGAAGTAGGTGAAGTTGGAAAAGAGGGCTAGCTGGTTGCGGATCAGGTAGGCGCTCAGCTTGGAAGCGGAATCCGCACCGGTCCGGCGCCAGACGCCGGACAGGCTGTAACGGCGCGCGCTGCCGCCATCGGTGGCGTCGACCGCGTCGAAGCGGCCGAGCGCACCGTTTTCCACCGCGCGCAGCGGGATCTGGTCGGTCGCGTTCCAGCTGCCGCGGTAGGCCATGGCGGTGACGCTCCAGCCGTTGTTCGCGTAGCCGCGGCTGTAGCGCAGCACGCCGTTGAACTTGCGGTAGTCGTCGGGCCGCGTCCACGGGCCGTCGTTGCGCATCCCTTCCAGCGCGTACAGCAGCGTGCCGCCGGCGAGTTCCGGCGAGCCGGCGACCAGGGCGCGTGCGAAGCCGTCCTCGCCCAGCGTCACGCTGCCGAGGTCTTTCACGAGGCGGTTCGCGTAGCCGATGTCGGCGCTGCCGGCCGAGGAGAAATCGCCGCTGCGTGCCGAGTAGGGGCCCTTGCGGTAGTCGAGGCGGCCGACGAGTTCGGGGATCACGAAGTTGACGTCGGTCCAGCCCTGGCCATGGGCGTGGCTGCGCTGGTTGACCGGCATGCCGTCGACCCAGGTGGCGAGGTCGGTGCCGTGGTCGAGGTTGAAGCCGCGCAGGTAGAACTGGTTGGCCTTGCCTTCGCCGCTGTGCTGGCTGGCGATCAAGCCCGGCATCGCTTCGAGCATTTCGCCGGGACGGTAGGCGGTACGGGCGGCCAGTTCTTTCTGGCCGACGCTGCCGGCGCCGGCCGAATCGGCCATGCCGAGCTGGCTGGAGCGCGAGCCTTCGACCAGCACGCGTTGCAGCACCAGGTCGTCGGCCAGGGAAGGGGAGCAGGCGAACAGCGCGGCCAGCGCGCAGGGAAGGGGGCGAAGCAGGAGCATGTTTCTATCAGCGCGTCGGCTGTTCGGTAGTAGTGCGGTCGAAGGTCAGGGTGCGCACGGCATTGCCTTCGTTGAGGTTGACGGTGTTGACCTGGTCGGGCAGGAAGTCGACCAGGATGGCGTTGCGCACGGCGGCCGCCTTCCACAAGGGGGTCTGTTCGATCTCCTGGTAGATCGTCACGTTGGTCGGGTCGATCGTCATCCCGACCCAGCGCAGCGTCAGCCTGGCCTTGTCCTGGCCCTCCAGCCAGAAGCGCGGCTCGACGTACTTGCGCAGCACTTCCTGGTCTTCCGGGTCGGTCAGGTCGAACTGGCGCCCGTACAGGTTGGCCAGCAGCGCCTCGATGTCGTGCGCCATGTAGGTGTGCACGATCTCGGTGCTGCCCGTGCGGGCGTTGAACGAGATGTCGGCGATGCCCGCGTGGAAGCGGTGCGCCGCCACCGCGCCGCTCACGCAGAACAGGACGGCGGCGATCATCGTCTTGAAAGAACGCTTCATTGCACGGCCTTCGCGGCTTCAGGCTTCGCTTCAGGTTTCTTCAGCGGCGCATTGAAGTCCTTCATCATGTCGTTGCCCGGCGGCTGGGTCTTGAACAGCTCCAGGCGCGACGGGGTGACTTTGCGCGGCCAGGCATTGTTGTCGACGTTGATGTCGGCCGTCTCCCAGAACGGATCCTGGGTAAGCGACACCATCGGCTCATCGGTCACGATCAGCTTCGTAATCTTCGTAGGCGAATAGCGCCACACTTCCGCCGGGATGCGCTCGACATATTTTTTGCCGCTCTGGAGCTGGATCTCGAGTACCAGCGGCGTCACCAGCCCGCCGACGTTGGTGAAGTCGACCAGGTACAGGTGCTTGCCCGAGGCGAGCAAGGCCTTTTCCCAGTCCTCCAGCTTTTCCTGTGTTTCATTGAACTTGTTGCGGTCGGCGTTGGTGACCGTGAACTCGTCGTGCTCGTTGTAGAAATCCTTCAGCTCGGGGTGCGCGTCGACGCGGCGCGCCATGCCCTTGTTGCGCTGGTCCGAGAGCGAGGTCGGCTCGGCTTCCTTCAACTTGCGGCGCCAGGCCTTCTCGGTTTCCGGATTCTGGGTGCTGACCGTGTACTCGCTGATGCCGTCCACGCTCACGTCGACCGCATCGGTCGTGTAGAACCAGCCGCGCCAGAACCAGTCCAGGTCCGTGCCGGAGGCATCTTCCATCGTGCGGAACAAATCGGCCGGGGTCGGACGCTTGAACTTCCAGCGGCGGCCGTATTCTTTAAATGCGAAGTCGAACAGCTCGCGGCCCAGCACCGTCTCGCGCAGCACGTTCAGCGCGGTGGCCGGCTTGCCGTAGGCGTTCGGGCCGCGCTGCAGCACCGACTCCGAATTCGTCATGATCGGGTTCTGGTTGCGGCTCTTCATGTAGTCGACGATGGCGCGCGGTTCGCCGCGGCGCGACGGGTAGTTTTCTTCCCAGGCGCTCTCGGCGAGGAACTGGAGGAAGCTGTTCAGCCCTTCGTCCATCCAGGTCCACTGGCGCTCGTCCGAGTTGACGATCATCGGATAGTAGTTGTGGCCGACCTCGTGGATGATCACGCTGATCAGGCCATACTTGGTCGCCTTCGGATAGGTCAGTTCGCCGGTCTTCTTGTCCTTGGTGGGACGTGGGCCGTTAAACGAGATCATCGGGTATTCCATGCCGCCCACCGGACCGTTCACGGAAATGGCGGTCGGGTAGGGGTAGTCGAACGAGTACTTGTTGTACTGCTCGATGGTGTGCACGACGGCCTGCGTGGAATAGCGCTCCCACAGCGGGTTGCCTTCCTTCGGATAGTAGGACATCGCCATCACGTCGACGTCGCCGCTCTTGATGCCCTGCGCGTCCCAGATGAACTTGCGGCTGGTCGCGAACGCGAAGTCGCGCACGTTCTTCGCCTTGAAGCGCCAGGTTTTCATGTTGGTGGCGCGCTGTTTTTCGGCAGCCGTCGCCTCGGCCTGGGTGACGATGATCACCGGCTTCTTCGCCGTGCGCGCCTGCTTCAGGCGCTCGCGCTGCGCGCCCGTGAGGACGTCGCCCGGGTTCTGCAGCTCGCCGGTCGAGGCCACGATGTGGTCGCTCGGGACCGTGATCTCGACCTCGTAGTCGCCGAATTCGAGCGTGAACTCGCCGTCGCCCAGGTACTGCTTGTTCTGCCAGCCGGCCACGTCGTAGTAGGCCGCCATGCGCGGGAAGAACTGGGCGATTTCGAAGATGTCGTTCTTGTCTTCTTTATCGAAACGCTCGTAGCCCATGCGGCGGCCGACGATGTTCGCTTCCGGGATGTTGAAGCTCCACTCGAGCGAGAAGGCCACGCGCGCGCCCGGTTTGACGGGCTGCGGCAGGTCGATGCGCATCATGGTGCCGTTGATGACGTGGTGCAGGGGACGGCCGTCGCTGCCCTGCACGTTGCGGATGTTAAAGCCGCCGGCAAAGGCGCGGCTGTCGAAGTTGGCGCGCAGGGCGTCGAACTTCACGCCTTCGGCGCCGGTGCGCTGCCAGGCTTCGCGCGAGGGAATGGTCGAGATGTTGCGGTTGGCCGAATCGGCGCGGAACATGTTCTGGTCGAGCTGCACCCACAGGTAGGCGAGGGTGTCGGGCGAGTTGTTGTGGTAGGTGACCGTGCCCGAGCCCGTGATGGCGCGCTTCGCTTCGTCGAGCGTGGCGCGGATCTTGTAGTCGGCGCGCTGCTGCCAGTAGGCGTGGCCCGGCGCGCCGGACGCGGTGCGGGTGGTGGTCGGGGTCGGCAGCAGCTCGTCGAGCTGGCGGAACTTGTCGTCGAATTTGTCGGCGGCGTGGGCGCCGGCGGACAGCATCAAGGTCAGCGCGGCTGCGCGCGCAAGGTGCTTCATGTTCATGTCTGATTATCTGTTCTAAAAGACGAAACCGGCAGCCGCGTTTTTAACGTGGCCACCGGCTCAATGTAGGGTGGACGGCTCCGCCGTCCACGCGTCCAAATCACGCTTGAAATGCCTGCTCGGCTGATCTTGTCCTGGCTGAACGCGTGGATCGTAACTCAGGCCACTGGCCTGAGTTACCCCGTCCACCCTACGGGCACTTACTTCGGCACCACCGGCACCGTCTCCTTGTTCGGTTCCTCGGCGGTCGCCGCCTTCTCTTCCTTGGTCTTCAGCTTGGTATTGAAGTCCTTCATCATGTCGTTACCCGGCGGCTGGGTCTTGAACAGTTCCAGGCGCGACGGGGTCAGCTTGCGCGGCCAGGCGTTGTTGTTCTGGTCGATGTCGGCGGTTTCCCAGAACGGATCCTGGGTCAGGCCAGTCATCGGCTCGTCGGTGACGATCAGTTTCGTGATCTTCTTCGGCGAGTAGCGCCACACTTCGGCCGGGATGCGCTCGATGTATTTCTTGCCGCTCTGGAGCTGGATCTCGAGCACCAGCGGCGTCACCAGCCCGCCGACGTTGGTGAAGTCGACCAGGTACAGGTGCTTGCCCGAACTGAGCAAGGCCTTTTCCCAGTCCTCGAGCTTTTCCTGGGTTTCGTTGAACTTGTTGCGGTCGGCATTCGTGACCGTGAACTCGTCGTGCTCGTTATAGAAATCCTTCAGCTCGGGATGGGCGTCGACGCGGCGCGGCATGCCCTTGTTGCGCTGGTCCGAGAGCGAGACCGGCTCGGCTTCCTTCAGCTTGCGGCGCCAGGCTTTCTCGGTTTCCGGATTCTGGCTGCTGACCGTGTACTCGCTGATGCCGTCGATGCTGACGTCGACCGCGTCGGTCGTGTAGAACCAGCCGCGCCAGAACCAGTCGAGGTCCGTGCCGGACGCGTCTTCCATGGTGCGGAAGAAGTCGGCCGGGGTCGGGCGCTTGAACTTCCAGCGGTTCGCGTATTCCTTGAGGGCGAAGTCGAACAGTTCGCGGCCCAGCACCGTCTCGCGCAGCACGGTCAGCGCGGCGGCCGGCTTGGCGTAAGCGTTGTTCCCGAACTGGAGCAGCGACTCCGAATTGGTCATGATCGGCACCTGGTTGCGGCTCTTCATGTAGTCGGTGATCAGGCGCGGTTCGCCGCGCATTTCCGGCCACTGCTCTTCCCAGGCTTCCTGGGCCAGGGTCTGGACGAAGGAGTTCAGGCCCTCGTCCATCCAGGTCCACTGGCGCTCGTCCGAGTTGACGATCATCGGGAAGTAGTTGTGGCCCACTTCATGGATGATCACGCCGATCAGGCCATACTTGGTGCGCTTCGAATAGGTCAGTTCGCCGGTCTTCTTGTCCTTGGTCGGACGCGGGCCGTTAAACGTGATCATCGGGTATTCCATGCCGCCCACGGGGCCGTTCACGGAAATCGAGGTCGGGTACGGGTAGTCGAACGAGTACTTGTTGTACTGCTCGATGGTGTGGACGATCGCCTGGGTCGAGTAGCGCTCCCACAGCGGATTGCCTTCCTTCGGGTAGTAGGACATCGCCATCACGTCGGTGTCGCCGCTCTTCATGCCCTGGGCGTCCCAGATGAACTTGCGGCTCGAGGCAAACGCGAAATCGCGCACGTTTTTTGCCTTGAAGTGCCAAGTCTTGGACGTGGTGGCACGGCCTTTTTCAGCCGCTTCCGCCTCGGCCTGGGTGACGATGATCACCGGCTTCTTCGCGGTCTTGGCGCGTGCGAGGCGCTCGCGCTGGGTGGCGGTCAAGACCGAACCCGGATTCTGCAGCACGCCGGTCGAGGCCACGATGTGGTCCGACGGCACCGTGATCTCGACGTCGTAGTCGCCGAATTCGAGCGTGAACTCGCCGGCGCCGAGGAACTGCTTGTGCTGCCAGCCGTAGGCGTCGTAGTAGGCCGCCATGCGCGGGAACCACTGGGCGATCTCGAACAGATCGTTCTTGTCGTCGAACTTCTCGTAGCCCGAGCGGCCGCCGAGCACCTTCTGCTCGTTGATCTTGTAGTTCCACTCGACGTTGAACGAGAAGCGCTGGCCCGGCTTCAGGGGCTGCGGCAGGTCGATGCGCATCATCGTGCGGTTGATCACGTGCGGCAGGTTGCGGCCGTTCGCCTTGACCGAGGTGATGTTGAAGCCGCCGTCGAAGGTCAAGCCTTCGAAGGTCGTGCGCAGGGCGTCGAACTTCATGCCTTCTTCCGGGCTGCGCGGCTTGGCCCAAGCCTCGCGCGAGACCGAGGTGGCCGACATGCGCGCGTCCGAGTTCGGGCGGTAGATGTTCTGGTCCAGCTGCAGCCAGAGGTAGTTCAGCGTGTCGGGGGAGTTGTTGTGATACGTGATCGTCTCGGCGCCGCGGATCGCGCGGTTCGCTTCGTCGAGCGTGGCGCGGATCGTGTAGTCGGCGCGCTGCTGCCAGTAGGCGTGGCCCGGCGCGCCGGAAGCGGTGCGGATGGTAGTCGCGGTCGGCAGCAGCTCGTCGAGCTGGCGGAATTTGTCGTCGAACGGGTCGGCCGCGAATGCGGACATGGTAAGGCAAAGCCCTGCCAGAGCGATTGGCAAACGTATCATTTGTCCCCTGATTTTTTTAGATGGATTAGAAGAAAGTATTCTAATGGCATCTTTCAGGGGCGCCCCGGGCGGATTTGTAAAAAACCTGATACATGGTGCATGGCGACGCGGCCGGCCAACAGCCGACGCGCGCGCCATGCAAAGAACCTTACTCTGCCCGCTTGAACGGCACGTCCGACGACCCCGCCACGATCCGCCCGCCATCGCCCTCCATGCGCAGTTCCAGCTCGCGCGAAAGCACGAACAGCACCGTCGGCGAAGCCGCGTGCAGGGGCTCCCAGGCGTCGGGGCGCAGGGCGATCATCAGCTGGCCGTCGCGGCGCGCGATCATGAAGTCGCCCAGTTGCCGGGTGGTGTAACGGCCGGCGAGTTTTTCCTGGTCCGCTGCCGGCAGCGCCACCGCCTCGCGCAGCTTCGTCTGGTAGGTCGGCCACTTGTACTCGAAGGCGACCGCGCGCGCGATGGCGCCGGCCAGCGGGCCGCCGTTGGCGCCGTTGGTCATCACGACCACGCCGTCGCCGCCTTCCTTACCGTTGCCGGCATAGGCAAACAGCGTGTTCTGGTAGCCCATGTTGCTGCCGCCGTGGGCAAAGGTCAGCGTGGCGCCGCTGCCGTCGACGTTCACGCCGAGGGCGTAGCCGTTCTTGACCGGCTGCAGCATGGTGCGCGCCATCGCGGGCGAGAGCACGCCCTTGCCGCCGCCGAGGCTGCGCTGCAGGTCGATGGCGAAGCGGGCAACGTCGCTCGGGGTCGTCCACATGCCGGCCGCCGCCAGTTCCGGATAGGTGTAGGGGCCGCCGGCATAGGGCTTGCCGCTGCCGTCGTGCGGCAGGGCGGCGCGCGCCAGCGAAGCCGCCGGCAGCGGCTGGGCGAAGCTGCTGTCCTTCATGCCGATCGGCTTTAACACCGTGTCCGTGAGCAGCACGTCGAAAGGCTGCCTGCTGCGGTCGATCAGGGCCTGCTGGACGACGCTGTAGCCGCCGCCGGAATAGCGGAAGGCGACGCCAGGCGGCGCATCGACGCGCACCGGTTTCGTATTCGCCGGGCCGGCGCCGTCGAGCACCTGCACCAGGGTCGGCACCGGTTTGCCGGCGGCGTAGCCGGGGAAGCCCGACACGCTGGTGCCCGCGGTATGCGACAGCAGCTGGCGCAGGCTGACTTTCGCGTCGCCGTTCGCGCCTTGCGGGAGTTTCCACGAGGTGAGGAGGGTGTTGACGTCGGTGTCGAGGTCGAGCTTTCCTTCCTGCGCCAGGCGCAGGGTCGCCATCGCGGTGACCGGCTTGGTGATCGAGGCGGCCTGGAACAGGGTGTCGGCGGTGACGGCCGGGCCGCCGGCGTGGGTGACGCCGTAGCCCTGCGCCCAGGCGATCTTGCCGCCGCGGATGACGGCGATGCTCACGCCGGGCACGTTCAGGCGGCGCATCTCGTCGGCCAGCGTGCGCGTGGATTCCTGGCCGGCCAGCGCGACGGGCTGGCGCAGTCCGCGTTCGATGCGGGCGATGTCGTCGTTCGTCGCGGCGAAGGCGGGCAATGTCATGGCGGCGGCGAATACTGCGGCGGCATGTGCCAGCGTGTTCAAGGCAGGGCGCGGGGCAAGGTGGGATAACGCAGCTTCTGGGACATTGCTTCCTCCGAAATGTTTTATCGATAATTTGTTATTTGCGAGAAATATTTTATCGTTAACATTCGGTCACTAGTCATTTTATATTTCTTGAAACAAACACATCATTTCGTGACTAGTTTATAACTCGGCAATGCATCCTGCGGCTCTTAGTCAGGCGTTTCCTCACGCCTTCTTCCGGCTCGCCAGGACCAGCCCTGCCAGCCCGACCGACAGGATGGCGACGGTCCCTGGTTCCGGCACGCCTTCCTGCTCCGCCGGCAGTACCGGGGTAGTCCGGATGGCGGCGCCGGCGCCCGGCGTGGAGGCGCGGCTGTCCTGATAGAGATGATCGTGGGGGGAACGAAGGGCATGCGCCCCGGCGCTTTTCGCAGCCAGGCTGGTTGCCGACAGGTCGACTCCATAAAAACCTTGCAAAGCTGTCGGCAGGGTGGGGATGGTTTCGGCTGGCGCAGCCTCGTACAGGGACTGCTTGATCGATTCGGTGACCTGGACGCCAGCGTCGGCGCCATCTTGCCCGATACTGGCGGCATGTGCGCAGGGGCAGGACAATGCTGTGGCCGCAACCAGCCATGCCAAGGCGGTCTTCATGTGGGCTCCTTCAGATTTTTTTTGAGTTATGTATCCCTTTCCTTTGAGAAGCACATTCCGTGCCGCAACTTTAATTCCTTTAGGAATCAATAAGTTGGTGAGCGAGGTAGCAGCGGAAGGCTGCCCACTGTAAAAAATACCGACAGCCGGCAGCCTCGCTCCTAAGCCATCAGTTGCAGGTCGAGAGCCCGTTCCGCCAGCCAGACCAGCGCCACCAGGGCGATGCAGACCGACCCGCCGCTCATCACCACGCGCCGATAGAACTGGCCGCGGCGCAATCCGAAGGCCAGCGGCAGGAACACGGCCACGATGGCCAGCTGCCCCAGTTCCACGCCCACATTGAAACCGACGAGCGACAGCACCAGCGCATCTTGCGGCAAGCCGAGGTCGGCCAGTACGCTGGCGAAGCCGAAACCATGGATCAGGCCGAATCCGAATGCGACGAGTGCGCGCCAGCGGTGGTACAGGGGCCACAGGTTGTTCAGGGCAGCCAGGATCACGGACGCCGCGATTGCCGATTCGACCAGGCGCGAGGGCAGGGACAGTGCGCCCAACACCGCCAGGCTCAGGGTCAGCGAGTGCGCCAGGGTGAAGGCGGTCACGATCTTGAGGACGTCGATCGCCGAGGCCTTGAGCGTGTCGCGCCCTTGCCATTGGCCGTCGCGCCGCACCAGCACGGCCGGCAGCAGCAGGGACAGCAGGAACAGGATGTGGTCGAAGCCGATCCAGATATGCCAGACGCCGTGGCGCACATAGTCCACGAATTGACGCCATTTTCCCGGCTGGGAGACGGACAGCGTTTGTTGGCGGGAATCGGGCGCGAAGATCGCGGCGCCGGTGACCGGACCGTGCGTCAGCCGCAGCAGGCCCTTGTGCTGGGGATCGATGTCGAACAGCAGGCTGTAGCTGATCGCCAGCGCACTGACCGGCGCTTCGCAGGCACCCTGCAGGCGCAGCACGGAATAGGCGCCGTCGGTGTGATGGTCGATCAGCTGTTCGGTCACCCGCAGCAGGCAGGGCTTGCCCTCGCTGGCCAGTTGCAGGCGCGCCAGCGCGTAGGCGGCAATCGCCTCGTGCCGCGCACGTATCTCGTCCCAGGTCAGGGCGGCGTCGCCGTCGGCATCGATGCCGACGGCCATCTCGAGGTCGCGCAGGGCGATGTCCCACTGGCCCTCGATCTTTTCCTCCTTCACGTCCAGCGCGAGGTAGCTGTCGCTGGCCTTGTGTGCCTGCGCCGGCAGCATGCCCGTGCACAGCAGCGCCAGCAGCGCCAGCAGGTGTGTCCAGCGCGCCTTCATGCCTTGCCCTCCAGGCGCGCCACGGTCGCGGCGATGGTGGCGTCTTCGATCCGGCTGCGCGTCAGCCAGGTATGCACCAGGGCGCGCGCCTCGCGGTCGCCGCTGGCCGCAGCCGCTTCGGCCAGGATGCGCAGGTCGGCCGGTTCCTTCTGCACCGCCCAGTTCAGCTTGGCCAGGCGCACGGCGGCAGCGGCATCGCCGCGCAGCGCCAGTTCGAAGCGCGCCTGTTCGCGCTGGTGCACGTTGTCGTTGCGCCGTATGGCCGCATCGAAGCGCGCCGCCAGCAGGCCAATCGCCTGCTTCGCTTCCGGCATGCCGGCGCTTTTCAATGCAATCGCATAGCGCAGCAGCAGCGCGTCGGCCGCGGTGTTGTTTTTCAGGAGGCGCATGACCTCCGCCGCGCGCCCGGCGTCGAGCAGGAAATCGGCATAGGCGGCGAGCAGGTAGCTGTCGGCCGGGTCGAGGGCCAGGGCTTCGCGGAAATGGGCATCGGCCGCCGCGCCACGGCCCAGGCGCGCGGCCATTTCGCCGAGCAGGGTGGCGACCCACACGCGGATCGCGGGCGGATCGCCGGGACGCGCCGCATAGGCCTGCAACAGGCGTTCGTAGCTGGCGCCGGCCTCGCCGCTGACGCTGCCGACGTTGGACAGGCAGGTCTGCACCACCAGTTGCGGCGCGCGCGAATACAGGCGCATGCAGCTCGCACGCGCGCCTGCGAAGTCGCCCGTGATGAGCTGGACGGTGGCGCGCGTCAGCCAGGCCTGGCTGTTGTCGCTGTCGCGCGCCAGCACCTGGTCGAGGTCGGCCAGCGCGGCGCCGAACTGGTGGGTGCTCTGGCGCAGCGTTGCGCGCAGCACGAGCACGGATGAAGGCGGCTGCGCTTGCGACCACCAGGGCGCGAGGGCCGCCTGGGCGTAGCCGAGGTAGCGCGGATCGCCGTCGCGCCGGCTTTGTTCGATGTAGCGCTGGGCCAGCATGGTGGCCTGGCCCAGGTCGCCCGGGTTGGCATTGGCGGCCGCGCGCAGGCGCTGCAGGTCGCGCCGCGCGGGACCTGCGCCGCCCGGCAGGCGCTCGAGCACCTGGGCGCCGCTGGCGGGGATGTAGGGGGCCGCGCCTGCGCTCGCGAGGGCGCAGGTGCAGGCGAAAGCAGCAATGATCTTGCCGAGCATGAGGGCTCCGGAAGAAAAAAGGGCACGCGGGACGGCGCACCGTCCCGCGCAGGAGGACTCACCATCCCTCGCGGGACGGGAGCGTTCAGGTCACCGGTTGCGGCTCGGTATCCTCGGGCTTGGTCTCGGTGATGGCGTCGATCTCGACCGGCTCGTTGGTATCGAGCATGGAGGAGACCATGCTGGCCACGTAGGCAAAGAACGAGTCGCCGGACGCCACGGGTGGCGGCGTCGGCGTCATGTTCGCCGGCGGCTGGGGCACGGGCGGCTTGTCGCCGGCGTCGCCGCCGCAGGCCGACAGGGCCAGCGCCGTGCAGAGCGCGGCCGTGGCGAGCAGGCCGCGCCTGGGGCGGGAGAGGAGTCGGTTTGGCATGGCGCTCTCCTTACTGGTTGCCCGGCAGCGGCGTGTTCAGGTACGGGAAGGCCGCCTTGAAGCTGTTGGCATCCTTGCGCACGCCGTCGGTCAGCGGCAGGGCCCCGGCAGGCGCGTCGGACGGCTTGCAGCCCACGCCCAGCGCATCGTTGGTGCCCGTCAGGACGCACAGCGCACCCATCGCCACCCGCAGGGCCACGTCGGTGACGTCGTCGGCCGGACGGCGTCCGTTCGGGAAGCCCGCATTGTCGCCGGCGGCCACGCCGAGCGGGTTCTGCGATGCCTGCGGCGTCGGCGCGATGCTGGTGTTCAGGCGCAGCATTTCGGAGGCGATCACGTTCTTCGGCCGGTTCACGCCGGGCAGGCCCTGCAGGAAGGCCGCCACCAGGTCGGTACGCGGGAAATTGGTCGGCGCCTTGGCCGACGGGAACAGCGTCTCGACCACGGCCGGCAGCACCGGATTGGTCACGTACGGGAGAAACTGGACATCGCCGCTCGGCTTCGAGGTGTTGAAGCGGTCCTTGTCGTCCATGCCGATGATGACTTCGTTCACCAGCGGCATCCCGAGGCGCGACACCTGGGCCCAGGGGCCGCCTTCCTTGACCGCGTTGTTGATGCCCGAGGCCGGGTTCGGGTTGATCAGGCGGCCCTGGCGCATGCTGGCCGTGGTGTAGGCGCCGATCACCGGCTCGCCTTCCACCGCCACACAGCCGATCGGCAGCTCGAGCGCGATCGAACTGACGTTCTTGTTTTCGAGGTCGTTCTTGTTGCCGCCGGACTCGGCGCCAAGCGGGTTCAGGTTGAACAGGTCGAAGATCTTGCCGACCGCGATGTAGAACGGCTCCTTGCGCTGGCCGACGAACACGCGGCCGGTGCCGCAGCCGGGAATGGCGATGTCGTAGATGTGCTGGTTGGCATAGGTTTCGTAGCCACCGGCGCCGCCGAAGACCTTCTCGCCGATATTGTCGACCGGCTTGTCGAATTCGGTGGCGCCGTTGGCCCCGGCCAGGCGGGTGCGGGTGCCGGTGCGGCGGTCCCCCTTGACCATGTCGATGGTATAGGTTTCGCGCACGTTCAGCGAAGCGGGATTGACGCCGCTAATGGTCGAGGAATTGATCAGGGGGATCAGCACCTGCCTGCCGCCGATGTTCAGGGCGGTGCGCTTCGAGGTGTTCTTGAAGCGGATCTGGAAGGTGATGTCTTCCTTGGCATCGCCATTATTGTCGACGTGGATTTCGTACAGGGCGTTCTGGTCGAACTGGTAAAAGTTCGGGCCGCCTTGCGGATCCTGGAAAGGCGTGTAGTTCGCGATCATCGTCACGAAGCCGGCGCGGCCAGGCGCATAGCTGCGGAACATGTAGAAGTCCGTGCCGTCGACTTTCGGCGAATTTGTCAAAAATGGCGCTTCCCTGTGACTGGAAGCATGTACTGGGCCGGACAGCGCGGCGAGCGCGGTTCCAGTAAAAATAGCGGCCGCCCATAGGGATTTTGTTTGCATTTGCCTCATCTCGCTCTCCGGTTGACTACACAGTTTAATTTTTTATCATCTTGCAAATTTGATGATACTGATTGCTGTCCATACATGCCGCGCGATTGAATGAGCAGAGGAAAAATCCCGTATGCATGCAGGTTGCATCCGGATATACGTAGCCCGAGGCATATCGGATTCACATTTTTTTGTATCAATACGCCGGCCTGAACTGTGGTACTTTCTCACCCGACATGACAACCGCCACCACCATGCTTCCATTCGCAGGCGTCCATTGAGCGGCGCGACGACACCACCCGATCCAGCCCAGCTGCAGGTTTGGCTGCAGGCGGCCGCGCGCCATGACCGCGGCGCTTTTCGCTCGCTCTACGATGCCAGTTCCCCCAGGTTGTACGGCCTGGCCTTGCGCATTCTCGGACGGCGCGAGCTGGCGGAAGAGGTGGTGCAGGAAAGCTTCGTGGCGATCTGGCGCCATGCGGGCGAATACGAGAGCGCCTTGTCTGCGCCGATGACCTGGATGGCCACGATCGTGCGCAACCGCGCCTTCGACCTGTTGCGCCGTACGCGCAAGGAGGCCGCCAGCGACGCCATGCTCGACGGCGAGGACCTCGATCCGCTCGGTGCGCTGACGATGACGCCGGCCGACACGCTCCAGATGAGCAGCGAAGCGCGGGCGCTGGCCGAGTGCATGGCGGCGCTGGAAGAAAAGCACCGGCAGGTGGTCGGCATGGCCTTCTTCCACGACCTGTCGCACAGCGACGTCGCGCACAAGCTGACGCTGCCGCTGGGCACCGTCAAGACCTGGATCCGGCGCAGCCTGGCGCGCCTGCATGCCTGCCTGAGCGCGCGGGGTGCCGCATGAACCTGCGCGGCAACGCGCCTTTGCGGGAACGCCTCGCGGCCGAATATGTCCTCGGGACGCTGCGTGGACGGGCGCGCCGGCGCTTCGAGGGACTGATGCACGGCGACGCCGCCCTGCGCCGGACGGTAGGCGAATGGAGCGGACGGCTCGGCGCGATGGCCGAGTTCGTGCCGGTGGTACGACCGCGGGCGCGGGTCTGGCGTGGAGTGGAAGCGCGCCTGGGATGGCAGGCGGCGGCGCCGCGCTGGCAGTTCTGGCGCCATGGTTCGCTGGCCCTGTGGCGCACGCTCGGCCTGGCGTCGTCGGCCCTTGCGGCACTGCTGCTGGTCGCCGTGCTGCACGAACGCCCGGGAACCCCGGTCATCAGCGACATCGCCAGCCTGACCGACGAACAGAGCCGTCCCGCGCTGGTGGTGACGGCCGACCGCGAGCGGGCACGGATGACGGTGAAGGTGGTGGCAAGCGTACCGCTGACAGCCCAACAGGTGCTGCAGCTGTGGGCCGTGCCGCGGGCAGGCAAGCCGCGCTCCCTGGGCGTCCTCGGCGCCGGCCGCGAGTTGACCTTGCCCTTGCCTGCGAATGCCATCGGGGCCGATGTCGCCGTGCTGGCGATCAGCCTCGAACCAAAGGGCGGTTCGCTCAATCCCGACGGACCGAGCGGGCCGATTCTCTACAAGGGCAGCTGGGTCAGGCTGATGTAGGCGGCGCGAGCCGCCCTTGGCCGCCGGTGAGGCCGTCCATGGTCGCCAGGATGGTGTCGAGCCTGACCGGCTTGAGCAGGTAGTGGTCGAAGCCCGCCTCCTGGGCCAGCCGGGACGAGTCCGGCGAGATGTAGCCGGTGATGGCGACGATCAGGGCATCGGCCGTTTCGGGCATGCCGCGCAGCGCCGCGCACAGGTCGAAGCCGCTGCCGTCGACCAGGAAGATGGCGCTGAACACGGCATCGGGGCGGAACAGGGGAACGGCGTGGCGGGCGGCGGCAACGGTGGTGACGGTGCGGACTTCATGGCCCATCCCGGCGAACAGCTCCGTGAACAGTTCGCGCGTTTCCTCGCTGCGGTCTACCAGGAGAACCCGCAAAGGCTGCTTCCCATCGGGTGTTGGAAGCATGTTGGCTGCCTGTCGTGAAGGTCGAGTCCCAGTATGTGTGCCGAGGCAAGGAAAGCACAAGGAATATATTTACTTGCGGTAATAAAAACGCGGCGGGTGGCCGTGCAGGCGGGATAAACAACAGTCTGTCACGTAGCGGCACCTTGGCAGCCGCAATGCAGGGCGGTCTTCAGTCCGCGATCCGGGCGCCCTGCAGCCGGAACACGAAAACGGTGGTGCCGTCAGCCGAACTCACCTCGATCGTGCCCCGGTGCGCACGCGCGATCTGGTCGACGATGTACAGTCCCAGGCCCAGTCCTTCGCTGCCGGAGCGCGAGGTCGCGCGCCAGTAGGGCTTGAACAGGTGGTCGATCACGCCTTGCGGCAGTTCGCCGCCCTGGTTGGCGACCGAGAGGACGAACTGGCCGCCGGCCATGGACGCGCTCACCCGCACCGGCGTGTGGTCGCTGCCGTGCACCAGCGCGTTCTTCAGCAGATTCGACAGCAGCTGGGCGATGCGCGCAGGATCGCAGTGCAGGCGGATCGCCGGGGCGATGGCGGCCTCGATCAGGCGCTCCGGATACAGGCCGCGCATCTCGTCCACCACCTGTTCCAGGGTCGGGTCGACCTCGGCGTCGCGCAGGTTCATCGCAATGCCGGTGCCCATCCGCCCGCGCGTGAAATCGACGACGTCGTCGACCAGCGCGGCCATGCGCTCGGCGCTGCGGCGGATGCGTTCGACCACCGGACGGGTGGCGGGATCGGGGTGCTTCAGCTTGAGCACTTCGGTGCCGAGCAGGATCGAGCCGAGCGGAGTGCGCAGGTCGTGGCCGAGGACGGCGATGAACTGCTCGCGCAATTCCGCCGTCTCGCGCTCGTCGAGCAGGGCGGCGCGCGCCTCGACGAGCTTGTTGTCGGCGTCGAGCTGTTTCGAGATCAGCTCGGCGAACAGGTGCATGGTCGAGACGGTGACGTTGTCGGTGAGGCGGGCCGGCTCCGGGTCGAGGCCGCACAGGGTGCCGAAATAACTGCCGTCGGTGCGGAAGACCGGGATCGAAAAATAGCTCTGGAAGCCGTAGATGCGCGGCGTGTGGTGGGCGCGGTACCGGTCGCTGTCCTGCACGCTGTCGATGATCACCGCGCGCTGCGTGTCGCGCACCTCTTCGCACAGGGTCGTGGTCACGTCGAGCTGGCCGCCGGGCAGGAGGCCGAAGTCGAGCCGGTCGAGCACCGCGCAGGCGGTCCAGGAATCGTCGGTGACGTGCGCGATGCAGACGAAACGCAGGCCCGTCATCGCCGCCACCGTTTCCAGTATGTTCGGCACCGCGCTGATCGCCTGGATTTCTTCCACGCGCTTCAAGAGGTCCTGGTCCATCCCTATCCCTGGCTGATTGTCGTTGTAACTACGTGTCTATACATGCTGTAACCGCATGTTAACGCGGCATGTTAGCACGAATGCATGCCGTTCCAGCAGGGCTCACACGGTCCAGGCGCCGTCCGCGTACACCCGTTCCTCGCCGAGATAGACCGCGTCCGTCACCGCGAACACGTCGATGTGGTAGCGCGCGTCCTTGCGCTTGAAGCCCGGTTTCGGATAGACGCCGTGTTTGGCGCCGAGCGAGAGGTGGATGCCGCACATGCGCTCGTAGGTCCCGATGTCGTCGACGCGGCGCTCGCGGGTAAAGGCGCGGTTCATGCCGAAGCCCAGTTCGCGCACCCAGACTTCGCCCTCGTCGGCGCGGATGATGTCGAGCACGCGCTGGAATTCCGGCGTCGCGTTTTCGGTGCCGATGACGCGCCCGCGCTCGACGACGATCGTCACCGGGGTCTCGGGCCGGTTCGACAGGTAGGAGGTGTCGCCGAACACGTGCACCTGGGCGCGGCCGTTCACCGCCTCCAGGTCGAGCGCCTCGGTGAACACTTCGCCGATCGGGAACTGGCCGCCGACGTTATGCATGTCGCTGTAGTCGCCGATGTTCAGCTTGGCCGGTTCCAGCCGCGAGGCGAATACGAGTTCTTCTCCTCCGCCGACGACGCGCGCATGCGGCGCCGTGTCGATGCGGCCTTTCAGCGCGCGCCCGACGCCGCGAAAATAGGCCGGGTCGTAGGCCAGCGCCTCGATGTAGTGCTCGCCCTGCGCGCCCGGCATGCGCGACAGGTGCACGTGCTCGACCACCTTCAGGCCCAGCTTGAACAGCTCGACGCGGATGCGGAAGGCTTCGAGGCGGAAGTTGGTCGACTGCACCAGGACCACCAGATCCTTCGCCGCCAGCTCGCGAAAGCGCGCCAGCACGGTCTCGGGCGGCACGCTGTCGAAATCGAGGAAGTCGCCCTGGGGCAGGTTGCGCCGGTAGGCCTCGACCAGGGCGCGCGACAGCCCGGTACGGGTGTCGTACACGACCAGCGCGCGCTGCCCGGGCCCGTGTTCGATGGCGATGTCGAGGATGGCGCGCAGGTGGCTGGCGGCGGCGTCGATGCTGTGCGCGGGCAGGTCGGGCGTGGGAGCGAGGGGGGAAGCGGACATGGCGGAACTCGGGACGGTCTGGACCCGCCATTATACGGATGCCGGGGACGGGTTCGCCTTCAGGCGCCGGCCCGGGCCCGCGGCGGGCAGGCCTGCGGCATCACCCACAGCAGCGCCAGCAGGACGTGGACAAGGGCGCCCAGCGGCGGATACCACAGCGACAGCCCGATCGCCAGCGCGTACAGCAGGATCGACAGCCGGTTCTTGCGGCTGCCCACGCCGTGCACATGGCCCGCTCCGCTCTCCAGGCGCCAGGACAGCAGCATGAAGGAGATGGAACACAGCAGCAGCACCACGCCATACAGGGCCACCGGCAGCGGCGCCAGCGGATTCTCGCCGGCCCAGGCCGTGACGTACGGGATCAGCGACATCCAGAACAGCAGGTGCAGGTTGGCCCAGAGGGCGGCGCCGTCCACCTTCGCTACCCGGTCCAGCAGGGCATGGTGGTTGACCCAGTAGATGCCGACATACACGAAGCTGAGCGCATGCCGCAGCCAGCCCGGCAGCAGGCCGGCCAGGTCGGCGGCCGCCGTGGAGTGGGGCGGTTTCAGCTCGAGCACCATGATCGTGATGATGATCGCGATGACGCCGTCGCTGAAGGCCTCGAGCCGGTTCTTCTTCATGGCGCGACGGGTTCCGGCAGCCACAGGTGCAGGACCAGGATCGCCACCGGTACCGCCAGGGCGACGAAGCCGAAGGCAAGGTAGGCAAAGGCGGCGGCGGCGCAGCCGAGGGCAAAGGCGAGCACCGGCCAGAAGAACTTGGCGCAGCGTGCACGGGTGGCCGCGTCGGCCGCGCCGCGCAGGCGGTCGACGGTATCGATCACGAGCTGGGTGACATTCCCGGTCATCATCGAGGTCGGCGCCAGGTTGGACAGCAGCAGCTTGCTGGCGGCGCTGTGCGCGCCCATCGCCGCCGCGCCCAGCAGGCCTGCCGCCATCGCCAGCGCACCGGCGCTGCTGCCGACCGGCTCGGCCAGCATGCCGCAAACCATGAAACCGAGCAGCAGCACCAGCTGCAGCAGGTAAGAAGGCTTGACGGCCGGCTTGCCACGCCGCTCGCAGCCGGCCACCAGCAGCCGCGCCGCGGCCACGCCCAGGATGAAGGCCGGGAAGGCCAGCAGTTTCAGCAGCGAGGGCGTCTGCGCCGGGTCGGCCAGCGACACCGCGATCAGCACGAAGTTGCCGGTGACGTGGGCCGTGAACAGGCCGAACAGGGCGATGAAGCCGAGGGTGTCGACATAGCCGGCCAGGAAGCCCATGCCTATGCCTTGCAGGCGCTGGAAGTGTAGGGTGCTCATCTGTCTCACCCCCATCAGAACGCGAAGCAGCTGCAGCCGAAGGCGCCCCAGAAGCCGCCGAAGTCCGAGACCGGCACGTTCGACTTGCGGGCCCGGTCGTGGCTGTGGGCATGCACGCCGCAGGGGCCGCTGCACTGGTGGGGTAACGCCACCTGTTGTTGCGGCTGCGGAGCTGCGCGGCGCCAGTGTCCCGGCACCTTCTGCACCGGCGACCACTCGGGCAGGACCGGGATCGGCGCCGGTCCCAGGTCGGTGAACTCGGCGGCGCCGTAGACGACCTTGCCGCCGACCACGGTCAGCACCGATTCGATCGCCTTGATGTCCTCGTCAGGGACGGTGAAGAAGTCTTCCGACAGCACGGCAAGATCGGCCAGCATGCCTTCCTGGATGCGGCCCTTGCGGCCCTGTTCGTTCGAGAACCAGGCGCTGCCCGAGGTCCAGAGTTCCAGCGCGACGCTGCGATCGAGCAGGCCATTGTCGCCATACAGCGCCAGGCCGCCGACGGTGCGCCCGGTGACCAGCCAGTACAGCGCCGTCCACGGGTTGTAGCTGGCCACGCGGGTGGCGTCGGTGCCGGCGCCGACCGGCACCCCGGCGTCGAGCATGTGCTTGACCGGCGGCGTGGCTTTCGCTGCTTCGGCGCCGTAGCGGTCGACGAAGTACTCGCCCTGGAAGGCCATGCGGTGCTGGATCGCGATGCCGCCGCCCAGCGCCTTGACCCGTTCTATGCTGTGCTGGCTGATGGTTTCGCAATGGTCGAACATCCAGTGCAGGCCATTGAAAGGAATCTCGCGGTTGACCTTCTCGAACACGTCGAGCATGCGCGTGATCGATTCCTCGTAGGTGGCGTGCAGGCGGAAGGGCCAGCGCTGCTCGACCAGGTGGCGCACCACTTTTTCCAGTTCGTCTTCCATGCCGGCCGCCAGCTCCGGGCGCGGCTCCAGGAAATCCTCGAAGTCGGCCGCCGAGAACACCAGCATTTCGCCGGCGCCGTTGTGGCGGTAGTAGTCGCTGCCCTGGCCCGGCGTCACCATGCCGGTCCAGCGCTGGAAGTCTTCCAGCTCGGCGCCCTTGTTCTGGGTGAAGAGGTTGTAGGCGATGCGGATGGTGAGCTGGTTGTTGCGGTCGAGCTCCTCGACGACCGAATAGTCCTCGGGGTAGTTCTGGAAGCCGCCGCCTGCGTCGATCGCGCTGGTGATGCCGAGGCGGTTCAGTTCGCGCATGAACTGGCGCGTGGAGTTCACCTGCAGGTCGTAGGGCAGCTTCGGGCCTTTCGCCAGGGTGGCGTACAGGATCATCGCGTTGGGGCGGGCGATCAGCATGCCGGTCGGGTTGCCGGCAGCGTCGCGCTGGATCTCGCCGCCCGGCGGGTTCGGCGTGTCCTTCGTGTAGCCGACGGCGCGCAGGGCGGCGCGGTTGAGCAGGGCGCGGTCGTACAGGTGCAGGATGAAGACCGGGGTGTCGGGCGAGGCGGCGTTGATTTCTTCTAAGGTCGGCATGCGCTTCTCGGCGAACTGGAATTCGTTCCAGCCGCCCACCACGCGCACCCACTGCGGGTTCGGGGTGCGCAGGGCCTGCTCCTTGAGCATGCGCAGGGCGTCGGCGAGCGAGGGCACGCCTTCCCAGCGCAGCTCGAGGTTGTAGTTCAGTCCACCGCGGATCAGGTGCAGGTGCGAGTCGTTCAGGCCGGGGATGACCGTGCGGCCGTTCAGGTCGATGACCTGGCTGCCCGCCTGGCGATAGCGCATCACGTGCTCGGCGTCGCCGACGGCGAGGAAGCGACCGTCCTGGATGGCGACTGCGCCGGCCTGCGGCTGCGCGCGGTCGAGGGTGGCGAAACGGCCGTTGACGAGGATGAGCGGCGTGGCGCTGCTAGTGGACTGTGCTTGCATGGTTCTACTCCTGAATCGCTGATGGTGGCATGGCGGTCCGCCGGGCGGACCGGATCGGCTGCGGTTTCGCTTGTTCAGGCGCGGACCGGGGCAGGGACGGGTGCCAGCACTTCGTTATTGCCCTGGTTGCGCGCCGGCGCCTTGTGCACCATCGTGTAGGCGTAGTCCACGCCCATGCCGTAGGCGCCCGAGTGTTCGGTGACGATCTTGATCACGGCATCGTAGGTCTCGCGGTGCGCCCAGTCGCGCTGCCACTCGAGCAGCACCTGCTGCCAGGTGACCGGGACCACGCCGGCCTGGATCATGCGCTGCATGGCGAAGTCGTGGGCCTCCTTGGTGGTGCCGCCCGAGGCGTCGGCCACCATGTAGATCTCGTACTCGCCCTCTAACATGGCGCAGAGGGCGAAGGTGGTGTTGCAGACTTCAGTCCAGAGGCCGGCCACGATCACTTTCTTCTTGCCGTTCTTGGCCAGCGCGTCGCGCACCTTCTGGTCGTCCCAGGAATTCATGGAGGTGCGCTCGAGGATGGGGTGGTCGGGGAACACGTCCAGGATTTCCGGGTAGGTGCGGCCCGAGAAGGAGTCGGTTTCGACGGTGGTGATGATGGTGGGGACGTTGAAGACCTTCGCCGCCTTGGCCAGGCCGACCACGTTGCTCTTGAGGGTCTGGCGGTCGATCGACTGCACGCCGAAGGCCATCTGCGGCTGGTGGTCGATGATGATCAGCTGCGAATTTTCCGGGGTCAGGACTTCGAGTTTGGCGTTGCTCATGGTGTGCTCCTTGATATGGTCGGTGATGAACGATGATCATCGAAGGCTTCGACTCTTCCGCGGTCCTCCGCTGCGTTGCCGCTGCCTTGTGTTCGATGCGATGGAGTCATTATGCGCAGTCCTGGAACACTTGAAAAACGGATAATGTCCATTCATACAATCGAAATTTTCGAACATCTACGCGACGGACCTTCCGGCGTGCCCGGCAAGGGCCTTATCCGAGGCCGAACCCATGCAAGTGGCTTTGATGCAGCGCAAAGTCGCGTAATGCGATGCGCAAGGTGCCGGCAGGCGCTACCCGGGCGAACGGCGCGCCGCCGGCGCCATGGCAGCGTTATGATTTAGACAGCAAGGGCCGTTCCTGGCGGGGCGGCGGCATGCGTATCACACATACTTACAGGCGACGGAGCGATGGCAACTAGATGGGAAACGCCGGCCAGCGTCTGGCTGGAGGACGAATCGAGCGGGCAGTTTGCGCTGCAGGCCACGGAGGGCCTGGGACAGATCGACTGGCAGGCGCATGCGCGCGGCCGGCTGCCCGATTGCGCCCACCTGCTCGGCGCCTCGCTGCCCACTTCCTGCGCCTGCGCGCCGATCTATCCGGAAGGTTTTGCGTTCTGCCCGACCTGCGGCCGCCCGCTCGAGAAGCTCCTCGGCCGCGTGCACACGCAGCCCGACTGGTGGGGCGCCCATGGCGACCAGCTGCTGCCGCGCCACGTGCCGCACGGCTTGCCGGTCACCTCGCTGGCGCTGGGCGACAGCCTGGAAGAACGGCCGGCGGCGCCCGCCATCGGCCGCGCCGAGCTGGCCATGCCGGTGCCGCCGAACGCCCATTGCGTGTTCGCGGCGAGCGGCTACGGCTTCCCCGAGCAGCGCCTGCTGGCGCTGGCTCCGGTACGCGGCGTGCTGCAGTACTGGGATCCGCTGGCCCAGCTCTGGCACGTGATGGCGGCGGAAAACCCGGGCAGCGAACTGCGTTTCGTCTCGAGCCAGTACGGCTGGCTGCCGGCCACGCATCCGGCGCGCGGGAAAGTGGGCGTGGTGCCCACCGAAGCGGGCCTGGTGCGGCTCTGGATCAACCCCGTCAACGAGAGCTACCACACCGAGATGCTGGTCTCGGGCCAGATCGCCTCGAGCCCGGGCATCATGCGCCGCCGCGTCGGCTGCCTGTGCGTGATCGAAGGTGCACTGCACCTGCTCGACGCCCAGGCCGACTTTTCCAGCGGCGAGAACTACGAATGCGCGGACGCCCCGACCACCGGCTGGATGCGCCCGATCGGCTACGACAACCGCCTGTTCTGGCTGCACCAGCAGGGGCAGCTGGCATGGCGTCCGGGCGAGGCGCCGCGCTGGCGCCCGTGGCCGCGCGGCTGGACGCCGAAGCTCGACTTCGGCGGCCCGACCCAGAGCCGCGACGGCCGCCTGTGGCATATCGGCCATGACGGCCAGGCCTATTCCTTCCTCGAACTGGGCGCCGACAATCCGCAGGTCGAACCGATCGACGGCGCGCGCCTGGGCTTTGCCAACCTGCTGTTCCGGCGCGGCCACCCGGTACTCGGCGAGCCCTGGTCGGCCGAGCACGTGGAAGACGTGAACGAAGACGATTCGCTGGTGCTGCCGCTGCTGCGCAGCTTCAACAACAACCGCAGCCAGCCGAGCGGCCTGGTGCTGCGCTTCCACAAGTACACCGGCCGCGCCGAGGAAGCGCTGGCCGGGCGCACGATCGCCCGCACCACGATCGAGTGGATCGGCAAGCGCAACGTGATCCTCGACGACGTCGCGCGCCTGGCCCGTCCGCTCGAGTGCGTGCCTTTTGTGTACGACGGCGCGCTGTGGCTGCACCATCCCGACTGGAACGCGATGCGCGGCTGGCGCCTGGAAGAGTTGTCGTGATGGCCTTCCTGGTGCGCGTCGCCGCCTGTCTCGCATTCCTGTGCGGCGCCGGGTTTGCCCACGCCGCGACGCCGCACGTCTTCCTGGTCCAGAACTCGGGCTGGATGGAACCCTTCTACAGCGATCCCGATTCGCCCTTCAAGCCGCTCGTGGCCGAGCTGGCGCTGGCCGTCGCCCAGCCCGGCGACGCCCTGGTGCTGGCCGCCTTCAACCAGTCGCAGCCGAATGCGCCTTCGCCGCGGGCGCTGGTCTCGAGCACGGTCGGCAAGGGCACGCGTGCCGAGGTGACGCGCGCGCTGGCCGGCCTCGACACCGCGCGCAAGCCCGGCGGCGCCCTGGCCGACACCGACCTCGGCGAAGCGGTGAGTGCGGCCATGAGCCAGGCGCTGGGTGGGCGGGACGGCATCGTCTGGCTGGTCACAAACAACCGCAACAGCCCGAACAACGACCAGGCCACGGCCCAGCGCAACCGCGAGTTCTACCAGTTGATCCACAGCGGCGCGGGCATCCGCACCGCGCTGGCCTTCCCGCTGCGCATGCGGGTAGAAGGGCAGCACTACCGCGCCAACGGCCTGATGATCTATGCCTTCGGCGTCGGCGCGGGCGGCAAGGCGGCGCTCGACCGGCTGCTGGCATCGGGCAGCATCAAGCAGGTGGTGACCGAACCGCCCGCGCGCCTGAAACCGCTCGACCGCGACACCGTGCGCCTGCTGCCGCGCAAGGTGGGCAACGCGCCGGGAGTCGACTTCGCCATTGGCGCCAACGGCGTCCTGCGCGCCGACATCGCCCCCGACGCGACTGCACCGAGCGCGAAGATAGACTGGCACCTCGAGAACACGATGTACCCCTACACCATCGTCAGCGCCACCCTGAGCGCACGCTCAAAGCTGGGCGGCGAGGACCGGCCGGTGACCTTGGGCAGCCGCCGCGTGAACGCGCTGGCGCCCGGCAAGCCGGTGCCGCTGGCCTCGACCCTGCAGCTGCCGGTGGCGCAACTGCCCGGCAAGTGGTCGCTGGAAGCCTTCAAGGCCGCCGGTTCGGCCTATGTGCTGCCGGGAGCGATCGAGGTGCACCTGGCCGACCAGCAGCTGGCGCTGTCGCAGGGCTTCCGTGCGCGCATGGCCGAGCTGTTCCCGGGCGACCCGCTGCCCGACATCTTCACGCCCCCGGCCTCGATCCAGGCTTCCACCGCCGTGCTGCCGCTGGAAGTGCGCGTGCATTACGGCAGCGGCCCGCTGTTCGCGGCCGGCGCCGCGCTGCTGGCGCTGCTCGCCGCGGGGGCCGCCGCCGCGTATGCCTGGATGCGCCCGCGCCAGGCCCAGGTGACAGTGGAAGACGAAACCCGCACCATGCACAGCCGCGCTGGCGCCATCCAGCCGATTTACGACAAGACGGGTGTGGAAGTCGCCCGCCTGAAGACAACCCTGTTCGGCCACCAGTTGATCGATCTCCGCCAAGGAGCACAAGTGCGCCTTGGCCGCGCTGAACCATAACAAAGGACTGCCCATGCAAGCCACCGCCCAGACCGACCCCGGATTCAAGCTCCCCCAGGACAAGAATACGCCCGACGATCCGCTGCCCAAGACCACGCCCGAGACGGCGACGACGACCACGCTGGAAGTGCAGCCGGGCGCGCCGGCGCCGGCCACCGATACCTCGACGCGCGACGTCGCCATCGGCGGGGCCGCCTTCCTGGTGCTGCTGGTGCTGTTCTTCTTCGCCCGCAACGCCTACGTGCACCACCTGGTGGTGCGCCGGGTGGCGCCGTCGACGGCGGGCAGCGCCGGCTGGCTGCTGTTCCTGGGACTGGGATTCATGGCCGCGGCGGCGGTGCTGGCCATCGTCAACGCGAGCAAGTACCTGACGCTGGGCGTCACCGCGCCGCTGGTGTTCGTCGGCCTAGTCGCCCTCGTCGCGGCCCTGTTCATCGGTCGGCGTTAAACGCGCGCCCTCAAAGCTGCAACCCAAGCAATCGAAAGAAATGACATGGCAGATTTACCGACTCCCGCAAGCCTGAACCGCAAGTCCGAGCTGAAAGTGGACCTGCGCCCGACGCTCTTCATCGGCGCCGGCGGCACCGGCATGGAAGTGATGATGCGCATCCGCCGGCGCATCCTGTCGGCGGTCTGGAACCGCCACAACCCGACGCGTGTCGAATCGATCGCCGATTTCCCCGTCGCGCGCTTCCTCCACTTCGACCTCGACTCGAACGCCGTCATCGACGAGGGCAAGTCGCAGCGCACCGACCCCTGGTACGAACTGGTGAAGCTGACCGACGAGGAACGCCTGGTCGAGCCGCTCGACCTTCCGCAATACCACGAATCCGACGACAGCCTGGCGCGCTTCCCGCTCATCGAAAGCTGGATGCCGCTGCGCCCGAAAAAATTGCGCTCGCTCGGCATCGATCCCTCGAAAGGGGCGGGGCAGATCCGGGCCGTCGCGCGTTTGTACCTGTTCGACAAATACCCGAAGCTGCGCGGCCGCATCAAGGGCGCGCTGAATTTTTTGGGCAGTAATGCCGGCATCGAGCGCAAGGACAACTACCAGCGCCTCGGCCTGCAGGTGGACACCTCCAAGTTCCGCATCGTCGTCATCGCCTCGAACGCGGGCGGCACGGGCGCTGGCAGCGCCATCGACCTGGGCTGGATGGCCAAGGCGATCGCGCGCCAGGAGGTGGCCGACAGCCAAGTCGACCTGGTGATGTTCATGCCCTCGGGTTTTGCGAAAGCGAACAAGGAGCGCACCGAGGCGAACGCCTACGCGACCATGATGGAGCTGGAAACCAGCATGCGCGACATGAACGCGCAGGTGAAATGGATGGACCCGGACAGCATCACGGGCCGCGGCGCGCCTTTCGACGACGTGTATTTCGTCGACACCGCCAACCTCGCCAACAAGGCCACGCAGGACGTCAAGGACGTCTACCAGATGGTGGCCGACACCCTGTTCGAGGACTTTGCCTCGGCCGACTTCGCCAACCGCAAGCGCTCGGTCGCGGTCAACCAGCAGCAGCACAAGCTCGGGCCCTACAACCCGCGCGTGCCGGAAGGGCGTTTCGGCGACATGCGCCTGTCCTACTCGAAGGTGTATTCGGCCTTCGGCAATTCCGTGCTCGACACCCAGCAAAGCCTGCGCGAGGACATCCGTGCCTACGAACTGGCCGCGCTGATGGTCAAGGAATTCTTCGGCCTCGTCGGGCGCGACGGCGCGCTGGCCCGGCGCGCGGGCGACCAGGAGCGCGACGCCTTCATGCGCGAGCAGATGGACATGCGCGAGCTGCCCTTCGACGAATTCCCCGACTTCCGCAAGGGGACGGTGGACGTCACGCCCTTCCAGGAATATGCGCTCACCGGCCTGCTGCTGCGCGACAAGGAAGGGCGCTCGCTGCTCGAGCGGGTCGAGAGCAAGGTGCAGCTCGAGATGGACCGCATCATGGCCGCCTTCGACATCCCGCAGTGGCGCGAGCGCGTGGCCGAGCTGCTGCCCAACCTCGAGCGCGACGCCATCCGCGAAGCCGGGGCGACTGCCGAGACCAGCGAAGACCGCATCAAGCGCCACACGATCGAACTGACCGGGCGCCTGAAGGGACGCGTGCGCGAACGCCTGTATGCGCTGCTGGACGACCGCAAGCAGGGCGGGCTGGAGTTCGTGCTCTCGCTGCTGGAGCAGGTCAAGGCGCGCTTGCTGCAGCGCGACCTCGCCAACGCCGAGCGCAACGGCCGCCGCTACCGCGACATCCGCGACGCCCTGCGCACGCGCCAGGTCGAGGAATCGCTGAACAACCTGTCGCAGGCCGCCGGCCGCCTGTTCGGCAAGGACGCCCAGGCGCGCGAAGTGATGGCGCATTTAAAACGCGACATCGCCGACTACCTGCGCTTCCACCTGCTGGCAGTCGCCGCCGGCCAGTCCATCGAAGTCATGCGCAACATGTCGTCCTGGCTGGGCGAGCCGCAGGCCACCGACGAATACGGCAATGCCCAGTGGAGCGGCATCGCCGGCGAATTCCAGGAAGGGAGAAGGCACGTGCAGGAGATCCTGCGCGCGGTCGACGGCCGCATCGCCCAACTGCGCGCCGACGCGCGCCAGGAGCACGCCACCTACATTAAGCTGGCCGGCGACGTGACGCCGGCCCCGGTGCGATTGACGGGCGACGTCAGCGCCTGGAGCGAGGAAGTGCTGCTCGAATTCGGCGGCTCGGGACGTTTGTTCCCGCAGTTGGGGGACGAGCGCACGCGTTCCGAACTGCTGCTGAAACTGTTCCGCCGCGCCCAGACCCAGCTGTCGGGAGAGGAGCTGGCCGAGCCTTCCGACCCGCTGCTCGACCGCCTGAATGCGATGACGCCGCAGGAGCGCCACCGCATCTTCGCCGAATGGATCAGGAGCGCCATGCCCTGGGTGAACGCGCGCTTCTCGGCCGAGTTTACTCCGAATTCGGACCAATTCAAGTGTTTTATTGGAGTGGGTGACACTTCGGCGTGGCGCAAGATGGAAGGGGAAATCCGCGCTGCGATCCCGACCGGCTTCTTCCATGGCGACCTGGTCTCGGTCGTCAACACCGGCGTGTCCGGGCGCGCGGTCTGCTATATCGAGCTGTCGGGCTACCCGATGACGGTGCTGCGCGGCCTGCCGACCTGGCGCGCCTCGTACCAGATCGAGAACCCGAAGATCCCGACCCACCTGCATTTCGATTCGACGCGCTTCCGCCATCCGATCTCGCCCTCGATGGACGAGTTGAACCGCCTGGCGGACGACTACGAGTGGTTCCTGCAGGCGATCGCCCTCGGCGTCATCCGGCGCAAGATGGATGCCGGCGACCGCGAGGCCGCCTTCCAGCCGCGCGGGCAGTACCTGTTCGAAGTCGAACCGGGTTCGGGCGAGTGGCTCCAGATCGGCAACGAGTACGCGATCCGCTCGAACGGCCTGCCGCCCTATTACCGCGAGCAGGTGCTGGCCGGCGTGCGCAACCGGCTGGCGAACCTCGGGCCGCACCAGTTGCTGCTGTTGGCCGCCCTGATGCGCCACTACCAGCTGCGCGTCTACGAGCCGCGCCTGGAGACCGACGAAACCGGCGCCCAGCTGCCGTCGCCTTCGCTGCCGAACATCACGGCGCGCCGCCTGTACGAGGCCTGGCTGCGGCGTGCGATCGCGCTCGACCCGATGCTCTCGCAGGCATCGAGCGAGGCGGCGCTGGCGCGCATCGGCGAGTGGACCGAGAGCGTGCCCGATTCCGCGTCGGACGCCTACAGCTGGGAAGTCGAGCGCCCGCTGGATAAACGCATCCTGCGCCCGGAATTTTTGGCCAGCGACGCGCGTGCGGCGACGGTCATCGCACGCCAGGAGCAGAAGGTGGAAGCGGCTGCGATTCCCGACCCGGCGCCCGTGCCGGCACCGGCAGCGCAGGGCGCGCGCTACAAGCTGTTCGTGGCCGGCGCCCAGCGCGGGCCGTTCACGGTCGAGGAAGTCGCGCAGCAGCTCCGGCGCGGCGAGATCGACCTGGCGACGCGTTCGTGGAACATGGCCCAGGACCTGGCATCCGGCAAGTGGCAGACCGTGGCCGACATTCCGGGCATCGGCGTCTGGCATGTGCAGGCCATTCCCGATCCGGATGACGGCATCCCGGATCCGCAATAACAGGGGAGGGCTGTGCAACACGATTCGATTTTCCGCTGTATCGACCCCGCCTGCGGACGGACGCTGCCCCGCAGCGTGAACTTCTGCCCCTACTGCGGCACCGCGCAGGTGGATGAGGCCCGGCGCACCCATGGGCACGCAGGCATGCCTCCCGAGCGGCAGGCGCCGGAGCGCGCGGTCGACGCCGTGCCGGCTGCCGCTGCCGCTGCCGGGATAGTCGCCGCCGCACCTGAACGCACCGGCACGCCGGCGCCGGCGGGGCAGACCGGCCTTGCGGGCGATGGTGCCGCGCCGCCCGCCCCCGCACCGGCACCGGCCATGCCCGCGCCGGCGGCCGCGATGGCGGCCGCGATGGCGGACGCCCGCCCGGCCGCGCCCGAGCCCAGCCCTGCAGGCGCCGGCAGTGCAGCCGATGCGCGTCCGGGCGCCGGCCCGGCCGGCGCGCAGGGCAACAACCCGGCGGGCGCCCGGCCCTCTCCGCTGCCGCCGCTGCCGCCTTTGCCGCCGCTGCCGCCGTCTCCCGGCGCGCGCGGAGGCGGGGCCGCGGCGCCGCCGAAGCGCGAGCCGGTGCGCCTGCGCTGGTGGATCCTGGCGCTGGCCGCGCTCTGGGGCATCTGGCTGCTGGCCAATCCCAAGGGGCGCCGCATCGAGGCGCAGATGGACAAGGCGATGACGCTCGCGAAGGAGTGCAAGCCGCGCGAGGCGCAGACCGAGCTGATCGCGCTGCGCAAGACGGAGGCGACCCCGGAGCAGCTGCAGCAGGTGCAGCGCGCCCTGAACGACGCCGCCGGCATGTGCACCCGCAAGCGCCAGCGCGACAAGGCCTGGCGCGAGGCGAAGACGGCCGTCGAGTCGGCGCTCGCTTCGGGCTCGGCCGAGCGCGCGCGCCAGCGCCTGCGCACCTTCACCAAACGCTGGGGCGAGGACGACGAGACCCGTGCGGTCAAGGAGGACATCGACGCGCGCCAGCCGGAACATCCGCGTGCCGATGAGGTCGAAGGAAGGAGGTAGGGCGCCGATGGCCGGCGCTGTCGTGGCGCATGCCTTTTTCGCAAGGTGTATGCTTGCGGAAACACGATCACAGGAGCGAATCATGAAAGCAACTACCCTGTTCGGTGCGCTGCTGGTGCTGGCCGTGGCCGCCGGCTGTTCGCGCGACGAGGATGCCATGGGCCCGGCGCAAAAGGCCGGCAAGGCCGTGGACGAAGCGGGCGACAAGGTCGCCGAGGGCTTGCGCGCCCCGCTCGAAAAAGCCGACGAGGCCGCGCGCCAGGCACGCGAACGCGCCGAGGAAGCCGGCCGCCAGGTCGCCGAGCGCACCGAGGAAGCGCGCGACAAGATCGTCGATGCCACCGAAGAGGCCGGGCGCGGGTTGGAGAAGGCGACGGAGAAGGTCGGCGAGAAGGTGGAAAAGGCCGGCGAGAAGATGCAGGACGCGGCGCGCTGAAGGCGCCGGGTTGATGGATGTGGGGCTGTTGCCTGTCGCGTTATCGGTGGCTGCCCACGCGGATCAAGCAAACCACCAACGGCACAGGCAACAGCCCCACCAGCCCTGAATAAGCCTCACGCCTTCGTGTGCGAATCCGGATGCCCGCCCGTCACGATCGACAGCTCGACAAACCCCGCGCGCCACGCCTGTTCCAGGTTCTGCCCGATCTCTTCCATCGAGGTGCGCCCGACGTTGGCGAAGCCGGCCACGCCGTAGGCCCGGTTGCGGCCGTGGCCCTTGGCCATGTACAGCGCCATGTCGACCAGGTTGACGGCGCGCTCCCACGACAGCGGCTCGCCGCCGGGGATCAGCGGGAAGGGCGCGTAGCCGATCGAGATACTGGCCGACAGCTGCGTCCCCTGGAATCGGATCTTCGTCCCGGCGATCCCGTTCAGCAGGCGGCGCGCAATCTCGTCGAGGCCTCCCTGCGGAACCGCGGGAAGAAAGGCCAGGAATTCCTCGCCGCCCCAGCGCACGATCATGTCGGTCTCGCGCAGGATCTCGCGCAGGCTGTCCGCAATCTTCATCAGCACTTCGTCGCCGGCGCCGTGGCCCCAGGTCGCGTTGATGTGCCTGAAGTGGTCGACGTCCATCAGGAACAGCGCGCTGACCATGTCGCCGCCCGAGGCACCGCGCCGGCCCTCTGCCTTGCGCTTGCCGGGGCCCTCGTAGCTGCGCATGAAGTCCTGGAAGTGGCGGCGGTTGTACAGGGCGGTCAATGGATCGCGTACGCTCTGCTGCTTCAGTTCCTGGTTCTTGCGGTAGAGTTGTGCGTTGGCGTGCCGCACTTTGCGGTACAGGAGGCCGGCCACCACCGCCGCCAGCGCGAACACCACGATCAGCAAGGACCGGACGCGCTGTTGCGGGCTGTGGATGCCGATCTCCACCGACTTGACCTGGTTCTCGCGCCGGAGCAGCGCGATCTGGCGCTGCTGCCACTCGGTGTCGTACTTCTGCTGCAGTTCCAGCATCGCCTTTTCGCGGCGCTGTTCGAACAGTTCGTTCGACAGGGTGCGCTCGCGGTGATACGCCCGGACCGCACCGGCATCATCGCCGGCCTGTTCAAGCGCCGCGCCGTACTCGGCCAGCACGGCCTGGAGCTGCAGCTTGTCGCCCAGCTTTTCGAACAGCGCGAGGCCTAGTTCGAAGCTGGCCTTGCCTTCGGCCACGCGGCCGCTGGCCAGGTAGGCCTGGCCGATGTTCACGCGGGCGGTGGCAATCAGGTTCTCGTTGTCCAGCGTATTGGCTGCTCGGAAAGCTTGCAGGCCGTAGGCGAGCGCACGTTGGTGGTCGCCCAGCTTGAGGTAACAGTCCGACAGGTTTACCAGCGAATACGGCACCGAGGACTGTGCACCGAGTTCACGTTGCAACGCCAGCTCGGCCAGCT
Source organism: Massilia sp. SYSU DXS3249 (assembly GCF_053668055.1). Lineage (NCBI taxonomy): Bacteria > Pseudomonadati > Pseudomonadota > Betaproteobacteria > Burkholderiales > Oxalobacteraceae > Massilia > Massilia sp. SYSU DXS3249. The sequence continues at coordinate 47,987 of NZ_JBSIPX010000018.1, read as the reverse complement.
GCGCCTTGAGCGCGCGCGCCAGCTGCCCACTGGCCACGGAGAGGCGGTATTCGGTCTCCTTCAGCTGCGCCAGCCGGCCGGGCGAGAGCGTTTCCGCGTCCAGCGCCATTGCTTCGTCGAGTGCTTCGAAGCCCTTGTCGTACTGGCGCATTGCCGCGTACAGCTTGGCCAGCGCGTTGAGCGCGACCGCCAGCTGGACCTTGTCGCCATGCTGGCGCGTATAGGCCAGGGCGGCCTGCATGCCTTCGAGCGCGCGCGGGAAATTGCCGTCCTCGGCATACGCATCGGCCGATGAGATGCCGGCGCGCATGCGCAGCTCGACGTTGTCCGTGGTGTTGGCGAGGCGCTCGGCTTCCCAGATCAACGCGTGCGACAGCGCCAGCTCGCTCTGCGCGTACTTGATGTAGCCCTTGCGCAGCAACCCTTTTGCAACTGCACCATTGTTTTTCTCGCGTTGGCCAAACGCAATCAGCTCATCGCAGACGGTGAGTGCCTGTTCATACTTGCCGAGCATGTTATGGGCGGCGCACAGCTGGGCCAGGAACTCGGCCTTGTCGTCCACCGCTGCGGCGCGCGCCTCCGCCTCGATTGCCCGCAGCATCGGCAGGCCGCGCTCAGGCAGGTAGCGGTTGATTTCGCGGATCTCCACGAGACGCTCGGCCAGCGGGGCCGGCGCCGCTTTGCCCCAGGCGCAGCTGGAAGCCAGCAACAGCGCTGCCAGCAGTGCCGGGGGGCGGCACTGCAGCAGTCTGTTTTCGCGTGCTGCCGGCATGATGGTCTTTCGATGAGTTGATCGGCAACGGTTCAATGCCGCCACCCGTCATTATATTCTTGTTGTAAAACAGAAATACTCGATTTCGCCACCGAGGAGGCCGGGCGCGGGCTGGAGAAGGCGAGGGACAAGGTCGGAGAGAAGATGCGGGACGCGGCGCGCTGAGGGCGCCGGGTTGATGGACGTGGGGCTGTTGCCTGTGCCGTTAGTGGTTTGCTTAGTCCGCGTGGGCAGCAGGGCTGGCTAAATGCCGGCACTGCACATGCCTACCCTACGAAATGCGCTATCGGCGAGCTCAGGAAAAATGCGGTGACGTCCGGCAGTTTGCAAGGGCTTGCCAGCGGCATATCCCGTAGGGTGGGCACTTGTGCCCACGCGGATCGTGCAAACCATTAACGGCACAGGCAACAGCCCCACCAGCCCTGAACAAGCCTCACGCGCTCGCGCGCAAATCCGCGTACCCGCCCGTCACGATCGCCATCTCGACAAACCCCGCGCGCCATGCCTGCTCCAGGTTCTGCTCGATCTCTTCCATCGACGTGCGCCCGAAGTTGGCGAAGCCGACCACGCCGTAGGCGCGGTTGCGGCCGTGGCCCTTGGCCATGTACAGCGCCATGTCGACCAGGTTGACGGCGCGCTCCCAGGACAGCGGGGTGCCGTCGGGGCTCAGGGGGAAGGGGGCGTAGCCGATCGAGACGTTGGCGGCGATGCGCGTGCCCTGGTGCTCGACCCGGGTGTCGGCGATGCCGTTCAGGAGGCGGCGCGCGACTTCATCGAGTCCGCTGCGCGGGATCGCAGGCAGGAAGGCGAGGAATTCCTCGCCGCCCCAGCGCACGATCATGTCGGTCTCGCGCAGGATCTCGCGCAGGCTGTCGGAAATCTTGATCAGGACCTCGTCGCCGGCGCCGTGGCCCCAGGTGTCGTTGATGTGCTTGAAGTGGTCGACGTCGAGCAGGAACAGCGCGCTGACCATCTCTTCGCCGGACGTGCCCGCGCCGCGCTGGTCGACAGGCTCGTAGCCGCGCATGAATTCCTGGAAGTGGCGGCGGTTGTACAGCCCGGTGAGGGGATCGCGCACGCTCTGCTGCTTGAGCTCCAGGTTCTTCCGGTACAGCTGGTCGTTCGCCTGGCGCACCTTGCGGTACAGGAGGCCGACCACGACCGAGGCCAGCGCGAAGACGACCGCCAGCAGCCACCAGACGCGCTGCTGCAGGCGGCGGTTGTCGATCTCGACCGACTTGACCTGGTTCTCGCGCTGGAGCAGTTCGATCTGGCGCTGCTTGCGGTCGGCGTCGTATTTTTCCTGCAGTTCCAGCATCGCCTTCTGGCGGCGCTTCTCGAACAGCTCGTTCGACAGTGCGCGTTCGCGGTGATAGGCCTGGACCGCGCCCGCATAGTCGCCGGCGCGTTCGAGCGCATCGCCGTATTCCGCCAGCACGGCCTGCAGCTGCGGCTTGTCGCCCAGGTCCTGGAAGATCGCCAGGCCCTGTTCGAAACTGCGCTTGCCCTCCACGACGCGGCCGCTGGCGAGATAGGCCTGGCCGATGTTCACGCGCGCGGTGGCCACCAGGGCCTGGTTGTTGATCGCACGCGCCGCCTCCAGGGCCTGCAGGCCATAGGCCAGCGCCTGGCGGTGGTCGCGCAGCTTGAGGTAGCAGTCGGCCAGGTTCACCAGCGACCACGGCACCGCCGACTGGGCGCCCAGCTCGCGCTGCAGCGCCAGTTCGCCCAACTGCGCCTCGAGGGCGCGCTTCATCTGGCCGGTGGCGACGGCCAGGCGGTATTCGGTCGCCTTCAGCAGGGCCAGGCGGCCAGGCGAAGCGGTCGTGGCGGCCAGCGCCATCGCTTCGTCGAGCGCCTCGAAGCCCTTGCCGTATTCGCGCATGGTCGCGTAGAGCTTGGCCAGCGAGTTGAGCACGACGACCAGCTGGGCCTGGTCGCCGTGCTGGCGCGTGTAGCCGACGGCGGCCTGCATGCCTTCGAGCGCGCGCGGCAGGTTGCCGTCCTCGGCATGCGCCTCCGCCGACGAGATGGCGGCGCGCATGCGCAGGTCGACGTCCTCCGTGGTGTTGGAGAGGCGCTCGGCCTCCCAGATCAGCTCGTGGGACAGCGCCAGTTCGTTCTGGTCGTACTTGATGTAGCCCTTGCGCAGCAAGCCCTTGGCAAGGGCGACGTTATTCTGCTGGGTGCGGCCCAGGTTGACCAGCTCGTCGCAGGCGGCGAGCGCCGCGTCGTACTTGCCGAGATAGCTGTGGGCCATGCACAGCTGGGCCAGCAGCTCGGCCTTGTCTTCCACCGAAGCGGCGCGCGCCTGCGTCTCGATAGCCTGCAGCATCGGCAAGGCCTTCTCGGGCACGAAGCGGTTGATTTCACGAATCTCGGCCAGGCGTTCGGCCAGCGATGCCGGCGCCGCCTGGCCCCAGGCAGGGGAAGCCGCCAGCAAGGGCGCGCTCAGCAAAAGCGCCGCCAGCAGCGCCGCAGGGCGCCGGCTCGACTGTCTGATCTTGCATGCTGCCGGCATAATGATCTCTCGATGGGTTGACCGGCACGATTTCCGCGCCGCCATCGACCATTATATTCTTGTTGCAGATCAGAAATATCGCTTTTTTTGTCACCAGTAGGCAAAAATGCGACGCCTGAATGTCAACATTTCGCCAGCGGTATTGAAGCGGTATTGTCTACACAGCGAGTTGTTGCAAAAGATATAAACGCTGGTACAAGCCACCCTCGATCCGCATCAGTTCCTCATGCGCGCCCGCTTCGGTGATGCGCCCGTGGTTCAGCACGATGATGCGGTCCGCATCGCGAATCGTCGACAGCCGGTGCGCGATCGCGATGATGGTCACCGTCCCGCGTAGTTCGTCGAGCGCCTCCTGCACGATCTGCTCGGTCGCGCTGTCGATGCGCGAGGTCGCTTCGTCCAGCAGCAGGATGCGCGGCTCGCCGGCCAGTGCGCGCGCGATCGCGATCAGCTGCTTCTGGCCCGAGGACAGGCGCGAGCCGCCTTCGCCCAGCGCGGTGTCGTAGCCGTCTTCCAGCGCCGCGATGAAGTCGTGGGCGTGCGCAGCACGCGCGGCCGCTTCGATCTGGGCCTGGGGCAGGCCGCGTCCCATGTCGATGTTCTCGCGCGCCGAGGCGGCCAGGATGAAGGGGTCCTGCGGAACCAGGCCGACTTCGTTGCGGAAGCGCTCGTTGTCGATGCCGGCGATCGGCTCGCCGCAGATCTCGATGCGGCCGGTCTCGGCCGGGTAGTAGCGCAGCAGCAGCGACAGCAGGGTCGACTTGCCGCTGCCGGTGTGCCCGACGATGCCGAAGAAGGCGCCCTGCGGGATGTCGAGCGAGATGTCGTGCAGGACGTTCTGGCCGGGGACGTAGGCAAAGGAGAGGTCGCGCACGCGCACTGCAGGCGCGTCGGACTGGGGCGCCAGACGGGTGCCTGCGGCGCGACCGGCCGCGTGTTCTGCGGCGCCGGCCTCGTCGAGCAGGCTGGCGACCCTGGCCGTCGCCACCACAGCCTGCTGCAGGCCGCTGAACTGCATCGTGATCTGGATGAGGGGCTCGACCACGCGCGCGATGTAGCTGATGAAGGCGTACAGCACGCCGACTTCGACCGCGCCGATTTCCCTCTGGCCGAAGCTGAAAATCACCACCGCCAGCAGGATCACGTTGAGCAGGTCGAGCATCGGCCGCAGGAAGAAGGCGTTGGCCTTCAGTTCCGCCAGGCGCGCCGTGTAGTGCGACTGGTTCGTGTGGGCGAAGCGCTCGCCGAAGCGGCCGGCCGCGTTGCTCGCCTGGAGCACGGTCATGCCGCCGATCGATTCGGCCAGCTGGCCGTTGATCTCGCTGCGCAGCGCGCGCGCGCGCGTCACGGCGGGCGCCGACAGGCGCTGGTAGAGCCAGACGATGACCAGAACGGCGGGCAGCAGCGCGAGCACGATCAGCATCAGGCGCCAGTCGAGCCAGGCCATCGCGATCGTGGTGCCGATCAGGACAATGGTCGAATCGAGCAGCACGAACAGCACCTGGATGTACAGGGTTTTGACCGCCTCGGTGTCGTTCGTCACCCGGCTTACCAGCTGGCCGGTGATGGCGCGGTCAAAAAAGGCCATCGGCAGGCGCATCACGTGGCCATATACCCATTCGCGCAGGCGCCGCACCGAGCGCATCGCCATGCCGGACAGGCGCACCAGCTGCAGGTAGCGCAGCCAGGACGCGGCCCAGCCCGAGAGCAGGGCGCCGCCCAGCAGCAGCGCCATGCGCGTCCAGTCGGCATTGCGCGGGACCAGGTGATCGTCGATCAGCGCCTTGCCGAGGATCGGGCCCAGCACCTCGAGGGCGGCGGCCAGGATCAGCCACAGCGTGGCGACCACCAGCTGGCGGCGGTCGGGCCAGGCGGCGCGGCGCAGCAGGGCGGCGGCCTGCGTGGTCTGGGCCCGGCCCGCTTTTTCGATCGTGCTAGCTTGCGAATCAGCTTGCATCGAGGCTGGCCTCCAGTTGTTGGTAGCGCCACTGGCTGGCGTACCAGCCGTCCAGCGCGAGCAGGGTCTCGTGGTCGCCCGATTCGACGATGCGGCCGTCCTTCAGCACCACGATCATGTCGGCGTTGACGACGGCCGAGAGGCGGTGGCTGGCGATGATCGCCGTCAGTTCCGGCCGCGCCGCGCGTACTTCGGCCAGGTGCTCGAGGATGCGCGTCTCGGTGCCGGTGTCGACCGCCGACAGCGCGTCGTCGAGCAGCAGCAGCGAGCTTTCCGCCAGCAGCGAGCGGGCGATCGCCACCCGCTGGCGCTGCCCGCCCGAGAGCGTGATGCCCTTTTCGCCGACCGGGGTGTCGTAGCCCTGGGGGAAGCGCAGGATGTCGTCGTGGATGGCCGCCATGTCGGCCGCGTGCTCGATCTCGGCGCGGCTGGCGCCGGGCCGGGCCAGCGCGATGTTCTCGGCGATGCTGGCCGAGAACAGGAAGGACTCCTGCGGCACCCAGCTGGTGGCGCCGCGCAGGGTGGCGAGCCGGTAGCTGTTCAGGGGATGGCCGCCCCAGCTGACGCTGCCGCCTTGCGGCGTGGCCTGGCGCAGCAGCACGCGCAGCAGGGTCGACTTGCCGCTGCCGGTCGGGCCGACCAGGCCCAGCGTCATGCCCGGGCGCAGCGCGACCGAGACGCCGTCCAGCGCTGGCCGTTCCGCGCCTCCGTAGCTGAAACGCACGTCGCGCAGCACTAGCGGGCCGTCCTCGATCCGGTCCAGCTGCCCTTCGTCCTCGACCGACAGCGGCGCGTCCAGCATCGGCTGCAGGCGCGCCAGGCCGGCGCGGCCGCGCTCGATCAGCGACAGCACCCAGCCGGCCGCGAACATCGGCCAGATCAGCTGGCCCAGGTACATCGTAAAACTGGTCAGCGCGCCGATGGTCAGCTGGTTGTGCCAGACCAGGTAGCCGCCCAGGCCCAGGGTCAGCGTGCTGGCGGCGGTCAGCGTCAGGCCGACCGCCGGCTCATAGGCCGCTTCCCATTTCTGGGCGGTCAGGCTGGCGTCCGCGGCCTGGCCGGCCAGCGTCGAAAACTGGTCGGCGCTGCGTTTTTCCAGGCCCAGGGCGCGCACCGTGCGCACGCCGGACAGCGATTCCTGCACGTGGTCGTTCAGCGCCGAGAAACGCTTCAGCGAATCCGTTTCGGCGGTGTGGATGTGGCGCGAGATGTACCAGAAGGCGAGGCCCATCAGGGGGAAGGGCAGCAGCGCGATGCAGGCCAGGCGCCAGTCGACGCCGAGCAGCATCACGCCGAGCACCATCACCAGGGTGAGCGTCCCGTCGAAGCCGGCCAGCATGGCTTCGCCGGCCGCCATCTCGATGGCGTCGATGTCGTTGGTGCCGAGCGCCATCAGGTCGCCGGTGCGCTGCTTCTGGTAGAAGGCGGGACCCTGGTTCGACAGGCGCGCGTACAGGCGCGTGCGCAGTTCCACGCCCAGGCGATAGGCCGCGCCGTACAGGCGGATGCGCCAGCTCACGCGCAGCACGTAGATCGCCACGCCGAGGGCGAGCAGCTGCAGGATCCCGATCGTCAGGTCGTGGTTCGACAGGCGGTGCGCGGCCAGGCCGTCGATCATGGCGCCGACCTTGCGCGGCACCCAGACGCTGCATATCGCGACGCCCGCCAGCATCACGGCCGACGATGCGTACGCCTTCCAGTGGCGCAGCACGAAGCCGCCCACCAATCTGGCTAGACTCATTGGTATTCCTTGCGTTGGCGCCCGAACGGCCAACCTGGCCAAAAGGGACGGGCGGCAGCCCGAAAAAAAAAGCGGGCCGAAGCCCGATCAACAAAAAAGCGGGCCGTAGCCCGCTAGTGTACTTTTTTTAACCGGGCGGCGCAGCGCGCCTCGGCGTATGGATCAGCTCTGCTTCCTGCGGCCCTTGGTGCCGCGGGTCTCGACCGGGCGGGTAGTCGTCGCTGCCGTTGCCGGCGGCGGAGTGGCGTCGACCGGTTCCACCTTCGGCAGTTCGATCTCGACCGCCACTTCGACCGGCACGCTGGCCGCGACCGGATGGGGCGGGGCGACCGGCGTGTCGAGCGCTTCGCTGGTGGCTTTTGCGATGGTGGTCGGCTCGGCATCCGGTTCGATGTCGGAGGTGACGACCGCGAGCTCGCTTACCTGGGCAGCCGATTCAGTGGCCGATTCAGTGGCCGATTCGGCGACCGACTCGGCGGCGGCGGCCGTGGCCGATGCCGTATCGCCGCCGATACGTTCGAAGGCCTCGGCGGCGGCCTGGCCGGCCTGGCTTTCCGCCAGGGCGGGAGCCGGTTCCTGCTGCGCAGCGACAGGCGCGGCGGCAGGTGCTTCGGCCGGCGTGTCCAGCGCCGGGCTGCCGACGCTGTAGGTGCGCATGAGCGGCAGGTTCATGCCGGTGGCGGCGATCGAAAACAGCTCGCGGCCATAGTCGAACATGGTGCGCAGGTGCTGCTGGGATTGGGAACCGATCGCCAGCAGGTCGCGCGGATCGCGTGCGGCCAGCAGCTGGCGCACGGCATTCGACGATTGTTCGACGGCGGCGCGCGATGCATCGAGCTGGAGAGCCAGCACGCGGCTGGTACGGTCGAGGGCCTGGTCGCTCAGGCTGCGGATCAGGTTGAAACTATTGTCGAGCTGAGTCTGGCGTGCTGCGGAGAACTGTTCTGGAAGCGAAGTCATCGATGGTCCTTATCGTTCGGTTATGGCGCACTGCAACATTCCTAGTGTAGCCTTGACGCTGAGCCTTGCAAAGCGAAATTTGTCACTGTGTCATCGGCGCAATATTGCATTGCATCATGAGTTACAAATCGTCACGCAAAATACCCTGCCTGGGTATGGGAACTCGCTACAATCAATCGGTCTGAACAGGAGCGTCCATGGATCTCGTGATTCGCAATGCCACGCTGGCCGACGGCCGGCAGAACATCGATATCGGCGTCGAGGGCGAGCGCATCGCCGCCGTCGAAACGGGGCTCGCAGCCCGGGGCGCGCGCGAAATCGACGCCGCCGGGGATCTTGTCACGCCGCCGTTTGTCGACGCCCATTTCCACATGGATGCGACCCTCAGTTACGGCTTGCCGCGCGTGAACGAGTCCGGCACCTTGCTTGAAGGCATCGCCTTGTGGGGTGAACTCAAGCCGCAACTGGCGCAGGAAGCCCTGATCGACAGGGCGTTGCATTATTGCGACTGGGCCGTTGCGCGCGGCCTGCTGGCGATCCGCACCCACGTCGATATCTGCGACGACCGCCTGCTCGCCGTCGAGGCCCTGCTCGAGGTCAAGCGCCGGGTGGCGCCTTATATCGACCTGCAACTGGTCGCCTTCCCGCAGGACGGCCTGCTGCGCAGCCCAGGCGCCTTCGACAACCTGAAACGCGCGATCGGCATGGGTGTGGACGTGGTCGGCGGCATCCCGCACTTCGAGCGCACCATGGCGCAGGGCGCCGAGTCGGTGCGCCTGCTGTGCGAATTCGCCGCCGAACGCGGCCTGCGCGTGGACATGCATTGCGACGAGACCGACGACCCGCTTTCGCGCCACATCGAGACGCTGGCCTATGAAACCTGGCGCACCGGCCTGCAGGGCAGGGTGGCCGGCTCGCACCTGACCTCGATGCATTCGATGGATAACTACTACGTCAGCAAGCTGATTCCGCTGATGCGCGAGTCCGGCGTGGCGGCGATCGCGAATCCCCTGATCAATATTACGCTGCAGGGCCGCCACGATACCTACCCCAAGCGGCGCGGCATGACCCGCGTGCCCGAGCTCATGGCGGCCGGCATCGACGTCGCCTTCGGCCACGACTGCGTGATGGATCCCTGGTACGGCCTCGGTTCCGGCGACATGCTGGAAGTGGCGCACATGGGACTGCACGTGGCCCAGATGACGGGCCAGGCGGCGATGCGCCAGTGCTTCCAGGCAATCACCGAGACGCCGGCGCGCATCCTCGGGCTGGAGGGTTACGGCCTGGCGCCCGGCTGCCATGCCGATTTCGTGCTGCTCGACGCTTCCGGGCCGGTGGAAGCGATCCGCCTGCGCGCAGCCCGGCGCGCCGTGGTGCGGCGCGGCGCCGTAGTCGCCGAAGCACCGCGTGCGGCCTCCTCGCTGCGCCTGCCGGGACGGCCGGAAACGGTCGATTTTCGAATCAGGCGTTGACGCCGGCAAACCCGGTGCTAGAATCCCGAGCCCATGTAGTATTGATAAACATTAGCGAGCCCGTGAAAGACATCCAGATCCGCCCAGCCACCAGCGCCGACTTCGACGCCATGTGGACCATCTTCACCGCCCACATCGCAACGGGCGAAACCTACCCGTTCGAGCACGAGGCCACGCGCGACGCGGCGCAGGCCTACTGGTTCGGGGGCGGAGTGACCTGCCGCGTCGCGGTGCTGGGCGAACGGGTGCTCGGCATGTACCGCATCGTGCCGAACCAGATCGGGCGCGGCCGCCACGTCGCGAACGCCTCCTTCATGGTCAGCCCGGCCGCCCAAGGCGTCGGTGTGGGCCGCCTGCTGGGCGAGCATTGCATCGAGGAAGCGCGGCGCCAGGGCTACCTCGCCATGCAGTTTAACTACATCGTCAGCACCAACACCGCCGCCCTGATGCTCTGGAAGAAGCTCGGGTTTGCCATCGTCGGCACGCTGCCCAAGGCCTTCCGCCACAAGCGTCTGGGCTATGTCGATGCCTACGTGATGTACCAGTTGCTGCAGGATCCGGATCACTGGCCGACCGCCGACGAGTAGTCCTGCCGTGCTCCGGCGCTTTCCTGCTCGATGATAGGATGGTGTTGTTACTTCAATCATCCCTGAAAGCCGACCCATCGCGATGCCAACCATCGAGCCCAACGCCGCGTTCTACGTCGTCCTGAACGCCGGTTCCGGCCATGCCGAAACCGAACTGCGCTGCTCGACCATCCGCGACGTGTTGAAGGAGGAAGGGCGCACCTGCCACCTCGAGATCGTGCGCGACCCCGGCCAGCTGGGCGAGATCGCGCAGCGCATGGCGCAGCAGGCCAAGGCGAGTGGCGGCGTGCTGGTGGCCGCCGGCGGCGACGGCACCATCAACACGGTGGCGCACCAGGCGGTGCTGCAGGGCTGCCTGTTCGGCGTGCTGCCGCAAGGGACCTTCAATTATTTCGGCCGCACCCACGGCATCCCCGAAGACCTGGAAGAGGCGGTGCGCGCCCTGGTGCGCTCGCGCGTCATGCCGGTGCAGGTGGGACTGGTCAATGACCGCATCTTCCTCGTCAACGCCAGCGTCGGCCTCTACCCCGAGCTGCTCGAGGCGCGCGAGCACGACAAGCGCGAGTTTGGCCGCAGCCGCATCGTCGCCATCCTGTCGGCGCTGAAGACCGCGCTGGGACGGCACCGCCCGCTGCGCATCACGCTCGAGACCGAAGGCATCGTGCGCAAGCTCCGCACCGCCACCCTTTTCGTCGGCAACAACCGGCTGCAGATGGAGCAGGTCGGCATGAAACCCCTGACCGTCGCGGTCGAGGAGGGGGAACTGGCCGCGATCGCCCCGCGCCGCGTCGGCAAGCTCGGCATGCTCTGGCTGCTGTTGCGCGGCGCCCTCGGGCGCCTGGGCGAGGCGGACAATGTGCTGGCCTTCTCGTTCAAGCGCCTGGTCGTGCGCCACGCGCGCCTGTCGCCGCGCCGGACCATCAAGGTCGCCACCGACGGCGAGGTCACGCGCATGACGATGCCGCTCGAGTTTCGCGTGCTGGAGGAGCGGCTGGCGCTGCTCAAGCCGCCGGATGCGGCGCATGATTCGCGGGATGCGTCCGCGGCGTAGGCCGACCCCACGCGTCTTACATTCACTCCACCCGCTGCACCCGCAACCCGAATAAATCGAACCGGTTCGACGGCCCGCTCGTCCCGCCTGCGGCGCTGAAGCTGGCGTTCGCTTCCAGGTAGCTCATGTTGTAGAAGTCGCTCATGCGGACGCGGTAGGCGCCGGCCGGCAAGCGCGCGGCCAGCGGGGTCGACAGCGCCGGGGCGTTCCCGGGCTGCGTGTGCGGCAGTTGCACCACGCCCTGGGCCACGGTGTTTCCGGCCGCGTCCAGCACCGCCAGCCATTTCACGCCGCCGCTCACGCCCAGGTTGATGGCGTTGGCCGTGTTCGTGTAGCGCAGCTGGAGGCGGTAGTCGCCGGTCGCCGGAATGCGCAGTTCGCGCAGCTCGAAGCGGTCGGCAGGCTTGCCCCAGCCGGCCAGGCGCGGCGCCTTGCCCGGCGTGGCTGCCAGGTTCGACGCGACGCGCGCATCCGTGACGGGGATCTCCTGCGCCGGGCCGACGCAATGGGGCGCGCTGTGGTGGCTGCGGTTGCCGGACGCCGTGAATTGCGCCTCGACCGCATAGCAGGCATACGGTTTGAGTTCGCGATCGAGCCAGCTGCCGGCGGGCAGCTTGGAAGCCACCGGCCTGCCGTCGCGGTAGACGTGGTAGACGACGCCCGCCTCCTTGCCGCCGGCGCCTATCTGCAGGCGCACGCGGCCCTGGGCGTCGCGTTCGGCGCGTTCGATGCGCGGTTCGCGTGGCCCGAAGACGGCCGGCGACTCGGCGTACGGGTCGGCGCTCACGCGGCGCATCGCCGACTCGCCGGCGAGCGGAGACCCGAGTGCGACCTCGATGACGTCGCCATCCTTCAGCTGCGCCCACGGGATCGTGGCCGGGGCCGGGGCGCCGTTCAGCAGCACGCGCTCGACCCGGTGGAAGCCCCGGGCCGTGCTGGCCGGCGGCAGCAGCAGGCGCACGGCGATGCGCGGGCCATTCTGGCCGCGCAGGCGCAGGTTGTGCAGCGTCGCCTGCCCGCTGCCGGCAAAGGTCTCGCGCCGCAGTTTGGTGGTGACGAAGGGCCGCAGGGCGATGCCTTCGTCGAGTGCGGCCACGCCGAACACGCTCTCGATCACCATGCCGAGATAGGCGCCCACGGACCACAGCTGGCGCCGCGAATTGATGACCGGCCCGATCAGCGAAGGATTTTTTTCGTCGAGCAGAAGCGGCTGGCCGGAGAGCCACTCCAGGTTTTCCATGTTCGACATGTTCAGCGCCGCGCCGCGCATCAGGGTCTCATACGCTGCATCGGCCACACCGGCGTGCCGCATCTGCACCGCCGCCTTCAGGCCATAGCCCGTCACGAAGGGCCACATGGCGCGGTTGTGGTAGACCGGCATGCCCGGCTGCTGCGGCCAGATGACGGGCGCGCCCATCGGGCCATGCGGATAATGCGCCAGGATGCTGCGTGCGCGGGCCTCGTCGGCCACGCCGGTGACGATGGCCAGCGCCTGGCCCAGCCAGTCGAAGCGGTGCATGGGTGCGCCGTCGAGGTGGCCGGCGGTGAGGCTGCTGTACATGCCCGCGTCGTCCAGCCACAGGCGGGCGTTGATCGCCTTCTTCAGCGCCAATGCCCAGGCTTCGTAGCGCGCCGCGCGTTCATCGTCGCCGGCGTCGCGCGCCAGCTTGGCGGTAAAGCCGAGGGCCTTGTAGTGGGCGACGTTGGTCGACACCGCCTTGGCGCTGGCCATCGAGGCCAGGTCCTGCGTGATCCAGGCGGCGTAGCTCTGGTCGCGCCAGTCGAGGAAGGATTGCTCGCCCGTGTACAGGCCGTCCCGCGCATCGAAGGCGGCGATGCGGTCGTTCTCGATGGTGTTCGACAGTGCAGCCAGGGCGCGCGCGGCAAAGGCGGCGCGCTCGGCGGCGGGCAGCTGGCGCAGGGTTTCCTCGGCCGCGAAGGCCCAGGTGACGCGGTCGGTGCTGACCGGCCAGCTGCCGCCGCTGCCGGTGTCCTGCACCACCTGGAGGCCGTCCGGAGTACCTGCGACCTGCGGCGCCTTCGGAACCTCCTTGCGGTAGCTGGAAAGCTTGAAGTCGAGCGAGTTGCGCACGCGTTCGGGGTCGAGCAGGGCCAGGCCGAGGTCGGCCGCATACGACAGGTCGCGCGTCCAGACGTAATGCCACTTCTCGCCGGTCTCGAAGCAGTCGCAGGGGATGGCGGCGCCGCCGTTGTAGTTGCCGTCGCGGATATGGCTGACCGCATCCTGGCGCATCTCGCTGCCGGCCAGCGCGAACAGCGCGTCGAAGGCCAGGTTGCCGCTGCGGGTGTAGGGGAGCTCGGCGCTTTCGGCGTAACTGGCGTGCTGCGGCACCGGGTCGCGCAAGGCCATCGTCGTCGAGTGGGTGTAGCTGCGCAGCTGGGCCTCGGGGTCCTGCAGCGAAAAGCGCGCGGTTTCCGTCTTGCCGTCGTGGGTCGGATAGGCCAGCGTCACCACGCGGGCGCGGCCAGCGTGCGGGTCGGGCGCCGGGCCGCTCTTGCGGCCGGCCAGGCGCACCACGCGCAGCACGGGCGCCGCCGGCTTGCCCGCATCGAGCGTGAAGCGGTAGGTGCCGGTGCTGCGCACGAACAGCGTCGCCTCGGGGCCGGCGCTGGTGCTCAGGCGCACCGCCTCGCCGGGCTTGACCGCGGACGCTGCCTGGCCGTTCGGCACCCGGTTTGGCACCCACTCTTGCTGCCAGTCGCCGCTGCCGATCTTGAAGCCGTGGTTGCCCGGGCTGACCAGGATGTCGGCTTCATAGATGCCCTTGCCCTTGTGCCGCAAGGCGTTCTCGAGGCCCCAGCCATTGAAGCCGCCGCGCACGAACATCGCCTCGCGCAAGGGGCCGGGGTCGGCCGCGACGGCGGCGCTGGAGAGGAGCAGGGCAGGCAGCAGCCCGCGCGCCGGATGCATGACGGAGGGCCGCATCATGCCCCCGGCAGTTCGATGAGGGCAGTTGCCTTCGGCGCCAGGCGCAGCTCGCGCGTCAGGTCGACCGTCCGGCCGCTCAGGACGTCGACGCCGGATGGCGTCCCTTTCAGCATCTCCTGGAAGCGGCTGGTGGGCAGCACCATCTCCTTGTCGTTGTTGTTGAAGGCGACCAGCACGCGTTTTTGATCGTCATAGCGGAAGTAAACCCAGGTGTTGTTCTCCGGGCCGAAGTGCATCAGCTTGCCCGTGTGGATGACCGGCTGGCCCTTGCGCCAGGTGGCGAGCTTGCGCACCAGTTCCTGCGCCGCGCGCTGCTCCTTGCTCAGGCCCTTGCCCGTGAAGGCGTCGACCTTGTCGCCGGCCCAGCCGCCGGGGAAGCCGGTGCGGTAGCTGGCGTCGTTGCGGCCCTTGGTCGGGCTGGTCATCAGGATTTCGTCGCCAGTGTAGAACTGCGGAATGCGCGGCATCGTCATCAGGAACACCAGGTTCATGCGGTAGCGGTCGAAGTCGGCGCCGGCCACGCTGAACATGCGCGCCATGTCGTGGTTGCCCCCGAAGAGGACGAGGTTGTTCGGTTCCGGGTACAGGTAGTCGAGCGAGAGCGTCTGGTAGACGTCGTTGAAGCCTTTCTCGGGGTTGGCGAGCGCGCCGCGCATGGCCTCGACCAGCGGGAAGTCCATCAGGCTCGGGAGCGAGGAGGTGTAGCCGTCGAAGTTGACCTTGCCGCGCTGCCAGCGCGCCACCACCGGCACGATCGTGCTCCATTCCTCGCCCACCAGGTTCAGGCGCGGGTATTCGTCCATCACGCGCTTCGTGTACTGCGCGAGGAAGGCGCCGTCCGAATAGCCGTAGGTGTCGATGCGCAGGCCCGACAGGCCCGCGTACTCGATCCACCAGATGTTGTTCTGGATGAGGTAAGTGGCCACCAGCGGGTTGGTCTGGTTCAGGTCGGGCATGGTCTCGACGAACCAGCCGGCCGTGAAGTTGCGGCTGTCGACTTTCGATGCGTACTTGTCCTGCACGGCCACGCGGTGGTGCTGGGTCGGCACGAACTGGCCGCCGAAGTTGATCCAGTCCGGCGTCGGCATGTCCTTCATCCACCAGTGCTTGCTGCCGATGTGCGACAGCACCACGTCCTGGATCAGGCCGATGCCGCGCTTCTTCGCTTCGTTCGAGAGGCGCACGAAGTCTTCGTTGCTGCCGTAGCGCGGGTCGATTTTATAGTGGTCGGTGGCGGCGTAGCCGTGGTACGAGTAGGCCGGCATGTCGTTCTCGACCAGCGGCGTCGGCCACAGCTGGGTAAAGCCGAGGCCCGCAATGTAGTCGAGGTTCTGGACGATGCCCGCGATGTCGCCGCCATGGCGCCCGCCGCCCTGCTTGCGGTCGACGCCCTCCATGCCCTTGACGTTGTCGTTGGCCGGATCGCCGTTGGCGAAGCGGTCCGGCATGACCTGGTAGATCGCATCGGCGCTGGTGAAGCCCTGGCGGTTGCCGGAGCCCGCCGCCCGCGCGCGCAGCTCGTAGGGATGGCGCTCGACCCGTCCGGCGCCGGCCAGTACGATCTCGAATTTGCCCGGTTTGGCGCCGGCCTCGATCTCGAGGTCGATGAACAGGTAGTTCGCGTTCGGCACGCGAGTCGTGGACACCAGGCGCACGCCCGGGTAATCGATGCGCGGCTCCAGCTGGCCGATGCCGGCGCCATGCACCATCAGCTGCAAGCCCTTGTGCTGCATGCCGGTCCACCAGAACGGCGGCTCCATGTGTTCGATTGCCGGCGCGGCTGCGGCGGCGCCGGCTGCGAGAGAGAAGACAAGCGTGATGAGTGAACGTTTCATGGCGGCGGCGGCCTCGAGAAGAGTAGGTGGTAGATACCCGCGTCGAGTAGTTTGGCTACAGGCATCTTGATGGTCGAGAGAGGTTATTCGCATTTCTCCCTCTAGTTGACGAAAAGAATACACGACTAGCTGAACAGCGGCAATCGCTGGAGGCATCTAGTTCAGGTACATGCGGTGGGGATCCCAGGAACGCCGGAACCCTCGATCCGGCCGGTCTGAGCCAGCTCCAGAGGTGTCGATTGTCCATGGCCGTTTTTGCAAGGTAAAAACACATCCACGATGCATCATTTTGGTGCATCGATGCACCGACTTGGTGAAAAGCAAGCAACTTGTAGTCCGACTACAACCGTGCATACAAGCTGCTGTAGCTCAAATACAACGATAAACGTCTTCACTCTATATAGCGGGGCATAGATTCGTAAATTGACGTAGTTGCAAGAGACGCCCGTTGACAGTGCATCTAGTTTTAGTACAGAATTCTTGATAGAACGTCTAAAAAGTCGTTAATCCGTCCCGTGTCATGGCTCTGCAGCTGTCGTCGGGAAACTACGTTGTTTTGATCTGAGGGGACACATGAAATTCTTCGCCAACAAGCAGGCAGCCACGGCTACCCGTGCCTTCCAGCTGAGCCCAGTCGCAGCCGGCTGCGCCATCTTCCTGACCGCCTTCGCCGGCAGCGCCTACGCGCAGACGACCGACGCGGCCACGGCAGCGCCGGCCACGACGGTCCAGGCTACCGACACCACCAACAACACGCCTAACTCGGCGGTCACGACGGGCGCGGACGCCACCGTCAGCACCACCACGACCCCGGTCCAGACCGTGCGCGTGACGGGTATCCGCCGCGGCATCGAGGCGGCCATCTCGATCAAGAAGAATTCGACCTCGATCGTCGAAGCCATCTCGGCCGAAGACATCGGCAAGCTGCCGGACCAGAGCGTCGCCGATTCGATCTCGCGCCTGCCGGGCGTCTCGACCCAGCGCGGCCGCAGCTCGGGCAAATCGTCCGACATCTCGGTGCGCGGCCTGGCGCCGAGCTTCAACGGCACCCTGCTGAACGGCCGCGAAATGGCCTCGACCGGCAACGCCCGTTCGCCTGAATTCGACCTGTTCCCGGCCGAACTGATGGGTTCCGTCGTCATCTACAAGACCCCTGACGCGAGCGTCATCGGCCAGGGCCTGGCTTCGACCATCGACCTGCGCACCCTGCAGCCGCTGGACTTCGGCAAGCGTGCCGTTGCCGTCAGCTACAAGAAGAGCCGCCTCGGCGTGAAACAGCGCGACGGCCTGCCGGAAGGCGACGGCGACCGCGCCACCCTGTCGTACATCGACCAGTTCGCGAACCGCACCATCGGCGTGGCGATCGGCCTGACCCGCTACGAAGAAATGGGCGGCGGCCAGTCGAAGTTCAATTCGTGGGGCACCGCCACCATGAAATTCAACGGCGTCGACGTGAAGACCCCTGGCGGCTTCGGCTACGACACCGAGCAGAACATGCACAACCGCGACGGCGCCTTCGCCTCGCTGCAGTTCCGTCCAAACAAGAACTTCAAGTCGACCGTCGACCTGTTCTACTCGGCAGGCGAGACCGGCCTGAAGAAGACCGGCTTCGAAGGCGGTGTCGCCTTCAACGCCGGCGGCGCGTACGAACTGCCTCACGTGCTGAGCCAGGCCACCGTGGCCAACGGCGTCGCCACCAGCGGCACCATCACCAACTGGAAGGGTGTCGTCCGCAACCACTACGAAGGCGCGGAAGACGACCTCAAGACGATCGGCTGGAACAACGAACTGAAGATCGGCGAGTGGACCACCTCGGCCGACCTGACCTGGTCGAAGGCCACCAAGCTGGGTTCGCGCTACGAGACCACCGCCGGCACGCTGCCGAGCCAGCAGGATTCGCTGTCGTACACCAACTTCAACGGCTCGAACGTCACCGAAGTCAAGTACACCCCGGGTTCGAACTACGCCGACCGCAGCGTCGCGCGCCTGACCGACACGATGGGCTGGTCCGGCGGCGCGGCGTCGCCGCAGGCCGGCTACCTCGGCCAGCCGTACGTCGAGGACGAAGTCAAGGCAATCCGCCTGGCTGCCAAGAAGGCCGTCGAGTGGGGCCCAGTGGTCGGCACCACCTATGGCCTGAACTTCACTGCGCGCGACAAATCGCGTGCAGGCCAGGACGGCCGCCTGATGATCATCGGCGGCAATCCGGCCGGTTTCGCAACGGTGCCGGGCGACGCCATTGCTCCGGCCGGCGCCTCGGGCTTCAATGTGGTCAGCTGGGATCCGCGCGGCTCGCTGGGCACGATCTATGAACTGGCCCAGAAGGTCGACGCCGACATCCTGAACAAGTTCTGGGACGTCCAGGAACGCATCTCGACCGGCTATGTCATGGGCGACCTGGATGGTCAGATGTTCGGCCTGCCTTACCGCGGCAACGTCGGCGTGCAAGCCATCCACACCGACCAGACCGGTAACGGCTACAAGGTCGACAGCGGCAACTGCAAGGGCAATACCCCGACGACCTGTCCTGGCCAGCGCGTCAGCGGCGGCGACAAGTACTGGGATGTCCTGCCTAGCCTGAACCTGTCCTTCGACCTGGGCAATGAGCAGTTCCTGCGCCTGGGTGCGGCCAAGGTCGTTTCGCGCGCCAACCTGGACGACCTGCGCGCCGGTTCGAACGTCACGCTGGGCAATAATCAGGGCAAGAACGTCCTGACCAGCACCTCCGGTACGCCTGACCTGAAGCCGTTCCGCGCCAAGTCGCTCGACCTGTCGTACGAAAAATACTTCGGCAACAAGGGCTACGTCAGCGCCGCTGCCTTCTACAAGAAGCTCGACAGCTACATTGTCCGCACGGCACGCGACTTCGACTTCGCCGGCTTCATCACTCCGGGCACGAACCTGCCGGAAGGCAGCTCGACGATCGGCCGCTTCACCCAGCCACAGAATGGCAGTGGCGGCAACATCCACGGTTTCGAGCTGGCGGTGAACCTGCCGTTCTCGATGGTGTCGGAATACCTGGACGGTTTCGGCGTGCTGGTCAACCACTCGGACACGAAGAGCAGTATCGACCTGCCGCGTGAAGCGTTCGCGAACGTCACCGGCAGCTCGGCGACGATCCCGCTGCCTGGCCTGTCGCGCAAGGTTACCAACCTGCGCCTGTACTACGAGAAGAACGGCTTCCAGATCGCCGCCGCGGCGCGCAAGCGCTCGAACTTCCTGGGTCAGGTATCGGACTTCCAGGACAACGCGCAGCTGACCTTCATCAAGGGCGAGGAAGTCGTCGACCTGCAGGTTTCGTATGAAATCCAGCGCGGCTGGCTGAAGGGCGTGAGCCTGTTCGCCCAGGCGCAGAACTGGAACAATGCGCCGTTCCTGGAGTACACCGACGACGAAAACAACCCGACCAACCGCGTCGACTACGGCCGCACCTACCACTTCGGCGCCAGCTACAAGTTCTAAGTTCGATTTGAACTGAAGCCGAACTGCGGTACAGTAACGACCCCTGCCGGGCTCCCGCCTGCCAGGGGTCGTTTTTTGACCCTCCGGGACGAACACATATGCAGAACGAACCAATCAAGGACATCGTCATCGTCGGCGGCGGCACCGCCGGCTGGATGACCGCCGCCGCGCTCTCTACCATCCTCAACGGCCGCTACAATGTCCGCCTCGTCGAGTCCGACGAGATCGGCATCGTCGGCGTGGGCGAGGCGACCATCCCGATGATCCAGCGCTTCAACCGCGTGCTCGGCATCGACGAAGCCGAATTCATGCGCGAGACCCAGGGCAGCTTCAAGCTCGGCGTCGAGTTCGTGAACTGGGGCAAGCTCGGCGAGCGCTACATGCACGGCTTCGGGCGCCTCGGCCAGGACCTGGCGACGGTGCCCTTCGAGCAGTACTGGCTCAAGATGCGCCGCATGGGCAAGGCCGGGCCGCTCGAGGAATATTCGATCACGCGCATGGCGGCCAAGGCCGGCAAGTTCATGCCGGCGCGTTACGACGTGCCGAATTCGCCGCTGGGCGACATCGCCTACGCCTACCACTTCGACGCTAGCCTGTACGCGCGCTTCCTGCGCAAGCTGGCCGAGTCGCGCGGCGTGACCCGCATCGAAGGCAAGATCGTGCGCGCGACCCAGCTCGACGGCGACGGCTTCATCGACGCCGTCGAGCTGGAGAACGGCACCCGTGTCGAAGGCGAGCTCTTCATCGACTGCTCGGGCTTCCGCGGCCTGCTGATCGAGCAAACCCTGCAGACCGGCTACGAGGATTGGACTAACTGGCTGCCGGCCGACCGCGCCCTGGCCGTGCCCTGCGAATCGGTGCCGGCGATGACGCCGTTCACCCGCGCGACGGCCCATAAATCGGGCTGGCAGTGGCGCATCCCGCTGCAGCACCGCATCGGCAACGGCCATGTGTACTGCAGCCGCTTCATCAGCGACGACGAAGCCGCCGCTACGCTGCTGGCCAACCTGGACGGCAAGGCGCTGGCCGACCCGCGCCTGATCAAGTTCCAGACCGGCATGCGCAAGCTCGCCTGGAACCGCAACGTGGTCGCCATCGGCCTCGCCGGCGGCTTCCTCGAGCCGATCGAGTCGACCTCCATCCACCTGATCCAGTCGGCGATCCAGCGCCTGATCGACTTCTTCCCGGACCGCGCCTTCGATGAGACCGAGCGCAACGAGTTCAACCGCCAGTCGCGCTTCGAGTACGAGCGTATCCGCGACTTCATCGTGCTGCACTACCACCTGAACCAGCGCACCGACTCGCCGTACTGGCTCGAGTGCGCGAACATGGCGATCCCCGAGACCCTGCGCCAGAAGATGGACCTCTACCGCGCGCGCGGCAAGGTGGTGCGGGTCGAGAACGAGCTGTTCTCGGAAGTCGGCTGGACCCAGGTGTTCGAAGGGCAGAACATGCCGGTCGAGGGCTACCACCCGCTGGTGGATGCGCAGTCCGAGGCCGACATTGCGGATTACCTCGACAGCGTGCGCGGCGTGATCGCCAAGTGCGTGAACGTGATGCCCTCGCACGAGGAATACATCGCCCGCCACTGCGCGGCGCCGAAGATGTAAGCCGCGTTCCTGATCTTTCCTGCAAGCAGCCTCATGCGCTTGGCGCATGGGGCTGTTTTTCTTTGAAACGCTTCACGGCACCCGCCGTTTTTCAAATTGTGCCCGCCCGTTCCCGTCGAGGGAGTAAACTGGCGGTTTAGTATCGTTTTTCGAAAGTCATCCATGTCAGACACCCCCATCCCATCGTTTTCCGACCTGAACATCCCCGCGCCCATCCTCAAGGCGCTCAAGGACGTCGGTTACGAGACGCCGTCGCCGATCCAGGCCGCCACCATTCCCTTGCTGATGGAAGGCCGCGACGTGCTGGGACAGGCGCAGACGGGCACCGGCAAGACCGCCGCCTTCGCGCTGCCGGTGCTGGGCCGCATCGACACCAAGCAATCCGCGCCGCAAGCGCTGGTGCTGGCGCCGACGCGTGAACTGGCGATCCAGGTGGCGGAAGCCTTCCAGAGCTACGCCGCCCACATGAAGAACTTCGCCGTGCTGCCGATCTACGGCGGCCAGAGCTATGGCCCGCAGCTGCAGGCCCTGCGCCGCGGCGTGCAGGTCATCGTCGGCACCCCGGGCCGCGTGATCGACCACATCGAGAAGGGCTCGCTCGACCTTTCGCAGCTCAAGACCCTGGTCCTGGACGAAGCCGACGAAATGCTGCGCATGGGCTTCATCGACGACGTCGAGCAGATCCTGCAGCAGATCCCGGAAGAGCGGCAAATCGCGCTGTTCTCGGCCACCATGCCGCCGGCGATCAAGCGCATCGCGAAAACCTACCTGCGCGACCCGGCCGAAGTGACGGTCGCCGCCAAGACCGGCACCGCCGACAACATCACCCAGCGCTACTGGCTGGTGTCGGGCATGCAGAAGCTCGACGCGCTGACCCGCATCCTGGAAGCCGAACCGTTCGACGGCATGATCATCTTCGCCCGCACCAAGCTCGGCACCGAAGAGCTGGCGACGAAACTCCAGGCGCGCGGCTTTGCCGCCACGGCGATCAACGGCGACATGGCGCAGGTGCAGCGCGAGCGCACCATCGAGCAGCTCAAGAACGGCAAGATTGACATCCTGGTCGCCACCGACGTCGCCGCCCGCGGCCTGGACGTGGAGCGCATCAGCCACGTCATCAATTACGACGTGCCGTCGGACCCGGAAAGCTATACCCACCGCATCGGCCGCACCGGCCGCGCCGGCCGCAGCGGCGACGCGATCCTGTTCATCACCCCGCGCGAGCGCGGCCTGCTGAAAGCGATCGAGCGCGCCACCCGCCAGCCGGTCTCGCCGCTGACGCTGCCGACCATCAAGGCCGTGAACGACGTGCGCATCGCCAAGTTCAAGGAACAGATCACCGAGGCGCTGGCCGCCGGCGGCCTGGAGCAGTTCCGCGGCCTGATCGAGGAATACGAGCAGGAGCACAACGTGCCGGCGGTCGACATCGCCGCCGCGCTGGCGAAACTCGGCCGCGGCGAAGTGCCGCTGCTGCTGGAAAAGCCGGACCGCGAGCCGAAGGCCGCCAACTGGGAAGAGCGTCCGCACCGCACCGATTTCGTCGAGCGCCTGCCGCGCCCGTCGCGCGAAGACGCCGGCAGCTGGGAGGAGCGTGCCCCGCGCGCGCCGCGCGAATCCGGCTTCAATACTGGCTTCAAGAAGGAGCGCGTGATGCGCGCGCCGGAAGACGGCATGGCGACCTTCCGCATCGAAGTCGGCCACACCAACGGCGTCAAGCCGGGCAACATCGTCGGCGCGATCGCCAACGAGGCCAATATCGATTCCAAGCTGATCGGCCGCATCGAGATCTACGACGACTTCAGCACGCTGGATTTGCCGGCCGACCTGCCGAACGACCTGCTCGACCACCTGAAGACGGTCTGGGTGGCGGGCCAGCAGCTGCAGATCACGCGCGACGGCGAAACCCCGCCGCCGAAGAAGGCGGGCTATCCGAAGAAGTCGTTCGGAGCGGAGCGCCGCTATTCGGAAAAGCCGGGCTTTAAATCGGACAAGCCGGGCTTCAAGAAGGCGCGCAAGGAGTAAGTCGGCTGCAAGGTAGGGTGGACGGCTTCGCCGTCCACGCGTTCAACCTACGCTTGCACGCCTCATCATTTATTCCGGGGGGGGCTACGGGAAAAGCTCTTCCGATTGCTCCACCGCCGGTTGAACGCGTGGACGGGCAACCCGTCCACCCTACGTTACTTCGCCGGCGCAAACATCCACAACAGCGCCTCGCGCAATTCGCCGCTCCAGAACGCCTCGTTGTGCTCCGCCTCCGGCACGATTTTCAATACTGTATTCGCCGCTGGATGCCCGCTGGTGCGCACCACCTGCGCCATGCGCTCGACGTCCGGCACCATCGTCTCGCCTTCCTTCCCGCCCATCAGCAGATACAGGCGCGCGTCCTGCGGCAGCGGGTTGCGCGCCATGAACTCGAACGAGGGCACGGCCGTCCAGTAGGCGGGCGAGAACACGCCGGCCTTGGCGAACACCTGCGGGTACTGCGCGATCGCATAGTGCGAGGCCAGGCCGCCCATCGAGCTGCCCATGATGGCCGTGTGTTCGCGGCCGGGGAGGGTGCGGTACTTGCTGTCGATCAGCGGCTTCAGGGTCTTGACGACGAAGTCCGTGTATTCGCGGCCTTCGGGCATGCCGAAGCGTTCGTTGCGCCAGGCGTTCAGTTCCGTCATGCGCTTCTCGCCGCCGTTGTCGATGCCGACCACGATCAGTTCCAGCTTCCCTTCTTTCGCCAGGGCGTCCAGCGTCTCGTCGACCTTCCATTCGCCGGCATAGGCGGTGGCCTCGTCGAACAGGTTCTGGCCGTCGTGCATGTAGAGCACCGGGTAGCGCTTGGTCGAAGTGGCATAGCCGGGCGGCAGGTAGAGGCGTACCTGGCGCTTGCGGTCCAGGCCCGGCATGGCGAGCGGCTCGGGCAGCAGGCTGACGCCGGGCAGGGCGGTCGAGGCTTTCGCCGGCGCCGGGATGTTGTCGGCGGCAGCCGCGGGCAGAGAGAGCAGCGCGGCGAAAGCGAGCGGGCAGAGAGTGCGCATCATGAACAGTCCTTTCATGGGATTAGTAGAGTCAGTGAGCAGGAGCCAGCGCCGGCGCGGCGGCCTGCTCCGCCTTGTTCTCGCGCACCAGCAGCCACAGCACGCTCGAGACGGCGAGGCAGCCCCCGCAAATCATGAACAGCACGCTTTTGTCGGGCGCCGTTTTCAGGACGTAGCCGACGCTGGTCGTGGCCAGCTGCGGCAGCACCACCGACAGGTTGAACAGGCCCATGAAGTAGCCCATGCGGCGCTTGTCGACCTTCTCGCTCATGATCGCAAACGGCAGGCTGACCACCGCCGCCCAGCCGATGCCGACCACCGCCATCAGCACGTACAGGACGGCCGGGGTGCGCGCGAACAGGGCGATGGCGAAATAAGCCAGGGCCATGATGCCGATGCAGGCGGCCTGGGTGCGCACGCGGCCGATGCGCGCGGCAATCGGCGCCAGCACCAGCGCCGGCAGCAGGAAGCCGACCACGTTCATCACCGCGAACGAGATTGCGATCACATGGCCCGACTGCGCCGCAGCCTGTTCGGCCGTGGCGCCGGGAGCGACCACGTGCTGCTGGATGAAGGAGATGATGTAGACGAACATGGCCTGCACGCCGAACCAGGTAAAGGCATGCGCCGTCCACAGGCGCCAGAGCTGGCCCCATTCCGTGCTGCCTTCCACGGCCAGCTCGACGTCCTCTTTGGCCGGCGCCAGCGTGCGCGGCTCCTCGACCAGGAACACCGGCAGCACCGAGAAGGCCAGCACGATCACGACGCCGATCGAGATCAGCGCGTAGTTGTCGATGAAGGCGCCGATCAGGTAGGCCATCACGCCCCAGAAGCCGGAGATCGTCTGCATCCAGGTGTAGCCGCGCGTGCGCGCGTCGCCGTCCGGCGTCACGTCCGCGATGAGCGAGCGGGTCGGGTTGAAACTGATGTTGATCGACAGGTCGAGCGTCAGCGCGATGATCACCGCGACGATCAGCAGGTTGCCGATGCCGAGCAGGTCGGCCACGACTTCGATGCGCGGCAGCAGGAAGATGGAGAGGGCAGCCAGCACGCCGCCGATCAGGATGAAGGGCCGGCGCCGCCCGCCCCAGAACCAGGTCTTGTCGCTGATGAAGCCGATGATCACCTGGCCGAGGATGCCGGCCAGCGGGCCGGCCGCCCAGACGATGCCGATCTCGTGGATGTCGAGGTGGTACTTGGTGCTCAGCAGCCAGCTGAGGGCGGAAATCTGGATGCATAGTGCGAAGCCCATCGCCGTGGCGGGCAGGCTGGTCAACGCGTAAAAGGGCTTGCTCAGCCGGCGCTGCATGTCGAGCATGATGTCTCCGTGTTGTTGTGTTATTTGACTACAAATGCTGGATAGTCAATGTTGGATGAGGCGATTCTACCCTGTCCGTCTCTGATTGACACTCGGAAAACACCATGTTATTTTGCTACAAACTCATCTTGCAACCGCCCGTCCTCATGGCCTTTCGGACGGGGACGCTCCCCCAGCCTTGTTCCTGATCCCGCATACTGCAGCTTGTACGCAGGATCAGACCGCGGCGCGTGGCGCGTTCGCCACATACAGAGAGCCTGGCAGGACGCCGGGCCGATCGGGGACATCAATGGAAATGCAAACCAACGCGCTCAAGCCGCGCCTGTCGTTCTGGCAGCTGTGGAACATGAGCTTCGGCTTCTTCGGCATCCAGTTCGGCTTCGCGCTGCAGAACGCCAATACCAGCCGCATCTTCTCGACCCTCGGCGCCAACCCGGACGACCTGGCCCTGTTCTGGCTGGCCGCGCCCGTCACCGGCCTTGTGGTGCAGCCGATCGTCGGCTACCTGAGCGACAACACCTGGCATCCGAAGTGGGGCCGCCGCCGCCCCTTCTTCTTCATCGGCGCGATCCTCGCCATGATTTCGATGTTCCTGATGCCGAATTCCTCGGCGCTGTGGATGGCGGTCGCCGTGCTGTGGATGATGGACGCCGCGATCAACGTGTCGATGGAGCCGTTCCGCGCCTTCGTCGGCGACAAGCTCGACGTCTCGCAGCAGACCGCCGGCTACGCGATGCAGACCTTCTTCATCGGCTGCGGCGCCGTGATCGCCTCGCTGCTGCCGACCATCTTCACGAGCCTGGGCGTGTCGAACGTGCCGCTCGACGGCAGCATTCCCGACACCGTCCGCTATTCCTTCTACGCCGGCGCGCTGGTGTTCATGGCGGCCGTCAGCTGGACCGTCTTCACGGCCGACGAACTGCCGCCGGCCGACCTGGCCGCATTCAGCCAGGAGCGCCAGCACGCACGCAACATCAAGGTCGCCTTTGCCGAAATCATGGGCGGCTTCGCGCGCATGCCGAAGACCATGGTGCAGCTGGCCTTCGTGCAGTTCTTCACCTGGATCGCGCTGTTCGCGATGTGGATCTACACCGGCAGCGCGATCGCCGATTCCGTCTACGGCACCCGCGACGCCCAGTCGGCCGCATTCCAGGAAGCCGGCAACTTCGTCGGCGTGATGTTCGCGGTGTATAGCGGCGTGTCGGCCCTGGCCGCCTTCGTCCTGCCGGTGTTCGCCCGCGCCACCAGCCGCAAGACGGTGCACGCGGTGTGCCTCGCCATCGGCGGCGCCAGCCTGGCCAGCATCGCCCTGATCGACAGCCGCGAGATGCTGATGCTGCCGATGATCGGCGTCGGCATCGCCTGGGCCAGCATTCTGACCATGCCCTACGCGATCCTGGCCGGTGCGCTGCCGGCCAAGCGCATGGGTTACTTCATGGGCCTGTTCAACTTCTTCGTCGTGATCCCGCAGATCGTCAGCGGCCTGCTGCTCGGTTTCGTCACCCGCGAATTCTTCGACGGCCATACGGTGCAGACCCTGGCCCTGGGCGGCGCCTGCATGGGCATCGCCGCGCTGCTGACGCTGGCGGTGACGGACAAGGCCAGGAATTAAGGCCTGCGCGCCGTGATTTTCGCTCCTGTCGTATCGTAATGTTTTATTAACAAACGACTCAGCTACGGAGCGAAGCATGACGATACAGACAGTGGCGACGAGGCCATTCGCCGGACAGCGTCCCGGCACCTCGGGCCTGCGCAAGAAGGTGGCCGAGTTCCAGCAGCCGGGCTACCTCGAGAACTTTGTCGAAGCGATTTTCCAGACCCTGGGCGACTGCACCGGGCGTACCCTGGTGCTCGGCGGCGACGGCCGCTTCTTCAACCGCAGCGCGATCCAGACCATCCTGCACATGGCCGCCGCCCACGGCGTGGCGCGCATGCTGGTCGGGCGCGGCGGCATCCTGTCGACGCCGGCGGTGAGCTGCGTGATCCGCAAGCACGGCGCCTTTGGCGGCATCGTGCTCTCGGCCAGCCACAACCCCGGCGGCCCGGACGGCGACTTCGGCATCAAGTACAACATCGAGAACGGCGGCCCGGCCCCGGAAAAGATCACCGAGGCGATCTTCGCCCATACCCAGGCGGTGTCGAGCTACCGCATCAGCGACGCGCCGCCGGTCGACCTCGACGCCATTGGCGCCACCACCCTGGAGGGCATGCAGGTCGAGGTGATCGACCCGGTAGCCGATTACGCCGAACTGATGGCGCGCCTGTTCGACTTCGACGCCATCCGCGCCCTGTTCGCGCGCGGCTTCACGATGACATTCGACGGCATGAGCGCCGTCTCCGGTCCGTACGCGAAAGCGATCCTGGAAGGGATGCTGGGCGCGTCCGCCGGCACGGTGATCAACGGCGAGCCGCTGGAAGACTTCGGCGGCCACCATCCGGACCCGAACCCGGTCAACGCCGCCGAACTGATTGCACTGATGTCCGCCCCCGGCGCGCCCGACTTCGGCGCCGCCTCGGACGGCGACGCCGACCGCAACATGATCGTCGGCCGCAGCATCGCGGTGACGCCCTCGGACAGCCTGGCCATCATCGCCGCCAACGCGCGTGTGGCCCCGGGCTACGCGGCCGGCATCAAGGGCATCGCCCGCTCGATGCCGACCTCCCAGGCGGCCGACCGCGTCGCCCAAGCCCTCGGCATCGACTGCTTCGAGACCCCGACCGGCTGGAAGTACTTCGGCAACCTGATGGACGCCGGCCTCGTCACGCTCTGCGGCGAGGAAAGCTACGGGACGGGTTCAGACCACGTGCGCGAGAAGGATGGCCTGTGGGCGGTGCTGTTCTGGCTGAACATGCTGGCCGCCACGAACAAATCGGTCGAGCAGCTGGTGGGCGAGCACTGGGCGCGCTTCGGCCGCAACTATTATTCGCGCCACGATTACGAGGCCGTCGACGCGACCGCCGCCGACGCCATGATGTCCGCGCTGCGCGAAAAACTGCCGAACCTGGCCGGCCAGACCCTGGGCGATTTCCGCGTGGCCCAGGCCGACGATTTCGTCTATACCGACCCGGTCGACAATGCGATCGCCTCGCGCCAGGGCGTGCGCATCATCATGACGGATGGCTCGCGCATCGTCTTCCGCCTGTCCGGCACCGGCACCGAAGGCGCTACCATCCGCGTCTACCTCGAACGCTATGAAGCCGACCCGGCACGCCACAGCCTCGACACGCAACAGGCCTTGTCCGGCCTGGTGGCGATCGCCGACGCCGTGTCCGAACTGCGCCGGCGCACCGGCCGCCAGATGCCGAGCGTGATCACCTGATTTTTCCAACCCTGCCACCACTGCCCATGAAACTACCTGCACTTGCCGTCTCCCTGCTGCTCGCCTTCGGCCAGGCCCAGGCCGCCGCGCCCTGGAATGCCCCGGCCCAGCCTTTCGTCTGGGAGAACGCGACCGTCTATTTCCTGCTGACGGACCGCTTCAACAACGGCAATCCGGCCAACGACCTGGCCTATGGCCGGGCGAAGGATGCGGCGCCGCTGCGCGGCTACATGGGAGGCGACTTCGCCGGCATCACGGCGAAGATCAAGGAAGGCTACTTCACCGAGCTGGGCGTGACTGCGCTGTGGATCACGCCGCCGGTCGAGCAGATCCACGCCGGCACCGACGAGGGCACGGGTAAAAGCTACGGCTTCCACGGCTATTGGACGCGCGACTTCACCGCCGTCGACGCCAACCTCGGCACCGAGGCGGACTTCAAGACCCTGGTCGACACCGCCCACGCACACGGCATCCGCGTGCTGCTCGACGTGGTCATGAACCACACCGGCCCCGTCACCGCGAGCGATCCGGTGTGGCCGGAGGAGTGGGTGCGTACCGGCCCGACCTGCACCTACAAGGACGCGCGCACGACGATCGACTGCACACTGGTGAAGAACCTGCCGGACATCCGCACCGACAGTAACAAGGCAGTGGCGCTGCCGCCGCAGCTGGTGGCGAAGTGGAAGCGGGAAGGGCGCTACGAGCGCGAGGTCAAGGAGCTGGACGATTTCTTCAAGCGCACCGGCTACCCGCGCGCGCCGCGCTACTACCTGATGAAGTGGCACGCCGACTGGGTGCGCAAGTTCGGCATCGACGGCTTCCGCGCCGACACCGTCAAGCACACCGAACCGGGCGTGTGGAAGGAACTCAAGAAGGTAGCAAGCCAGGCCTACGAGGACTGGAAGAAGGCCAATCCGTCGAAGAAGCTGGGCGACCTGCCGTTCTATATGACGGCCGAGATCTACGGCTACGAGATCAAGCACGGCCGCGCCTACGACCTGGGCGACAAGCAGGTCGACTACCCGGCCCAGGGCTTCGACAGCATGATCAACTTCGCGCTGAGAACCGATGCGACCGAGAGCTACGAGAAGATCTTCAGCGCCTACTCGACCGCCCTGCAGGGACCGCTGAAGGGCAGCTCGGTGCTGAACTACATCAGCTCGCACGACGACGGCTCGCCCTACGACCCGAGCCGCCAGCGCCCTTACGAAGCGGCGAACAAGCTGCTGCTGGCGCCGGGCGCCGCGCAGATCTACTACGGCGACGAAACCGCGCGCCTGCTGAACGTGAAGGAAGCCGAAGGCGACGCCAAGCTGCGCTCCTTCATGAACTGGGATGAACTGGCGTCGAACGCCGAGCGCGGCCTGAACCGCGTCCAGGACGTGCGCGAGCACTGGGTCAAGCTGGGCCGCTTCCGCCAGGCGCATCCCGCCGTGGGCGCCGGCGTGCACCGCATGCTCCAGCACCATCCCTACGTGTTCAAGCGCACGCTGGAAAAAGGCAAGCTCGTCGACCGCGTCGTCGTCGCCCTCGACCTCCCCCAGGACAAGCCGACCGCCATCCCGGTCACGGGCGTGTTCATGGACGGCCAGACCGTGCGTGACTGGTATTCGAACACGCGTGCCGTCGTCAAGGGCGGCAAGGTGCAGTTCGAGACGCGTAACAAGGTGGTGCTGATCGGGCAGGAGTAGGGCGGATTGTCCGCGCAGGCGTAGGGTGGTCGGCTCCACCCGGGCGTATGCGCATCTGCGGCTGTAATGCCGCGCACGCGTTCAACCAGCTCTAGAAACCTCGCGTCAGTGCAGATGAAGGTTGAACGCGTGGACGGCGCCACGATCGCGGATGATCACGTGTTCGGGTATAGCCGTCCACCCTACAGTGCACCGGACATCGCCCCCCCGCGCATATCGGCTAGACTTGATGGATCGCTAACCCTGCACGAGCCGTCATGACGTCCATCCGCCTGTCCCGTATCGTCTCCATCCTGGCCCTGTCGCTGGCACCGCTGGCCCACGCCGCCGACGAACCCGCCTACGGCCCCGAACTCGAAGGTTTTACGTATCCTGCCCCGGTCAAGCAGTTCAACTTCACCTCGCAGCGGGTGAAGCTGCACATGGCCTACATGGATATCGCGCCGACCGGCAAGGCGAACGGCCGCACCGTCGTCCTCCTGCACGGCAAGAACTTCTGCGGCGCGACCTGGGAGGGCAGCATGAAGGCGCTGGCGGGGGCCGGCTACCGCGTCGTGGTGCCGGACCAGATCGGCTTTTGCAAATCGAGCAAGCCCCAGCACTACCAGTACACCTTCCAGCAGCTGGCCGAGAACACCCGGGCGCTGCTCGACTCGATCGGCGTGAAGGGGCCGGTGACGATGATGGGCCACTCGACCGGCGGCATGCTCGCCGTGCGCTACGGCCTGATGTTCCCGCAGCAGACCGAGCAGCTGGTGCTGGTCAACCCGATCGGCCTGGAAGACTGGAAGGCGCTCGGCGTGCCGTCGCTGGGCGTCGACAAGTGGTACCAGCGCGAGCTGCAGACCACGGCCGAGCGCATCCGCAACTACGAAAAGGCGACCTATTACGTCAACC
Source organism: Massilia sp. SYSU DXS3249 (assembly GCF_053668055.1). NCBI lineage: Bacteria > Pseudomonadati > Pseudomonadota > Betaproteobacteria > Burkholderiales > Oxalobacteraceae > Massilia > Massilia sp. SYSU DXS3249. The sequence continues at coordinate 16,814 of NZ_JBSIPX010000018.1, read as the reverse complement.
AGTGGAAGCCGGAATACGAGCCGCCGGTGCAGATGCTGGCCGGGATGTACCGCGGCTCCGGCAAGGAAATCGTCGCCTGGAACTCGGCGCTCTTGTACGACATGATCTATACCCAGCCGGTCGTCTACGAGTTCCCGCTGCTGACGATGCCGACCCTGCTGCTGATCGGCCTGAAGGACACCACCGCCATCGGCAAGGACGCCGCGCCGGAAGCCCTGCGCCCGAAGCTGGGCAACTACCCGGAGCTGGCGCAGAAGACCGCTAAAGCGATTCCGAAGGCGACGCTGGTGAGCTTCCCGGACATGGGGCACGCGCCGCAGATGCAGGACCCGCTGGCTTTCCATGCGGCGTTGCTGAAAGGTTTGAAAGCGGGAAGGTGATTTGAGCGATCTGGTAGCAATCAATCAATGTTATGCTACGCGGCACAAGACCTACCTCAGCCGTCAAGCAGCGATGATCACCGAACCAGAAATCGAACAAAAAAACAGCCGTGCTTCCTATGCCGACGGTCCGCGCCTGCTGGCCGACATCGGCGCCACCCATGCCAGGTTGGCGCTCGAGACGGCGCCCGGCGTGCTGCGCCAGACGGCGGTGTTGCGCTGCGACGACTACAGCGGCATCGTGCCGCTGCTGAACACGTATCTGGCCGAGCACGGCAGCGAGCGCATTTCGCATGCGGCCTTTGCGATGGCGAACCCGATCAGCGGCGACCTGGTGCGCATGACGAATCGCGACTGGCAGTTCTCGACCGACGAAGTGCGCCGCACGATGGGCTGGTCGACGCTCCTGATCGTCAACGACTTCACCGCGCTGGCGATGGCGCTGCCCGGCCTTGGCGCCGGCGACGTGCTGCAGATCGGCGAGGGTAAACCGCAGCCGCACGCGGTGGCCGGCGTGCTCGGGGCCGGCACGGGCCTGGGCGTATCGGGCGTGATCCCGACCGCCGATGGTTTCGTCACCCTCGGCAGCGAGGGCGGCCACGTCAACTTCGCGCCCGGCGACGAGCGCGAGTTCGCGATCCTGCAATATGCCTGGCGCGAGTGGCAGCACGTCTCGAACGAGCGCATCCTGTCCGGCCCGGGCATGGAACTGGTGTACCGCGCGCTGGCGCAGCGAAATGGCGCCGAGGCCCCGGCCCGCAACGCCGCCGAGATCATCGGCGGTGCGCTCGAACAAAACGACCCGCTGTGCCTGGAAGTGCTGGAGTGCTTTGCCGGCATGCTCGGCGGCGCGGCGGCCAACCTGGCGCTGACCCTCGGCGCCTTCGGTGGCATCTTCATCGGCGGCGGCATCGTCCCGCGCATCGCCCAGTGGTTCGCGACGTCCCCGTTCCGCGCGCGCTTCGAGGCGAAAGGGCGCTTCTCCGAGTACCTGGCCCAGATCCCGACCTACGTCATCATGACGCCGAACCCGGCCCTGCGCGGCGTCTCGACCATCCTGTCGGAACACCTGCGCGGGCGCAGCGGCGCCAACACGCTGATGGAGCGCGTGCAGCACCTGCAGCACGAGCTGTCGCCGGCCGAGCAGCGCGTGGCGAGCCTGGTGCTCGAGCATCCGCGCAAGGTGTTATCGGAACCGATCGCGGAGATCGCGCGCTTGGCCGACGTCAGCCAGCCGACCGTGATCCGCTTCTGCCGCTCGCTCGGCTTCCAGGGCCTGGCCGAATTCAAGCTGAAATTCGCCGGCAGCCTGACCGGTTCGATTCCCGTGCGCCACAGCCAGGTGCGCATGAGCGACAGCACCCATGATTTGTCGGCCAAGGTGATCGACAACACGGTCTCCGCCATCCTGAAATTCCGCGACGGCCTCGACGTGCACGCGATCGACCGCGCCATTGCGCTCCTGCGCAGTGCCAGCAAGGTCGAGTTCTACGCGATGGGCAACGCGCGCGTGGTGGCGCTCGACGGCCAGCATAAATTCTTCCGCTTCCGCATCCCGACCACCGCGCACGGCGACGCCCACCTGTTCACGCTGGCCGCCGAACTGCTGCAACCGAACGACGTGGTGATCGCCATCTCGACAGCCGGCCAGGCGCCCGAACTGCTGTCGGCAGTGGACGCGGCGCGCAACGCCGGCGCCAGCGTGATCGCCATCACCAGCAGCAAGTCGGCGCTGGCGAAAAAGGCGAATGTCTGCCTGGCGGTCGACCATACCGAGGACAGCACCACCTTCCTGTCGATGATTTCGCGCATCCTGCAGCTGCTCCTGATCGACATCATGGCGGTCGGGATTTCGCTGGGCAGCCAGGCCGACCAGGACGGCGATATCGAGCGGCGCAAGCTGCTCATTTCGCACCTGGACGTGTAGAAGAGAAAACGTCGGCTTCGGAATCGATTGTCCTATAATCGAGCGCAGCGTCCACCTTTCCGAAGCCTGCTTGCCGTCGCCGTTGAAACTGATAAGCGCTATGTCCATCCACAATGAGGCCGTGAACCTGGCCGGCAAGGTTCTTACCCATTCCTGCCATGCCTGCGCCTTTTTCCACACCAAGGAAGAAGAGTACCGGGTGCTCATGCCGTTCATCATGGAGGGTTTCGAGCGCGGCGACCGTGCCTTCCACATCGTCGATCCCGAGCACCGCGCCGAACACATGGCGCGCCTGCAACAGCAGGGCATCGACACGGACGCGGCCGAGGCGGATGGCCGTCTCGAAGTCCTCAGTTGGCGCGAAACCTACCTGAAGGATGGGCGTTTCGACCAGCAGCGCATGATCGAGACCCTGCTGCAGATGCTGGCGCCCCACAATTCGCCTCCCGGAAAGATGTCGCGCAATATCGCGAACATGGAGTGGGCGCTGGAAGACCGCCCGGGCGTGCACGATATCGTCGAGTACGAGGCGCGCCTGAACGCCGCGCTGCCGGCGCGGCACGACCCGGTCGTCTGCACCTACGACCTGTCCAGGTTCGATGCCGCCGCCGTGACCGAGATCATGCGCACCCATCCCATGGTGATCATCGGCGGCATCCTGCAGGAAAATCCTTTCTATGTCCCGGCTGAGCAACTGCTCCAGGAAATCGAAGCCAGGAAAACGGCCGCCGGCGCCCAGCCCGGCGCGGCGGAGTAGGGGATTGGGCGGCATGGAGAATCCCGGCAAGCAGGCGTCCGAGATCGAGGAGCTGAGGCGCACGACGCGCGACCTGGTCGCCATGTCGACCTTGTCCGCTGTCTGGGGCGACTTCGGCCTCGACGCGATCGTCGGCAGCCTGGCGGGCGTGCTCTCGTCGATGCTCGACCTCGACCTGGCCTATGTCCGCGTCACGGGCGGCGGCGCCAGCCCGGCGGTCCCTGCCCTGGAAAAAATCCAGGGCAAGTTCCTCGATGCCGCCCGGCTGCTGCCCGCCGTGCGTGCAGTGGCGGACAGCCCATCGGCTGCGCCGGCGGCGGCAGAGGCCGTTACCATCGCCCTTCCGGACGACGGATGCCTGCTCCGCGCCAGCGCCGTCCGGCTCGGTATCGGCCGCGGCATCGGCGCCGTGGTCGTGGCTTCCCGGCGGCCTGGTTTCCCGTCCGAGCACGATCGCTTGCTGCTCGGTGTGGCCGCCAACCAGGCGGCCGTCTTCGTGCAGCGCCGCCTGGCCGAGCAGGCGCTGGCACGAAGCGAGTCGCGCTTCCTCGACCTGGCCGACGCGGCGCCCGCGATGCTCTGGGTGACCGAGCCGGACGGTTCGTGTTCCTTCCTGTCGCGCGGCTGGTATGCCTTCACCGGGCAGAGCCCGGCCCAGGGCCTCGGTTTCGGCTGGATCGACGCAATCCACCCGGACGACCGGGACGCGGCGGACGATGCTTTCATGGAAGCGAACCTGCAGCAAAAGGGATTCAAGCTCGAGCACCGCCTGCAGCACGCGGACGGCAGCTACCGCTGGGTGATCGACGCCGGCCAGCCCCGGTTCTCGTCGGCCGGGGAGTTCCTTGGATTCGTCGGCAATGTGCTCGATATCAGCGACCGCATTCAGGCCGAGCAGGCCCTGCGCGAAACCCAGCAGACGCTGTCGACCGTGTTCGAGGCGCTGCCTGTCGGCGTGGCGGTGACTGACCGGGACGGCAAAATCGTGCACGCGAACCAGGAGATGCAACCGTACATGCCGACCTCGGTCCTGCCTTCGCTCGACGACGCACGCCGCCACCGATGGCAGGCTTTCCACGCCGATGGTACGCCGTTCGCAGTGCGCGACTTTGCCAGTGCGCGCGCCATGCGCGGCGAACGGGTGGTGCCAGGGATCGAGGCGCGCTACGAAAAGGACGACGGCAGCGAAATCTGGACGCAGGTGGCCGCGGTTCCGCTCACCGGCAGCGACGGTGCGGCCAAGGGCCAGGTCACGGTGGTGACCAACATCGATGCCTTCAAGCGCACCGAGAGGGCGCTGCGCGAGGCCGAGGCCAGCCAGCGTGCGCTGTTCGACGAGGTCACCCGGTCGCACAAGAACCTGAGCGAGTTCCTGGCCGTGCTGGCGCATGAACTGCGCAATCCGCTGGCGCCGATCGTGACCGGGCTGGAAGTCATGCGCATGCGCGCCGACAGCATGGAGACCGTCGCCAGCGTGCGCGGCATCATCGAGCGCCAGGCGAAGCAGCTGTCGCACCTGATCGACGACCTGCTCGACATCGCCCGCGTCACCAACGGCAAGGTCGAGATCAGGAAGGCGCCGGTCGAGCTGAAGGCGATCGTCTCGAACGCCGTGGAGACCAGCCTGCCGCTGATCGAGAAAAGCCGTCACGCCTTCAGCCAGGTGCTGACCGATGCGCCGCTGCCGGTCAACGCGGACGCCGCCCGCATCGCGCAGGTGATCGGCAACCTGCTGACGAATGCGGCCAAATACACGCCGCAGGGCGGGCACATCGCACTCGAGGTCGGGCGGCAGGGCGACGAGGCCGTCATCTCCGTCATCGACAGCGGGGTCGGCATTCCGCCGGAGTCGCTGGAATCGGTGTTCGACATGTTCAGCCAGGTCGGGCGCAACATGCCGCACGCCCAGGGCGGGCTCGGGATCGGGCTGTCGCTGGTGCGCCAGCTGGTTGGCATGCACGGCGGCACCGTGGCGGCGGCGAGCGCGGGGACCGGCAAGGGCAGCACCTTCGTGGTTCGGCTGCCGCTCGACAAGGACGCGGTCCCTGCCGGCAGCGCCCAGGCATCCGCCCAAGTGGCCGGCGGCGGCACACGCCTGCGCATCCTCGTCACGGACGACAATGTCGATGCCGCGCTGACCCTGGCCGCGCTGCTCGAGATGCACGGCCATGCGCTGCGCACGGCGCACGACGGGCCCGAGGCGCTGCGCATTGCCACGGAATTCCAGCCGCAAGTGGTCTTCCTCGACATCGGCATGCCGGGCATGAGCGGCTACGAAGTCGCACGCCGGCTCAGGCAGATCGCGGGCCTCGAGCGCAGCGTCATCGCGGCCGTGTCGGGCTGGGGCGCGAAGGACGACCTGCTGCGCACCAGGGAGGCCGGCTTCGACATCCACTTCACGAAGCCGGTCGCGCCGGCGCGCGTCAGCGATTTCCTGGCCTCGCTGTCCGGGCGCAGCGACGCCTGATACCGCAGGGCGTCGACCATGATCGTTCCATGCGCCTCGACCTCGCAGGAGGGCTGGCTGGACCTGCGCCGGGCCTTGTGGCCGCAAGGGACGGCGGCCGAACACCTGGCCGAGATGCAGTCCTTCCTGGACGAGCCGGCCAAATACGTGCAGTTCCTGGCCCATGGCGCGGACAGCCGGCCGGCAGGCTTCGTCGAAGCGGCGCTGCGCACGGACTACGTCAACGGCACGGAAACCTCGCCGGTCGTCTTCCTGGAAGGGATCTACGTCGCGCCGGCATGCCGGCACCAGGGCATCGCAGCGGCGCTGGTGGCCGCCGTGGCCGCGTGGGCGGTCGACAAGGGATGCAGCGAGCTCGCATCCGACGCGCTGCTCGAGAACACGGCCAGCCATGCCATGCATGCCGCGCTCGGGTTCGAGGAAACGGAGCGCGTCGTCTATTTCCGCAAGCGGCTCGCTCCATAAACGTCCAGGCACCCCTGCCTGTTACCGGGTGCCGCGCACCCCGGCCACCACCCGCACGGTGTTGTCAATATTGCATGCTTGCAAAATAAAACGGCACCCGTGATGCATAATCTATAATGATTTCATTGCCCATCGATCGACTATCGGATCGACATTTTTCTCATCTTTTCAATGCAAGGGCAGCCCATGAACGCGGAAATTGAACGAATCCCCACTGGAATACCGGAGCTGGATGCCGTCTTGCGCGGAGGACTTATCCGCCAGCGCGTCCATTTGATTGAAGGCAGGCCGGGTACCGGCAAAACGACACTGGGCCTGCGTTTCCTGATCCACGGCGCATCGCAGGGTCAGCGCTGCCTCTACCTGACGCTCTCCGAGAGCAGGGCCGAGCTGCTGGCGACGGCCCACAGCCATGGCTGGTCCCTCGACGGCATCGACATCGAAGAGATCATGCCCATGGCGCCGGATACGAGTTCGTCGCAAACCATCCTGCTGCCGACCGACACCGAGCTTTCCGCCCTGGTGAACCGCATTGCGCAGCGGATTGCGGCAAGCGATGCCGACCGGGTCATCGTTGACTCGATGGTCGAAGTACGGCTACTGGCGCGCGACAGCGCGCACTACCGGCGCCAGATCATCGACCTGCGCCAGCGCCTGGGCGATTGCCAGGCCACCGTGATCCTGCTCGACGACCTGACGGCGGATGGCCGGGAGTACGAGTTGCAGAGCGCCGTGCACGGCGTCGTGACGCTCGAACAGCTGGAGCGCAACTTCGGCGCGACCCGCAGGCGCTTACGCGTCGTCAAGCTGCGCGGAGGCGACTTCCAGAGCGGCTGGCACGATTTCGCGATCAAGAAGAACGAGATCCTGGTCTTTCCCAGCCTGATCGCGCAGGAGCACCATCGCGACGACGAGGTGCGCGACATCGCCAGCAATGTCGACAGCCTTGACCAGCTCATGGGCGGCCCCCTGGTCGCCGGCAGTTCCACGATGATCATCGGGCCTTCCGGCGCCGGCAAATCGACCCTGGCCCTGCAGTACGCGCTGTCCGCAGTGAAAAGCGGCTGCCACGTCGGTTACTTCACGTTCGACGAATCCGAGCTGACCTTGCGCTCGCGGATGGCCGAACATATCCAGCAGGACGAGGACTCGCACCAGCAGCGCCTGTTCCACCTGCGCCGCGTCAATCCCTCGCGCATTTCGCCGGGCGAATTCATCTGGAACGTGCGGCGCATCGTCGAAGACAGCGGGGCGCGCCTGATCATCATCGACTGCATCAACTCCTACCTGGATGTGATTCGCGAAGAGAAGTCGCTGCTGCTGCAGATGAACGAGCTGTTTTCCTATCTGAGCAATATGAACGTGACCTCGATCATCGTCGGCGCTCACTCCGCGCGCCTCGATACCTCGAAGGAGCCGGATGCGCTCAGCATCATCACCGACAACATCATCTCGCTGCGCTACTACGAGCATGAGAACGTCGTGCGCAAGGCGATCTGCGCACTGAAACGGCGCCACGGCCGCCACCAGCACGACGTGTGTTCGCTGCACCTGACCGACGAGGGCATCGAGATCGGCGCACGCGTGGAGGTGCCGATCAGCGAAGCGGGAGCGACGTCCCTTGAAGTCTGACGGCGCCGACGCTGGTTCCATGCAGGCCGCGCTGGCGGTGGTCTTCGCACCGGTCGAAGGCGACGCGCTTGCCCTGCGCGGAATGCTCGAGGAAGAAGGCGTGCAGATGCATTCCTGCGCCAGTGCGGACGCCTTTTATGCGCAGCTGGACGAGAGGGCGTGGTGCGCCATCGTCACCGAGGAAGGCCTGGACCGCTGTTCGCTGGAGGGCCTGGACGCGACCTTGCGGCGCCAGCCGACGTGGTCGAACCTGCCCCTGCTGACCCTGGCGGGACCGGCGGCTGGAAAGGTCGACAGCAATCGCTTCACGCGCCTGGCGCGGATCGGCAACGTGACTCTCATCGAACGCCCGACCTCGCGCGAAGTGCTGCTGATGGCGATACGGTCGGCCCTGCGCACCCGCCAGATCCAGTTCGCCATGCGCGACCACTGGCGCGCGCTGGAGCAGCATGCGCAAGGGCTGGAGGAAGCCGTGCGGGAGCGTACGCTCTCGCTGGAACGGGAAATCGGCGAGCGCAGGCGGGTCGAGCGCGCCCTGGAGGAGGCGCGCCGGCTCGAATCGCTGGGCCGCCTCACCGGTGGCGTGGCGCACGACTTCAACAACATCCTGCAAGTGATCTCCGGGTCGGAAGCCCTGTTGCGGATGCTGCTGGCGAAGGAGCTCGCGGTTCCGGTCGGGCGCGCGCTCGACAGTATCCGGCGCGCTTCCGGCCATGGCGCTGCCCTGACGCAGCAATTGCTGGCGTATGCGCGGCGCCAGCCGCTGAACAATGTCGCCCTCGACCTGCCCCTGTACCTGAAGACCACTGCCGAGATGCTGCGCGAGACGGCGGGGCCGCAGGTCCAGTTCAGCAGCCGGATCCCGGCTGCGCTGTGGTCGGTGTCGGTCGATCCGGCCCAGCTCGATGCGGCATTGCTGAACCTGGCCAGCAATGCGCGCGATGCGATGCCGGACGGCGGGCAACTGCTGCTCACGGCGGAGAACCTCCGCCTGCCCGACGCCGGTTTCCCGGAAGCGGCCGACCTGGACGGCGAATATGTGTGCATCGCCGTCGTCGACACCGGGGAAGGCATGTCCGACAAGACGGCGCGGCAAGCCTTCGAACCGTTCTTCACCACCAAGTCGGTCGGCAAGGGCACGGGCCTCGGCCTGTCGCAGGTGTACGGCTTCGCCAGCCAGAGCCATGGCCTTGCCTTCATCCGCCGCGAGGCCGTCGGCACCCGCGTCGGGATCCTGCTTCCGCGCAGTACCGACAAAACCGATGCGCCGGCGCCGGCGGCGTCCGGCATCGCGCCGCGCACGCTGCACGGCGTGCGCATCCTGTGCGTCGAGGACGATCCGGTGGTGGCCGACACGATGACGGCGCTGCTGCAGGCGCTCGAGGCCGAGGTGACGGTCGTCGACAGCGCGGACGCCGCCACCGGCGCCGATTTCAGCCAGGTCGACCTGGTCTTGTCCGATGTGATGATGCCAGGAAGTATGGACGGGATCGGACTGGTGCACTGGCTGTCGCGCCACCATCCGCGCGTGCCGGTGGTGCTGACCAGCGGCTACATGGTCGATCCGGGACGCCTGCAGACCTTGCACATCCAGTTTCTGCGCAAACCCTACACCGCGGAGGCGCTGGCCGGCGCCATTGCACTCGCCCTCGAGCGGCCGGAACGCGCCGGAATCGTGGGCGACGGCTGACCCTGGAGCTGGCGCCCGGTGCTCAGCGCTCCATCAGGATGGCGAGCATGCGCGCTGGGTTGGCGATGAAGTCGTGCGTCACCCGGTAGTGCTCGGTGTCCTCGTAGGCGATCGGCGCGATGCCGCGCTCGCCGCATTCGTAAATCGTCGCGTTCGGGTAGGCCATCAGGATGGGCGAGTGGGTGGCGATGATGAACTGGCTGCCGTCTTCGGCGAGGTCATGCAGGCGGCTGAGCATGGCGAGCTGGCGCTGCGGGGACAGGGCCGCTTCCGGTTCGTCGAGGATGAACAGGCTGTTGCCGCCGAAGCGCGCCATGAACAGGTTGAGGAAGGCTTCGCCGTGCGAGAGTTCGTGCAGCGGCGTGCCGCCATAGGCATCGGTCAGCTTCCCGATCCGTTCGATCTCGGTGCTCACGTTGAAAAAGCTTTCCGCGCGCAAGAAGAAGCCGTCGCGCGGCGGCGTGATGCCGCGCGCCAGGCGCAGGTGTTCGTGCAGGCTGGAATGCGATGCGCGCGTGGCGAACCGAAAATTGCGGCTGCCGCCTTCCGCGTTGAAACCCATCGCCACCGCGATGGCTTCGAGCAGGGTGGATTTGCCGGAGCCGTTTTCGCCCACGAAGAAGGTGACCTGCGGGTGCAGCGCCAGCCTGTCGAGCGAGCGGATCACGGGCAGGGATAAGGGGAACTCCTGCGCATGCGCGGCCGCGGAGGATTTGAGGCTCACTGCCGACAGGAAGGGATGTGCTTTCATGGGCGCTCTGCGGATGAGTTTGTCTTGCACGATCGACAAGCGCCCATATTGTACAGCGCGCCCCCGGGTAGTCCCTGGTGCGCGCCTGATTCCGCTCAATCCTCGATGAAGACCACCGCCGTGCGCGCCGGGATGCTGAACGTGCCCTTGGCGCTGTCGTAGCCGGCGTTCGCGGCGCGCTTGTCGCCCGCGCCCGGCGCCGTGTGCACCGGATGCAGGCGCAGGCGCTTTCCGGCCGCCTGCGGGTCGGCCACCACGTGCGCCACCTTGTCCACGTTGATCAGGTAAGTGACGCCCTTGAAGCCCGCGCCGGCATAGCCGCGGCCGTCGAGGTGGGCCGCCAGCACGGTCGGTTCCTGTTGCGGGCCGACGTTGAAGAAGCGCAGGCGCTGGATGACGTCATCGGCCGTGCGCATGCGGAACAGGGTCGAGCCGGCGCGGATCCGCAGCAGGTCGCGGAAGGCGTCGCGCGTGAAGGCGATGTTGGCCGGGGTGGGAACCAGGGCGGGATTGGCCAGCAGCGGCTTGAACAGCGGCCAGTCCTTCGCGTTGTCCGGGCTTGGGGGCAGGCCGGTGCCGAAGTAATTCGTCTGGTAGCTCCAGTCGACCCGGTTGAACCAGTCGCCCGAGTTGAAGCTGTTGCGGTCCAGGGACTTGGAGCGCAGGATGTCGACGCCCGCGTGGTAGTAGGCCACGCCCTGGCTGAAGGCGTTGAGCGCCAGGCCCAGCACCTGGACGCGGGCGCGGTCGGCGGTGGAGGTGTCGACCGGCAGCTTGAGGGCGTTGGCGTCGTACAGGGTCTGGTTGTCGTGGTTCTCGACGTAGTTCACGACCTCGCCGGGCTGGCTGGCGTAGCCGGCGGGCTGGCTGCCGTAGGGGATGTCTTCCAGCTTGCGCGGCGTGCCGTCGAAGGTGGTCAGCGTATAGCCGCGCAGGGTGCCGGCCAGGCCGATGCGGAGCATGTCGGCGGCCGCCATCAAATCCTTCACGGGGCGCGCGCCGGCGCGGGCGTTGGCGTCGTAGACGAGGCCGTTGATGTAGCCCTGCTGCTTGATGACGGCGTCGCCCGCATCGCCGGCGCCGCCGCCCCTGGCCGCATCGCGCGCGCGGTCGCTGAAGGTGCCGATGCCGCTGCCGTTCAGGGACAGCTGCGAGGCCTGCACGAAGCGGGCGCCGTCGGCCACCTCGCCGAAGTTCCAGCCCTCGCCGATCAGTTGCACGGGGCGGCCGGCGGCCTTGTCCACGCGCGCCTGCAGGGTCTCCATCGCCGCGCGCGGCTGGTGGCCCATCAGGTCGAAGCGGAAGGAGTCGATCTTGTAGTGCTTCACCCACAGCTCGGCGGATTCGATCATCAGCTTGGCCATCATGGTGTTTTCGGTAGCCGTGTTGTCGCAGCAGGTCGACTGCTCGACGGCGCCCTTTGCATCCAGGCGGTGGTAGTAGCCGGGCACTACGCGGTCGAGCACCGATTTTTCATGTTGCCCGGAGCGGAAGGTGTGGTTGTAGACCACATCGAGGCCGACGCGCAGGCCGGCGCGGTGCAGGTTCTGCACCATCTCGCGGAATTCGACGATGCGCCTGGCGCCGTCCGCCGGATCGCTGGCGTAGCTGCCTTCGGGCGCGTTGTAGTGGAAAGGATCGTAGCCCCAGTTGTAGCAGTCCTGGTCGGCCGTTTTGCCGATCAGTGCCTGCTGGGTCTCGCCGTCGGGCGCGCCCTGGGGCTGCGGCACGGCGCAGTCCTTTTCCGGGACGCTGCCGAGGTCGTAGACGGGCAGCAGGTGGATGTCGGTCAGGCCCGCCTTGGCCAGCGCCTGCAGGTGGCGCATGCCGGCCGAACGCGTCTCGCCGAAGGCTGCGTACTTGCCGCGTTTATCGGCCGGCACGCTCGGGTCGTCGCGCGAAAAATCGCGCACGTGCAGTTCGTAGACGGCCATGTCGGGCTGGGCCTTGACGGTGGCCGGCACCCGGTGCGTGTCCCAGCCGCGCGGTTTGAGGGCAGGGGCGTCGAGGTCGGCGATGTAGCTGCGTTTCGAATCGGTGCTCAGGCTGACCGAATACGGGTCGGTGACGAAATTGCGCACCAGGCCGGCACTTTCGGCCACCACGTCGACGGCGTACTTGTAGTAGCGGCCGGAGAGGTCGGCCGGCAGGTTTGCCGCCCAGACGCCGGTGCGGGCGTCGAAGGCCAGCGGGTGGACGGCGGCGGCGCGGCTGGCGGCATTGTCGTAGACGCAGACGGCGGCCTGCTGCGCAGTCGGCGCCCACAGCTTGAAGCCGATGCGGCCTTTGGCCGGGCTGGCGCCGAGGTCCGGCACGTTTTCTGCGGCGGCGTACAGGTCGTCGAGGGCGCCGGCCGCTTGCAGGCGGGTCGCCGCCAGCACGGTGCCGTCAAGCGCTTCGCGCACCAGCACCAGCTGCTCGCGGTGCAGCCCTGCGAGGCGAGGCAGGTCGGCCTCCTTGACGGACAAGACGGCGCCCGCGCCGACGTACTTGAAGCGCTGGGCGGCGGCGGCAGGCACCGCGCCTTTGAACACGTCCAGCAGCAGCGATCCTGCCGCGCCGCTCACCTTCGCGTCGGCAGCGGCCTTGATCGCGCCGGTCGGCGAATGGTAGAGGCGGAACACGCCTGCATCCACCGCGCCCGGCCACTGCGCCAGGCGCCGGTCGAGCCAGACGGCGCGCGCCTCGAAGGCCTGCGCGGCCGGGTGCAGCACCGCGGCGAAGGTCGGGCTGTCGCAGGCCTGCAGGGGGATGGCGGCGTGGGCGGAGCAGGTGGCGGCGGCGAGGGCGGCGCAGGCGTATCGGATCATGGGGCTCTCAATGTAGTTCGGCTACAGAATGGCAGCCATGTAAGGGTAAATACGCTGCCGGTGGGTCTTTATTTGATGTAATTCTACTAGTGTTTGCTAGCGTAGCGGATAAAAACGGGGCTGTTTGATATTCGGAACTCGCGAAAATAAAAAAGCCGCCCCGACGCAAACCGGAGCGGCTTTTTTCAAACGGAGCAACCGGCTATCAGACCTTGGCCGGCGCCGGCACCGCGGCGCCTTCGGCGTTGCGATAATAATCGACCATCTTGTAGCGCTTCGCATAGAGGCCGAAGGCGAGCGCCGCCAGCAGCGCAAAGGCCGCGAAGAAGTACATCTGGAAGGCGATCACGCCGACCCCGGAGCTGGAAATCGTATTCAGCACCGCCTCGTTCTTGACCGCTGCGTTCACGACCAGCACCCACAGGTTGCCGACCGTGACGGCCAGGCTCCAGAGGGCCATGATGGTGCCCTTCATCGCGGCCGGCGCCTGGCTGTAGGCGAACTCCAGGCCGGTGGCCGAGACCAGCACTTCGCCCATCGTCAGCAGCGCGTAGGGCAGGATCTGCCAGGCCATCGAGGTCGGGGTGCCGGCGTCCATCGACACCTGGATGGTGCCGATCACGAGCCAGGACAGGGCCGAGAAGGCGATACCGGCCGTCATGCGGCGCAGCGGGGTCGGCGTGAGGCCGATCTTCTGCAGCATCGGGAACAGCACCAGGTTGTTAAACGGGATCAGGATCATCACCAGCAGGGGGTTCAGGGCCTGCATCTGCGCAGGCAGCAGGGTGAACTCGTTGCCGAAGATCGAGAAGGTAGTGATCATCGAATTGGCCTGCACCACCCAGGTCGAAGCCTTCTGGTCGAACAGCGACCAGAAGGGCGTGACCAGCGCGAACACGACCAGGATGCGCAGCACCGCGCGCACGCCGTCGACGGCTTCGTCGGGGTGGGCACCGCGCGCACGCTCGAGCTGCATCGAGGTGCCCAGGCCGCCGAAGGCCAGCAGCAGCACCAGCGCGGTGCAGGCGGCGATCACGAAGCCCCATTGCGGCGACATCGCCAGCGACACGATCGCGCCCGCCACGCCGATCAGGGCGATGGTGAGGCCGGGACGGCCCTGGCCCGGCTTCTGCGCCAGCAGGGCGGTGCGCGCCACGCGTGTGAACGAGTGCGGGCTCGGCGCGGCGGGCGGCACGTGCACGTATCTGTGGCGTGCGCTCCAGAAGATGACGGTCGCAATGAACATCAGGATGCCGGGGATGCCGAAGGCGACGGCCGGGCCGTAGTTCTTCAGGAACAGCGGCATCAGCAGCGACGCGAAGAAGGAGCCGAAGTTGATGATCCAGTAGAAGGCGTCGAAGACGAGCTTCGCCTTGCCCTTGTTGGTCTGGTCGAACTGGTCGCCCACGAAGGAGGCAACCAGCGGCTTGATGCCGCCCGCGCCGAGCGCGATCAGGCCCAGCCCGAGGTAGAAGCCCTTGACGTTGTCCTCGAAAATGGCGAGGCAGGCGTGGCCCGCGCAGTACACGAGGCTGAGCCAGAAGACGGTGTTGTACTTGCCGAAGAAGCGGTCGGCCAGCCAGCCGCCGAGCAGGGGGAAGAAGTACACGCCGATCACGAAGGTGTGGAACACGTGCTTGGCTTCGCCGGTGCGCTCGGACTCCGGCAAGAACAGCAGCAGCGTCGAGATCAGGAAGGGCGTGAGGATGTTGCGCATGCCGTAGAAGCTGAAGCGTTCGCAGCCCTCGTTGGCGATGATGTAGGGGATCTGGCGGGGCATGCGCCCGTTGGATTCGATTGGCGTCGGCTGGCTCATGGCGCATCTCTAAAATGGATCAACCCCGGATGCTATGACGCTGTACGGGTCTTTGCAACAGGAAAATATGCACTGTCGAGCAGGGTTCGTAGTTTTGCTACTTCAGCGTTTTCCGATGCAAATATTATTTGCAGATAAGCCATTGAATGCAAAGGAAATATGCTCTTCATGACGGCATTCCGGCCGATTGTCATTGCCCTGAACCTGCTGTATATTGCGTAAAAACCATCTCACCGGATCGATCCCCATGACCCAGACTTCCACGCAAAAACACGACTGGTGGCGCGAAGCCATCATCTACCAGGTCTACCCGCGCAGCTACCTCGACTCGAACGGCGACGGCGTCGGCGACATTCCCGGCATTACCTCGAAGCTCGACTACATCGCCAGCCTGGGCGTGGACATCGTCTGGCTCTCGCCTTACTTCAAGTCGCCGATGAAGGACTTCGGCTACGACATCTCCGATTACTGCGACGTCGACCCGCTGTTCGGCACCCTGGCCGACTTCGACGCCATGGTCGCCAAGGCGCACAGCCTGGGCCTGAAGATCATGATCGACCAGGTGATGGCGCACACGGCCGACGCCCACCCCTGGTTCGTCGAGAGCCGCAGCAGCCGCGACAACCCGAAGGCCGACTGGTACGTCTGGGCCGACGCGGCACCGGACGGCAACCCGCCGAACAACTGGATGTCGGTCTTCGGTGGCGCCGCCTGGCACTGGGACAGCCGCCGCAAGCAGTACTACATGCACAACTTCCTGGCCAGCCAGCCGCAGCTCAACTTCCATAATCCCGACGTGCAGCAGGCCCACCTGGAGGCGCTGCGCTTCTGGCTCGAGCGCGGCGTGGACGGCGTGCGCATGGACGCCTGCAACTACCACTTCCACGATACGGAACTGCGCAGCAACCCGCCGGCCACCAAGCGCGACACCGCCTCGGTCACCGACGTCAACCCCTACGGCATGCAGGCTCACATCTACGACAAGACGCGCCCGGAAAACATTGCCTTCCTGCAGAAGATCCGCGCGCTGCTGAACGAATTCGGCGCCGTGTCGATCGGCGAAGTCGGCGCCGACGACGCGCTGGCCTGCATGGCGGAATACACGGCCGACGGCGACAAGCTGCACATGGCCTACAGCTTCAACCTGCTGACCCCGCAGTTCACGGCAGCGCACATCCGCACGCAAGTGGAAGAATTCGAAGCGCGCGTGAAAGGCGGCTGGGCCTCCTGGTCGGTCGGCAACCACGACGCCATCCGCGTGGTCACGCGCTGGAAGGGCGAAGATGCGCCGGTCGCCTTTGCGGCGATGGTGCTGGCGATGCAGCTGTCCCTGAAAGGCACGCCTTGCCTGTACCAGGGCGACGAGCTGGCGCTGCCGGAAGCGGACGTGCCGTATGAACTGCTGCAGGACCCGTACGGCATCACCTTCTGGCCCGAGTTCAAGGGCCGCGACGGCTGCCGCACGCCGATGCCGTGGACGAACGAGGCGCCGAACGCCGGTTTCACGAGCGGCACGCCCTGGCTGCCGGTGGCCGAACCGCACCTGGCCCTGGCTGCATCGGCGCAGGAAAACGACCCGAGTTCGGCCCTGGCCGCTGCGCGCCGCATCATCCATTGGCGCCGTTCGCTGCCGCAGCTGACCCGCGGCGACATCAGCTTCTTCGACGCGCCGGAACCGATCCTCGCGCTGCGCCGCACGCTGGACGGCGAGCCGACCGTGCTGGCCGCGTTCAACCTGTCGAATGCGCCGGTAAGTTTCGATTGGGCGGAGACGGCTGCCGCTGCGAACCTGGAAGGCCATGGCCTGCCGGGCGAGGCGGCGGGTGGGAAGGTGAGCTTGCCGGCTTACGGCGCCTGGTTCGGCACCGCGAAATAAGTGTATGACGGCCCGCCCGTGTACGGGCCGATAAACGTAGGGTGGACTCCTGAGTCCACGCGTTTATAACGTGTGCGTACTTGCGGCCTGGCGCTACGCCCCGGATGTTCGCATGCCGCAAACGCGTGGAGTTGTCATTGAGGCCCCGGGCCTCAATGTCGGCCGTTTCCATCAGCACCGGCGAGTAGCCGCTCTCGCTGGCGCCGGCCAGCAGCAGGGTCAGCCAGCGGTACAGGGGGGCGT
>NZ_JBSIPX010000017.1:0-129321 GCF_053668055.1 Massilia sp. SYSU DXS3249 | reverse complement strand
CCATGATGGCCGTGATCGGCGCCTGCATGCGCAAACTGGCGCACCTGTGCTTCGGCGTGATCCATACGGGGAAACCTTATGACCCGACTTTCGCCATGTAAGGCTTGACGAGGAAGACGGTATCTACGTTTGCGCCAGATGTAGGGTGGAGTCCCGACTCCACGCGTTAATAACGCCGCGCTCACGCGACGTGACGCCTCCGGCTCGGCCACCTCACCCACCCACGGAGTCGAGCCCCAACCGTACAAATAAAAACGCCGGCTCGAGGCCGGCGTTGCGTGTGCGTGTGACGCGTGGCTCAGTTCCACCCGCCCGCGTTCGCGCTGTACACTTCCTGGCGGCGGACACGCAGCTCCGCCTGCTTGCGCATGACGAGTTCGGCACGCGACCGTGCGCGGGCGACCAGCGTGGCGGCGATGGCACTCAACAGCTTTTTCATTTCACGACTCCCGGATTGCGCCGCATCGGATGCGGACGCCAGTTCAACGATCCTACCGTTATACGGGCGTTTCAGCGGAACATCCAATTCCGATTGGCAATATCAGGTATGGGTGACGTGAATGGATTATTCGACATGCCGCTCGAGCCAGCGGCGCACGCCGTCCAGCGAGCGGAAGTCGGCCACCGAGCGGCAGGCGATGCCCGGGTGGCGCGCTTGCAGCATGCGCGCGAGCGAGGCGCCGGGGCCCAGCTCGAGCGCGACCGTCACGCCGGCCTCGACCAGCGCATCCATGCCGTCCTTCCAGCGGATCGGCTCGGCCAGCTGGCGCGACAGGTGGTCGATGGCGGTGCGGGCGTCGTCGACGGGAACGGCGGCGATGCCGGAGATGACCGGCACCTGCGGCGCAGCCAAACGCGCTTCGAGGAGCGCCCGGAACGGCGCCACCGCACCTGCCATGAAGGGCGTGTGCGAGGCCACGCCGACCGGCAGCACACTCCCCCGCCCGCCCGCCGCGCTCACGGCTTCGAGCAGCGCATCGCGTCCCTCGGCCGGGCCGCCGGCGATCAGGCTGTCCTCGCCGGTCTCGATGGCCAGCTGGAAGCCGAAGGGCCGCGCGAGCTCTTCCAGCGTTGCACTGCCCAATCCGGAGAGCGCCACCAGCGCCTGGGGCGGCGTGGTGTGCAGGCAGGCGTCCATCAGGCGCGCCCGCTGTGCGCCCAGGGCGACCGCATCGCCCGGCGACAGCGCACCGGCGACGCCGTAGGCGGCCAGTTCGCCGATGCTGTAACCGGCCACGATGGCAGGCGGGGGGATGTCGCTTCCAAGCGCTGTCCAGGTAGCCAAGGTAGCCGCTACGATCAGCGGCTGGGCGCAGCGGTTGGCGTACAGCAGACCCTCGTCGGCGAGCACCGTCGCCGGCGGCGCGTCCAGGGCGGCGCCCTGCAGCCAGCCGTCGAGCAGGCCGGCCGCCTGCGAATCGCTCCTAGCGAGGTCGAACATGGCCGGGCCTTGCGCGCCCTGGCCGGGACACAGCAGGGCAAGCCGGCTACGCATCATGCTTCCCCATCATGCTTCGCCGCAGACGTCGTGCAGCAGGCAGCTGGCGGCCAGCAGGTCGGCCGCGCCGCCGGGCGAAAGCCGTGCCGCGACGAAGGTCCGGTGGCAGGCCAGCGCGCGCACCTCCCAGCCCTCGGCCGCCGTGCCGCCCTGCGCGAGGAAGTCCTGCGCATGGCGCTGCACGGTGCGCGCGCCCTGCTTGCCGCCGCGGTGATACAGGTTGGTGTCGCTGATGTGGCCCATCAGCGCGAACAGGGCGTCCACCCGCGCGCGACGCATGCCGCGGCCGGCCGCCAGCGTCGCCTGCAGCATCGGCAGTGCGACCTCGAAAACCGAGGGCAGCCCCAGCGCCGCTTCCTCGCGGGCGCCGCTGGCGGCGTAGCGGCGGGCCGCGCGCAGGCCGTGCGAATCCGCGCCGCCCTGGACATGGGTGTGCGCGGCCAGTGCGCCGGCCCAGCGCAGCAGCAGCATCGCGCGGATCGCTGGCGGCGACAGCGGCGTGCCGCGCGCGCGGCAGGCGCCGATGGCCGCGCACAGCAGACCGAGGCAGAACACGGCCCCGCGGTGGGTGTTGATGCCGCCGGTGGCCCGCAGCATGCGCGCCTCGGCCTCGATGCCGAGCTGTTTCAGCCTCGCGAACGGCGCGTTGTCCATGCCGGCGCGGGTGATGTGGCGGAAGTAGTGGCGCAGGGCGAACAGGCTGCGCATGAAGGTCGCCGCCGTCATGTCGTCGTGGCTGCCGTTGTCGACGAGCGAGACCAGGCCCGGCTTCGGATACAGGGTCAGTTCCGCGTACAGGCTGCGCACGGCGCGGCGCGCGATCGAGGCGCAGAAGGCGCGCTCGGCCGCGCGTGCGCCGGCGGCAGCGGCAGCGGTCGCAGCTGCTTGGGCCGCAGGGGCATGCAGGCGCGGCAGCTCGAACATCAGCTCAGGCATGCTTCCTCCTCCAGCGCGGCCGTCAAAGCCTGGGGCAGCGCCAGCGACACGCGCGTCATCTCCTTGACCAGCACCCGCGTCCCCGCCGCGCCATCGAGCGCGGCCGCCCATTCCTTCCACGCGACGGCGCGGCCGCCGGGGAAGACGATCTCGCCGTCGAGCGGCAGGTGCGCGGCGTGGGTACGCAGCAGCGCCAGGCCGGCCTCCAGCTCGGCGCCGTTGGCCGGCTGGAGCAGCAGGTCGATGTCCGAGCTCTCCCTTAAATAGGCCTGCCCCGTCATGGCTTGCAGTGCGGCGGAACCGTAGATGCGGATGTCCAGTCCGGCCGCCTCCGCCTCGCGCGCCAGGCCGGCCAACGCGGGACGCCAGCGCGGCAGCACGTCGACGGCCTGCGCCAGGGGCAGCGGCCGCTCGCGGCGGATGATCGTATCGACAGCAACGCGGCAGGCCACGCGGACCTTGCGGCCATCCTGCGGATCGGGTGGCAAGGCGATGCCGATTGCGAGCTCGCCCGGCGCCTGGTCGGCGTCCGCGCGGCGCACGATGGCGGGCCAGCCGGCCTGCTGCCATGCGCTCAGAGCCGGCACGGCCGCAGCCGGGGCGCCGGCCAGCGCCTGGCGCCAGCCCTCCCCGCCCAGCCAGACCAGATCATGCCGGGCGAACATGCGACCCCGTCCTGACCGCCTCGGCCACGGCCTGCGCCATGTGGCGCCCGCCCCGGTCCTGCCCCAGCATCATGCGCCGGTCAACCGGCTCGGCCTCGGCCAGCGCCCTGGCCAGCTCCTGCGCGAGATCGGACTCCCAGATCGCGTGCACCCCGCCCATGCGCAGGTAGTTCGGCGCGCCCGGCGCGAACACCGGATTCTCCTTCGCCAGTTCGGTCAGCCTTTCCTCGGGCACCTTGGTGATGCGCGCCATCGCCGGCAATCCCATCACGCGGATGGTCGCCTGCGGCAGGGCGAAGCAGGCGTCCGCGATCAGGCCACTGGTGATGAAGCCGCCCGACAGCGCCTGGTCGTACACCAGCCCGATCACCCGGTGCCCCTGGCGGCGCGCAAAGTCGATGCACTTGCCGAGGTGGGCCATGTAGCTGTTAATGCCCAGCATTTCGTCGCGGTGGCGCAGGCGCTGGCCCTGGGTGTCGACCAGGATCAGGATCGGCCGCCCGGGATAGGCCGCGACCGTCTTCAGCACCGCCTTGGCCTGCGCGAGGGCGATCTCGATGCCGATCGGCGCGTGGTCGGTGGTGCCGATCACGGCGACCGCCTGGCCGGCCACCTGGCCCGTGCCGGACAGGAAATGCTCGCGTTCGACGATGTCGTGCCCTTCGGGGAAGAGCTGGTTTGCCAAAGTCTGCCAATCCATTATTTGCCTCCTGCGCCGGGACCGGCACGGTGAACCGCGGCCAGCGCCAGGAAGGCGTCGGCCTCGAGCATCGGCACGGCGGCCGGATCGGGCACGCCGAGCGCGCGCCAGACATCCATCGGTTCGAGCTGGTCGCCGAAGTCCGCCAGGCGCCGTTCCAGCATGTCCTGCTCGGCTTCCAGACCGGCCAGGGTGAGCGCGACCTCGCCTGCGCGGGCGGCGGCGATGGCCTCGATGGCCGCCTGGCGGAAGGCCGTCGTATCGTCCGGCACCAGCACCTGGCAGTCGCCCAGCAGGTAGCGGTGCTTGCCGCCCGTGGTGCGCCAGACCAGGGCGCGGTCGCGCGAGTCGAATTCTTCGACGCCGTGGGCGGTCTCGATGACTTCCGGCCCCGACATCGCCAGCCTGCCCTCCTCCGACATGATGACCGTATTCGCGCAGCGCGCCGTGATGCCCATGCCGCCGAAGCAGCCGTTCGAGCCGCCGACCGCGACGATGACGGGGATGCCGGCGGCGCGCACGTCGAGCAGCGCACGCATGACTTCCGAGACGGCGATCAGGCCGGCATTGGCCTCGTGCAGGCGCACGCCGCCCGATTCGAGCAGGAGCAGGACCGCGTGTGCTTCTTCGGCGACGGCGCGCTGCAGCATGCCCACCAGCTTGGCGCCGTGGACCTCGCCCACCGCGCCGCCCATGAAGCCGCCCTCCTGCGCCGCGCCGAACACGACGCGGCCATCGAGCCGTCCGCGTCCGACGACGACGCCATCGTCGAAGGAGACCGGCGCGTCGAGCTGGGCCAGGTGTGGGCTGATGACGCGCTCGCCCGGCGGCAGGAATTCCTCGAACGATCCGTCGTCGAAGATGTGGGGAATGCGCTGGCGCGCGCTCAATTCGAGATAACTGGTCATGGCTTGATACATGGTGCCCCTCCGGTCATCGATTCCACAGCCTGGTCCAGGCGCAGGCTGACCACCGCCGGCGTGGCGCCCATGTCGTTGATGCAGATGCGGGCGTCGGCCAGCTTCCAGCGCGCCTGGAAGTCGTTCATGACGGCCTCCCAGGTGGCGCCGAAGCCGTTCGCCGCAGTGCGCACTTCGATCTCGCAGGCGCCACTGAGCGCCGCCGGTTCGATCAGCACCTCGAGGTTGCCCGAGCTGACCACGCCCACCAGCTGCGGGCTGGATGCCAGCGGCGTGCTGCCCGCTTCAAAACGAAAATGCAGGGTTTCCATAGGGTTCCTCACCAGTTCCTGAAGCGCTTCGGCGGATCGTACAGCCCGCCGGATGCGCGCACCAGGCCTTTCATGTTCTTCTCGGCCAGCAGGTCGCGCGTGGCCAGCCGCTTGTCGATGCCGAGGTCCTCGGGCCGCTGGACGATGCCGCGGTCGCGCAGGTTTTCCACCATGCGCTTGTCGCGCCCCATGCCCACCGGCGTGTAGCCGGCCACGCCGCGGATCGCCTGCTCGCGTTCTTCCTCGGTGCGGCACAGCAGCAGATTGGCGATGCCCTCCTCGGTCAGGATGTGGGTGACGTCGTCGCCGTAGATCATTACCGGCGGAATCGCCATGCCCGCCTGCTCGGCCAGTTGCCAGGCGTCGAGGCGCTCCACAAAAGCAGGCGCCATGTGCTCGCGGAAGGTCTCGACCATCTGCACCACCAGCTTCTGCCCGCGCGGGATCACGTTGCGGCCCTCGCGCGCCTGGCGGCCGGCCTTCAGCCAGGCCGGGCTCGGATGGCGCCGGCCACGCGCATCGGACCCCATGTTCGGCGCGCCGCCGAAGCCGGAGATGCGGCCCAGAGTGGCGGTCGAGGAATTGCCCTGCAAGTCGATCTGCAGGGTCGAGCCGATGAACATGTCGCAGGCGTAGTGGCCGGCCGCCTGGGAAAAGGCGCGGTTGCTGCGCATCGAGCCGTCGGGGCCGACAAAAAAGATGTCGGGCCGCGCGCGGATGTAGTTTTCCATGCCCAGCTCGGAGCCGAAGGAATGCACCGATTCGACGAAGCCGGCCTCGATCGCGGGAATCAGCGCCGGATGGGGATTCAGGGCCCAATGGCGCGCGATCTTGCCCTTCAGGCCGAGTTCGGCGCCATAGGTCGGCAGGATCAACTCGATGGCGGCCGTGTCGAAACCGATGCCGTGGTTCAGCCGCTCGATCTGGTACTCGGCGTAGATGCCCTTGATCGCCATCATCGCCATCAGCACCTGGATTTCCGAGATCTGGGCCGGGTCGCGCGTGAACAGCGGCTCGATGTAGTACGGGGTCGGAGACTGCACCACGAAGTCGACCCAACCGCTCGGGATGTCCACCCGCGGCAGCGTGTCGACGATCTTGTTCACCTGGGCGATCACGATGCCGCTCTTGAAGGCCGTGGCCTCGACGATGGCCGGCGTGTCCTCGGTGTTCGGCCCGGTGTAGAGGTTGCCCTCGCGGTCGGCCATTTCCGCCGCCACCAGCGCCACGCGCGGCGTCAGGTCGACGAAGTAGCGCCCGAAGAGTTCGAGGTAGGTGTGGATCGCCCCGATGTTCAGCTTGCCGCTTGCGGCCAGCTTGGCCAGGCGCCCTGCCTGCGGCCCGGAGAAGGAAAAGTCGAGGCGCGAACCGATGCCCTTCTCGAACACGTCGAGGTGCTCGGGCAGCGACAGCACCGACAGCAGCATGTGCAGGTTGTTGATGCGCTGCGGGTCGAGTTTCGTGAGTGCCTTGCCGAGGAAGTCGGCCTGCTTCTGGTTGTTGCCTTCGAGGCAGACGCGGTCTCCCGGTTCCAGCACCGCGTGCAGCAGCTCGACGATCTGGCCGCTCGCCACGGCCTTGCCCGTCAGGGCGGCCCCGAGCGCCGACTGCGCGCGTTCGAGCCGCTCCTTGCGGTTGCTTTGCTGGCGGTTCCAGCGGTTGTTGTCAAACTCAGCCATGTGGGTTCCTTGTATGCGTGCTCAGAACACGACGAACAGCAGCCAGACCAGGGGCGGCGCGGCTAGTGTCACGATCGCGCCATAGATCATCAACTGGCGCAGGAAGACGTCGCGGTCGATCCCCTGCGCGTTGGCCAGCACCAGCGCGCCGTTGGTCGAGAAGGGGCTGACGTCGACGATGGTCGAGGCCACCGCCATGGCGGCGATGAAGCCGATCGGATCGACCCCGGTGCCGGCCTGCAGGAAAGGCACGGCCAGCGGAATCAGCGAGCCCAGCACCGCGGTGCTCGAGGCAAAGGCCGACACGATGGCGCCTACGAAGCACAGCAGCAGGGCGACCATCAGCGGCGAGGTCAGGCTCGCCACGCTGGTGCCGACAAAGGAGATGGTGCCCATCTTCTCCATCACGCCGACATAGGTACTGACGCCGACGATCAGCATCACCTCGGGCCAGGACACCTGGCCGATGGCGCGCTTTTGCACCTGCGGCGCCATGATCGAGAGCAGCAGGCCGATGGTGATGGCCACGAAACCGATGTCGAGCTTGTAGACCAGCGTCGCCACGGCCAGTGCGACCAGGCCGAAGACGGTGGCCAGCTGCTGCATGGTGACGGGCGTGTCCTGGGTAATGGAAGCCGCGGCCTGAGCGGCGGCTGCCCCGCCCCCTGCATTCACGGCCGTCAGCGCTTCGGGCGAGCGGTTGCGCGTCAGCTTTTCCTCGCTCATCGCTTCGCCTTCGGCGTCGTCGTAGATCTGCGGTCCCTGCGCGGCCACCGCGACCTGGGTATTGAAGCCGCCCATCGGCATGCCCATGCCGCCGCCCGCCCCGCTCTGGCGCATCAGCTTCAGGCCGCCGAACACGACGAACAGGATGATCGCCACGCCGAGGTTGACGCCCAGGCTGACGAATGCGGTGGTCAGTTCCGAGATCGGCAGGCCGGCCTTCTGCACGATCTTGTTGGTGATGCCGCCGTAGATGCTGATCGGCGAGAAGCCGCCGCCCTGGGCGCCGTGGATCACCATCAGGCCCATCATCAGCGGGTTGATGCCGTACTTGGCCGCGAAGCCGAGCGCGATCGGGGCGATGATGGCGACGGCCGCCGGGCTGACGGCGCCGACTGCGGTGAGCAGCGCCGCGATCGCGAACATCACCCAGGGTATGGCGGCGATGCGCCCGCCCACGGCCCTGACCGCTAGCCGCACCAGCCAGTCGATGGTGCCGTTGTTCTGGGCCAGCGCGAACAGGTAAGTGATACCGACCAGGGTCAGGAAGAGTTCGGCCGGGAAGCCGGCCATGATGGCCTTGGTCTGCATGCCGGCCACGAGCGTGCCGACGAGGAAGGCGCCGACAAAGGCGATGACGCCCATGTTGATCGGCAGGATGGTGGCGATCACGAACATGATCACCAATGCGTAGATCGACAGCATGTGAGAAGACACGGCTATCTCCTTCATGATTCGCGCCGACTCCGCGGCGCTTTGTGAAACGTCTCCATTGCATTGCCTGTCCAACCCTGCCCCTACGGCGGCATGGAAAAACGGCATGCTCTTTTGTCAGCACTGATGCGGCCTAAGGTAGCCCCGAATCTCGCCGAGATCAATTACGCAGGGTCAGCGACGTTTACGCTCAGCGTAAGTATTGGAGGGACGCTGATGGGCGAAGTTCGGCCGCGGCGACCATCCGTTGCGCCGCGTCGTGGGGTCGGCCGGGTTCAGCCGGGTTCAGCCGGGTTCACTTCTTGTCGTGCCTGAGCATGCGGCAGACGGCGGCCAGCGCCAGCAGGTTCGGGTCGCGCTCGCGCACCCGCAAAAAGGACAGGCCGATGGTCTGGCGCATCAGGTACTCGGGTTTCAGCGGAATCAGCTGGAGCTTGTCTCCGAACGCGTCTCGCACGCGGCCCGGGAGCAGCGTATAGCCGATGCCGGCGCTGACCAGGTTCATCAGCGAGAAGATGTCCCCCGTCTTCATGACCACGGTCGGCTCGAAGCCGGCGATCCGGAAGGCGCCCTGGAAGCCGTGGAAGGTGGCGAAGCCGTCGCTCAGGCTGACGAATTTTTCGTGGGCGCAGTCGCGCAGGTCGATCTGCGCGGCCCCGGCATAGCGCGAGCCGGCGGGCGCGGCGAAGAAGATGTCGTCCTCGAACAGCGCGATCGATTCGACATCCGGGTCGGGGTCGGGCATGGCCAGCAGGGCTGCGTCGATCGCGTTCTGCTTGAGCTTGTGCAGCAGGTCGGCGTTCGACCCCAGCACCAGTTCGGTCTCGAGTTCGGGTTTGCGCAGCTTGATGCCGATGATGACTTCGGGGATGGTGCCGGTGGTCAGCGAGTAGAGCGAACCGATCTTCAGGCGGTCGGCCGAGAAGCCGGCGGCGCGGCGGGTGGCGGCGATGCCGTCGGCCATCAACTTGACCACTTCGCGGCTGACCTCGGCGAGCACCTGGGCCGCCTCGTTCGGAATCAGGTTGCGGCCCTTCAGGCTGAACAGCTGGCAGCTGGTGCCCTCTTCCAGCGAATGCAGGGCGCGGTGCACGCTGACGGCGCTGATGTCGAGCATGCGCGCGGCGGCGTTCAGGTTGCCGCCCTCCATGTAGGCAAGAAGGATTTCGAGCTTGCGGAAGGTGATCTCGTCGCTGATCTGGCTGCGCATGGGTGTCGCTCCGCTAAAAGGTAGGGTGGACGGGTCCCCCGTCCACGCGTCGATCGTTGACGGCAAGATCATCGCACGAAGGAATGCGACCGATACCGATCGACGCGTGGACGGCAAAGCCGTCCACCCTACGGTATTGTGAAATTATTGGGTCGCTCACCCGGCGCCTCAGACAAACAGCGACGGCTGGCTGTCGGCAAAATCGCGCAGCAGGTTCCACACCACTTTCACGCGCCGCAGGCGGTACAGGTCAGTGGGCGCGGCCAGCCAGAACGAGCGCTCGGCGAAGAAGCCGGGCAGCACCTGCACCAGGCGGCCGTCGTCGGGCACCGCGTAGGGCGGCGCCATCATCAGGCCCATGCCGAGCGAGGCCGCCTCGATCTGGGCCGTCATGCCCGAGCAGCACAGGCGGCGGCGCGGCGTGAAGCCGAGTTCGTCGAGGTAGGACAGCTCGCGGCTGGCCAGGCGGTCCTGCACGTAGTCGACGAAATAATGCTGGGAGAGGTCGGACTGGTGGCGGATCGGCGGATGCTTTTCCAGGTAGCCGGGCGAGGCGTACAGGTAGAAGCGGAAGGAGGCCAGGCGCGTCACCATGTAGCGCCCGGTGGTGGGCGGGTCGAGCATCACGCCGAGGTCGGCTTCGCGGTTGGCGAGGTTGGCGAAGCGCGGCAGCGCCAGCAGGTCGATCGTCAGGTCGGGATTGGCGTCGAGCAGGCCGACCAGCAGCGGCGCCACCACCTTCACGCCGAACACTTCCGGCACGCCCAGGCGCACCACGCCGTGCGCCGCCACTTCCGCCCCGCTCAGCTGCTCGGCCGCCGCCAGCGCCGCGCCCTCCATCGCTTCCGCATGCGGCAGCAGCGCCAGGCCCATCTCGGTCAGCTCGTAGCCTTCGCGCGAACGGTCGAACAGGGTCGAGCCGAGTTCCTTTTCCAGCCGGTCGATGCGGCGTGCCACCGTGGTGTGCTCGACGTCCAGCCGGCGCGAGGCCCCGGACAGGGTACCGGCGCGCGCCAGCTCGAGGAAGAATCGGAGGTCGGTCCACTCTGGCAAGGTATTCATCGGTGCACTTGTTCGATATCAAGACGCCCATATTGTGCACCAGTGCACATTCCTCCCGCAATCAATTCCCATATGCATGTTTGTAAGCACGCAAATTGTGCGGGTACACCATTCTCCCTGCATGGCCCTCTCCCTATCTTGGTGCGCCAAGCTGTGCATTAATGCACAAGCGGTTGGCGCGCTGTTATCTTTTCAGCCAGACCGAACAGGGGCACACTGCCTGGCGTGCGAGTTTGATCACATGCGTGATTGCATGAGCCATCCCAAAATTAGGAGACATAGATGCGCCTGACGAATAAAAAAATGAAGTTGGTCAATCGTTCCGCCATAGCCACCGCCGCCCTGCTCGCCCTGTCGAGCAGCGCAATGGGGGTCGCCCACGCCCAGGAAGCCACCGGCGCGCCGGCCGCAGCCGGCGACAGCGCCTCCGACGTCCAGAAAGTGGTCGTCACCGCGCGCCGCCGCGAGGAAACCCTGCAGGACGTGCCGGTGTCGGTGACCGCCTTCAGCGCCGACCAGCTCTCGAAGCAGGCCGTGCCGGACGTGACCGCGCTGGCCCTGGCCCTGCCGAACACGACCCTGAAAGCGTCGCGCGCGACCAACTCCACGCTGACCGCCTTCATCCGCGGCGTCGGCCAGGCCGACCCGCTGGCCGGCTTCGAATCCGGCGTCGGCATCTATATCGACGACATCTACCTGGCCCGCCCGCAGGCCGCCGTGGCCGACATCTACGACGTCGAGCGCATCGAAGTGCTGCGCGGCCCGCAGGGTACGCTGTACGGCCGCAACACCATCGGCGGCGCCGTCAAGTACGTCACCCGCAAGCTGGCTCCGAAGCCTGATGTGCGCCTGCGCACGACCGTCGGCAACTACGGCCAGATCGAAGGCGTGGCCACCGCCAGCGCGCCGGTCTCCGACACCATCCGCGTCGGCGGCACCGTGGCCCGCTTCAAGCGCGACGGCTACGGCAAGAACCTGTTCACCGGCGCCGAGAACTACGACAAGGACGTCACCGCCCTGCGCCTGTCGGCCGAGTTCACCCCGACCCCGGACCTCTTCATCCGCATCGCCGGCGACGCCACCCAGGACGATTCGAGCCCGAAGAACGGCCACCGCCTGATCGTCGGCCGCACCAGCGGCGCGCCGATCCTGGCCAACGAATTCGACACCCGCGCCAACCTGACCAAGGCCATCGGCAACGACCAGGAAGTCACTGCGCACGGCGTCTCGGCGCTGGTCGAATACAACGTCAACAACCAGTTCACCCTGAAATCGATCACCGCCAGCCGCAAGGACAAGTCCTGGGCGCCGATCGACTTCGACTCGCTGCAAGTGGTCGACATGGAAGTGCCGGCCCTCTACACCAACGAGCAATTCAGCCAGGAATTCAACCTGACCTACACGGGCGACCGCATCCAGGGCGTGGCCGGCGTGTACTACATCGACGCACAGGCCTTCAACAAGTTCGACACCATCCTGGCCGGCGCGGTCCCAACCTCGACCTTCACCAGCGGCGACATCGGCACCAAGGCCTGGGCCGCCTACATCGACGGCAGCTACAACTTCACCGACGCGTTCTCGCTCTCGCTGGGCGGCCGCTACACCGTCGACAAGCGCACCGCCTCGATTTACCGCCAGATCTTCCTGGGCGCGAACGGCACGCCGGAAATGGGCAACCCGGGCGCCATCCCGTTCCGCACCGACACCGACCTGCGCAGCGGCCTGGAACGCGAGGACAAGAAGTTCACCCCGCGCATCGCCGTCAACTACAAGCTCAACGCCGACCACAACGTCTACGCCTCGTACGCCGAAGGCTTCAAGGGCGGCGGCTTCGATCCGCGCCTGAACATCGTCGGCACCCGCATCCCGCTGTCGCAGGCACGCGCCGGCTACAGCCCGGAAACCATCGAGACGGTCGAACTGGGCCTGAAGTCGGCCTTCAACGGCGGCCGCATCACCACCAACACCGCCCTGTTCTTCAGCGACTACCAGGACGTGCAGATCCCGGGTTCGGTGGCGATCGACACCAACGGCGACGGCAAGGACGACAGCTTCGCCGGCGTCACCACCAACGCCGGCAAGGCCAAGATCCGCGGCTTCGAGTTCGAGACGGTGGCCAACCTGACGCGCGACTTCACCGTGGCCGGCATGTACAGCTACATCGACGCCGAGTACAAGGAGTACATCGTCGCCGGCGTCAACGTGGCCAACCAGCGCGTGTTCCAGAACACGCCGAAGAACTCGGCAAACCTGCGCGTCAACTACGACATCGCGGCGCCGATCATGGGCCACAACGGCAAGATCTCGCTGATCGGCAGCGCTGCCTACAAGGGCGCCACCAACCAGTTCGAAACCCGTTCGCTGCTGGACCAGGAATCGTACAAGCTGTATGACGCGAGCATCGTCTGGACCCGCGCCGACGGCAAGATCCGCGCCGGCATCCACGGCAAGAACCTGAGCGACGAGCGCTACAAGACCGCCGGCTACCTGTTCCCGACCCTGGGCAACGAAGGCACGCTGACGGCCTTCTACGGCAACCCGCGCACGGTCTCGGCAACGCTCGAGTACCGCTTCTGATCCTGCGGGAGGGCCGGACGCCGCGTGCGTCCGGCCCGGCCTGACGAGCCTCTCGTCCTCCACGTGCGATGCCCGCCGCCACAGGCGGCGTGGCGCCGCACGCCCCTCCCCCTCACATTCCAAGAACAACAGGATCTGCCAGCGTGTCCAACTTCACACCAATCAGCTTCCAGAGCACCGACGGACTGGCGCTGTACGCACGGGATTATGCGGCGGCTGCGGGACCGGCGCGCCTTCCTGTCGTCTGCCTGCACGGCCTGACGCGCAATTCCGCCGATTTCGACGAGCTGGCGCCCGAGATCGCAGCCCTGGGCCGGCGCGTGCTGGCGCTCGACGTGCGCGGCCGCGGCCACTCGGCGCGCGACCCGAATCCGGACAACTACAACCCGGTCGTCTACGCGGGCGACGTCGCCAAGCTGCTGCACGACCTGGGCATTGCCCGCGCCGTGTTCGTGGGCACCTCGATGGGCGGCCTGATCACGATGACGCTGGCCGTGCGCAACCTCGACCTGATCGCCGGCGCCATCCTCAACGACGTCGGCCCGGTGCTGTCGGTCAAGGGCCTGGCGCGCATCGCCGGCTACGCGGGCCGCTGCAGCACCCTCTCCTCGTGGGACGACGCCGCCTGCTACCTGAAGGACATCAACGCCTGCGCCTTCCCCGGCAACTCCGACGAGGAGTGGGGCAAATGGGCCCAGCGCGCATTCGCGCCCGACGAATCGGGCAAGCTCGCCCTGCGCTACGACCCGAGTATTGCAATAGCAATGCAGACAGGTAAACTAAAGCCGACCTCGCTCGCGGCACGCCTCGCCTTCAAGCGGCTGGCGCACAAGCGCCCCGTGCTGCTGGTGCGCGGCGCCCTGTCGGACCTGGTCGAACCCGAGCAGGCCGCATGGATGCGGCGTGCCGCACCCGCGATGGAATACACCGAAGTGCCGAACGTCGGCCATGCGCCGATGCTCACCGAACCGCAAGCATTGGAGGCGATCCGCCAGTTCCTGGCTCGGCTTCCATAAAACAGCAATCAGGAGACAGCATGAACCACCTCGTCAAACCCTTGAGCATGGCCATCCTGGCCGCCTTCGCCGCTACCTCCGCGCCCCTCGCGCTGGCCGCCGGCCCGGACCTGAAGATCGCCCTCATCGCCGGCAAGACCGGCCCCCTCGAGACCTATGCCAAGGAGACCGAAACCGGCTTCATGATGGGCCTCGAATACCTCACCGGTGGCAAGATGGAAATCGGCGGGCGCAAGCTGAAGGTCATCGTCAAGGACGACCAAAGCAAGCCGGACCTCGGCCGCACCCTGCTGGCCGAAGCCTATGGCGACGACAAGGTCGCCCTCGCCGTCGGCACCACGTCCTCGGGTTCGGCGATCGCGATGCTGCCGGTGGCGAGGGAATACAAGAAGGTGCTGATCATCGAGCCTGCCGTGGCCGACGCGATCACCGCCGAAAAGTGGAACAAGTACATCTTCCGCACCGCGCGCAGCTCGATGCAGGACGCGATGGCCGCCGCCACTACCCTGAAGGGCGGCAGCGTGGCCTTCCTGGCCCAGGACTACGCTTTCGGGCGCGACGCCATCAAGGCCGGCAAGGAAGCCCTCGCGGCCACCGGCAGCAAGGCGAAAGTCGTGCACGAGGAATACGCCCCGGCCACCTCGACCGATTTCACCGCCCCGACCCAGCGCCTGTTCAACGCCCTGAAGGACAAGCCGCAGCCGCGCGTGCTGGGCATCGTCTGGGCCGGCCCGAACCCGATGAACAAGATCGCCGACATGAAGCCGGAGCGCTTCGGCATCTCCCTTGCCCCGGGCGGCAACATCCTGCCGGTGATGAAGACCTGGAAGAGCTACGCCGGCACTGAAGGCACCATTTATTACTACTACGCCTTCCCGAAGAACAAGATGAACGACTGGCTGGTCGCCGAGCACCAGAAGCGCTTTAAGGCGCCGCCCGACATGTTCACCGCCGGCGGTTTCGCCGCGGCCAGCGCCGTCTTCAACGCGCTCTCGAAGGTCCCGGACGGGAATAGCGAGAAGCTGGTCGCCGCGATGGAAGGCATGCAGTTCGAGACCCCGAAAGGCCCGATGAGCTTCCGCAAGGAAGACCACCAGGCGATCCAGTCGATGTACCACTTCCGCATCAAGAAGGACCAGAAGAACGAGTGGGACCTGCTGGAACTGGTACGCGAAATCCCGGCCGCCGAGATGCCGCTGCCGGTCCGGAACAAGCGCTGACATGGCAGTCATCCAGCAAGCGCAGCCGCCTTCGCTGTCGACCCGCGACCTGACGATCCGCTTCGGCGGCCACGTCGCGGTCAACGCGGTGACGGCGGACTTCTACCCGGGCACGCTGACCGTGATCGTCGGTCCCAACGGGGCCGGCAAGACGACCTACTTCAACCTGGTCTCGGGCCAGCTGCCGGCCACCTCGGGCACGGTGTCGCTCAAGGGCCAGGACATCACGCGCCACGGCGCGGCGCGGCGCACGCGCCTGGGCATCGGGCGCGCCTTCCAGCTCACGAATCTGTTCCCGAACCTGACGGTGATGGAAAACGTGCGCCTGGCGGTGCAGAGCCGCGCCGGCGTCGGGATGAACATGTTCTCGGTCTGGTTCGGCCACAAGGAACTGATCGCCCGCGCCGAGCATTACATGGAAAGGGTCGCGCTCCTCGCCAAGCGAGAAGCGCGGGTCGGCTCGCTCTCGCACGGCGACCAGCGCAAGCTGGAAGTCGCGATCCTGCTGGCGCTCGAACCGGACATCCTGATGTTCGACGAACCGACCGCCGGCATGAGCGTGGACGAAGTGCCGGTCGTGCTCGACCTGATCCACGCCGTCAAGCGCGACGCCAACAAGACCGTGCTGCTGGTCGAGCACAAGATGGACGTGGTGCGCCAGCTGGCCGACCGCATCATCGTGCTGCACAACGGCACCCTGGTCGCGGACGGCATCCCCGGCGAAGTGATGCAATCGAAGATCGTACAGGAAGCCTATCTTGGAACACCGGAAACCGAACATGCCTGAACCACTGCTGAAGCTCTCCGGCGTGCACACCCACATCGGCCAGTACCACATCCTGCACGGCGTCGACATGGTGGTGCCGCGCGGCGGCCTGTCGGTCCTGCTGGGCCGCAACGGCGCCGGCAAGACCACCACGCTGCGCACCATCATGGGCCTGTGGAAGGCGAGCGCCGGCAGCATCGTCTTCGACGGCCGCGACATCACCAAGCTGGCCACGCCCGACATTGCGCGGCTCGGGATCGCCTATGTCCCGGAAAGCATGGCCGTCTTCTCCAGCCTCACCGTGCGCGAGAACCTGCACCTGGCCGCCACCAGCGGCCCGATGGACCCGGCGCGCGTCGAGTGGATTTTCGGCTTCTTCCCGGCCCTGAAGAAATTCTGGAACTACCCGGCCGGCAACCTCTCCGGCGGCCAGAAACAGATGGTGGCGATCGCGCGCGCCATCATCGAGCCGCGCCGGCTGCTGCTGGTCGACGAGCCGACCAAGGGCCTGGCCCCGGCCATCGTGCACAGCCTGATCGCCGCCTTCCGCGAGCTGAAGGAGCTCGAAACCACGATCCTGCTGGTCGAGCAGAACTTCAATTTCGTGCGCTCGCTCGGCGACACCGTCAGCGTGATGGACGACGGCCGCGTGGCCCACGCCGGATCGATGTCGGCGCTGGCCGGCGACGACGCGCTGCAGCAGCGCCTCCTCGGCCTGTCGCTTGACTCCCACCAATAGGAACCGCCATGAGTGCAACCCTTCCTCCCGTTGTTGCAGAGCCCAGGGCGGCGCCCAAGGCCGCAGCGCCCCAAGCCGACACGCCCCTGCCGAGCGCCCCGCGCGACCTGGCGCCCCTGCTGCTGGTGCCCGCCCTCGCGCTGCTGATGCTGCCGCTGGTCGGCGACCTGCCGACCTGGGTCACCCTGACCGTCGCCGGCCTCGCCATGGGCATGATGATCTTCATCATGGCCAGCGGCCTGACCCTGATCTTCGGCCTGATGGACGTGCTGAACTTCGGCCACGGCGCCTTCGTCTCGGTCGGCGCCTTTGCCGCCACCATGGTGCTGCTGCCGATGCAGGGCTGGCTCGAAGTCGATTCGCTGCTGATCAACCTGGGCGTGCTGGCCCTGGCGGTCACGGTCGCGATGCTGGTCACGGCCCTCCTCGGCTGGGCCTTCGAGCGCGTCATCATCATGCCGGTCTATGGCCAGCACCTGAAGCAGATCCTGATCACGATGGGCGGCATGATCGTCGCCGAACAGCTGATCCACGTGATCTGGGGCGCGGAAACCATTCCGCTGCCGTTGCCGGCCTCCCTGCGCGGCGCCATCTTCCTGGGCGACGCGGCGATCGAAAAATACCGGCTGGTGGCGGTCGTCGTGGGCCTGGTCGTGTTCGCAATCATGTTCCTGACCCTGAACCGCACCAAGATCGGCCTCCTGATCCGCGCCGGCGTCGAGAACGGCGAGATGGTGGAAAGCCTCGGCTACCGCATCCGCCGCCTGTTCGTCGCCGTGTTCGCGGCCGGTTCCGCGCTGGCCGGCCTGGGCGGCGTGATGTGGGGCCTGTACAAGGAAACCCTGACGGCCGCGATGGGCGGCGAGATGATGGTCACGATCTTCATCGTCATCATCATCGGCGGACTGGGCTCGATCGGCGGCTGCTTCATCGGCGCCCTGCTGATGGCGCTGGTGGCCAACTATGCCGGCTTCCTGGCGCCGAAATTCGCACTGGTGTCGCACATCGTCCTGATGATCGCGATCCTGCTGTGGCGCCCGGCCGGGCTGTATTCGAAATCGCGGGGCTGACCACTATGAACCGACTCCTTTCCGGCGACCTGCCGCGCAGCCGCGCCCTGACCCTGGTGCTGCTGCTGATCTTCCTCGGGCTGGCCTTCGCGCCCTTCCTGACCTCGGGCTCGCGTTCGCTCAACACGGCCGCCACCATCTGCGTCTACATCGTGCTGGTGGCCTCCTACGACCTGCTGCTCGGCTACACCGGCATCGTCTCGTTCGCGCACACGATGTTCTACGGGATCGGCGCCTACGGCATCGGCCTGGGCCTGGCCTCGGTCGACGAGCCGACCTGGAGCGCCGCCTTG
Organism: Massilia sp. SYSU DXS3249; assembly: GCF_053668055.1. Lineage (NCBI taxonomy): Bacteria > Pseudomonadati > Pseudomonadota > Betaproteobacteria > Burkholderiales > Oxalobacteraceae > Massilia > Massilia sp. SYSU DXS3249. Next base: position 111,222 of record NZ_JBSIPX010000017.1, on the reverse strand, counting down.
GGCGGCCTGGGCCTGGCCCTGCTGCTGGCCCTCGCCTTGGCCTTCGTCGTCGGCCTGTTCGCGCTGCGCGTGCGCGCCATCTTCTACGCGATGATCACCCTCGCCGTGGCGTCCTCCTTCGCCGTGCTGGCCTCGCAACTGTCGGATTTCACCGGCGGCGAGGACGGCAAGACCTTCAGCGTGCCGGAAGTGCTCACGCCCGGCTTCACGCTGATGGAAAACGAGGTGTTCGGCCGTTCGATCGACGGCAAGCTGCTGACCTATTACCTGGTCTTCTTCGGCTGCCTGGTGCTGTTCCTGTTCCTGCTGCGCCTCGTGAACTCGCCTTTCGGGCGCGTGCTGCAGGCGATCCGCGAGAACGAGTTCCGCGCCGAGGCGCTCGGCTACCGCACCGTCGTCTACCGCATCTGGGCCAATTGCCTGGCCGCCCTGGTCGCCGTGCTGGCCGGTGCGCTGATGGCCCTGTGGCTGCGCTATGTGGGGCCGAAGACGTCGCTCGGCTTCGAGGTGATGACCGACATCCTGCTGATCGTGGTGATCGGCGGCATGGGCACGATGTACGGCGCCGTGGTCGGCGCCGCCCTCTTCATCCTGGCCCAGAACTACCTGAAGGACCGGATGGGGGACGCCTCGAGCGCGCTGGAAGGCCTGCCGATGCTGGCCGCCGCCCTGCACCCGGACCGCTGGATGCTGTGGCTGGGCGTGCTGTTCATCCTGTCGATCTATTTCTTCCCGATTGGGATCGTCGGCAAGCTGCGCCAGCGCAGCCTCCTGGCCCGGCGCTGACCGTTTTAGCGCGCGGGCGGCGCACTACCGCCTGCGCGTGTTTTACCGCGGCCGTTCACGGTTGCGGCGGTTTCCCCTTCCGCTCGATTCCCTTCACCTCCCGCAACACCGGCTCGCCGCCCGCGCGCTGCAACGGCGCACGCGCTCGCGCGCACTCAGCTTAGACACTTTCCCATACCGCTGAGTTGCCGCGCACATTGAATTGATATCAATGTTCGTTACCGTTCAGCTCATATGATGAACTCAACCATGGCCTCGTGAATGCCAGCGCGAGTGGACCGCCATCCTTCTGGCTCCGCATGAAAGCTCATCCATGAAAACTCTCAAGTCGTGTGTTGCGGCTGGCGCGCTCGCGCTGGCCGTCTTCGCACCCGGCGCCGCCAACGCGGCCGTCCAGGTGCTGAACGAAGGCTTCGACAACGTCCCTGCCCTGCCGGGCTGGACTTTCACCAACAACAGCGTCCCTGCCGGCAACAGCTGGTTCCAGGGCAATGCCGCTATCTTCGGTGCGCAATCGGGCGCCGCCGATTCCTACGCCGCCGCCAGCTACCTCGGCGCCGAGGCCGGCCTCGGCGTAGTCGACAACTGGCTGATCACGCCCGTGCTCTCGCTCACCGGCATCACCAACCTGTCGTTCTGGACCCGCAACGAAGCGCTGGCCGGCTTCAACGACGTGCTCGAGGTCCGCTTCGCCTCCGGCAGCGACGGGGGCACCAGCAGTTTCACCACCCTGCTCGGCACCATCGGCGGCGAGTCCGGCTACCCGGCCGACTGGACCCAGTGGAGCGGCAACCTCAACGTCGAAGGCGAAGGCCGCTTCGCCTTCCGTTATGTCGGCGCTGCCGACACCCTGAACTACATCGGCCTTGACACTGTCCGAGTAGTCACCGCAGTCCCCGAACCCTCGCTGTTCGCCATGCTGGCCCTCGGCCTGGGCGCGTTCGGTGTCGTGCGCCGCAAGTCGAAGATCTGAAGCCCCGTTTAGAGCCTCGTTCGGAGCCTCGTTCGGAGCCTCGTTTGGAGGCTCATTTGTAGCCTCGTTTGCAGCTCATTTGTAGATCGATCGGAGAACCCCACCATGTCATATAAAAAACTCATCGCCGTCTTGCCGTGCGCCGCCCTCTGGGCCGCCCTGCCGCCGAAAGCGGGAGCCCAGCAGCCGCAGCAACAGCCGCAGTCGCAGCCGCAAGCTGCGCAGCAAGGCATGGTCGTCGTGCGCGACGCCCAGACCGGGCAGCTGCGCGCCCCGACCCCGGCCGAAATCCGCGCATTGACGCCGCCATCGGCGTCAGTACGGATGAGTGCGCCGTCGCAGCCGACGCTGATCACCCATCCGGGCGGCGGGCGCCAGGTGCGGCTCGGCGAACGGGGTCTCGTCTATTCGGTCGTCACCCGCGGCGCCGACGGCAAGCTCGCCGAGCAGTGCGTCCACGGCAGCACGGCCGCCGAGCAGGCCGTCCACGCTTCCACTCCCTCCGCCGCGCACCACGAAGGACACCGCCATGAGTAAATCGCCACTGCGCGCCATTGCCGCCCTCGTCCTCTCGTGCGCCGTCGCCGCCAGCGCGCAGGCGGCGACCATCATCATCGTCAACCAGAACGCGCCGGGCATCGGTTTCAACGACCCGACCCCGGTCACCCCGGTGGGCGGCAACACCGGCACCACGCTCGGCCAGCAGCGCCTGGACGCCTTCCAGCACGCGGCCGACATCTGGGGCGCCACCCTCACCAGCGCGGTGCCGATCCGCATCGGCGCTTCCTTCGTGCCGCTGTCGTGCACCGAAAACAGCGCCGTGCTCGGTTCTGCCGGGGCCAACGAAATCTGGTCCGACTTCACCAATGCGCCGCGCCCGAACACCTGGTACCCGTCGGCCCTCGCGAGCAAGCTCGCCGGCACCGACGTGGCCACGCCGGGCGAGCCGCACATCATCTCGCGCTTCAATTCGCGGCTCGGCCTGTTCCCCGATTGCCTGCCCGGGCCCGGCTTCTACCTCGGGCTGGACAACAATGCCGGCGCCGCTATCGACCTGGTCACCGTGCTGCTGCACGAAATGGCGCATGGCCTGGGCTTCCAGACCTTCACCGACGACGAAACCGGCGCCGAGATCCTGGACATTCCTTCGATCTGGGACCACTTCCTGGTCGACAACCGCACCGAACAGCTCTGGGTCAACATGACGAACGCCGAGCGCGTCGCCTCCGCCATCAGCGGCGACCGGCTGTCGTGGAACGGCCCGGTCGTCACTGCCGCCGTGCCCCGCGTGCTCGACCCGCGCTCGCGCCTGACCATCAGCGGCAGCGCGGCCGGCGGCGCCGCCGGCAACTATGACGTCGGCGACGCGTCCTTCGGTCCGCCGCTGGGGGCCACGCCCGTCACCGGCCAGCTCATGCCGGTCGTCGAGCAGCCGGACGGCACGGGCCTGGCCTGCACTCCCTTGAACGCCAACAATGCGCTGGCGGTGCGCGGCAACATCGCCCTCGTCTCGCGCGGCGAATGCCCCTTCGTCGACAAGGCGCGCAATGTCCAGGCCGCCGGGGCGATCGGCATGATCTTGGCGGACAACGCGCCGGGCGATCCAACCGGCCTGAGCGGCAGCGACCCGAGCATCACGATCCCCTCGGTACGCGTGACCCAGGAAGCCGGCGTCACCCTGCGCGCAGCCCTGCAGGCGCGCTCGCGCACCCGCTCCGGCGTCGTCGCCAGCCTCGGCATCGACCCGGCCCGCCTGGCCGGCACCGACCCGCGGCGCCGCATCCTGATGTACACGCCGACCACCAATGCGCCGGGCTCTTCGGTGTCGCACTACACCACGGAAGCCAGGCCGAACCAGTTGATGGAACCGTCGATCAACTCCGACCTGTCGCATACGGTCACGCCGCCGCGCGACCTGACCTACCCCTTGCTGCAGGACATAGGCTGGTAAGTGGAGCGGGTGGGCATGCCGCGAGCGGCGAGCGGTGTGCCCACAGCGGTTCGCGGTTGGCGGTTGGCGGTTGGCGGTTGGCCATCAGCCGTCAGCCGTTGGCAGCGGGTGTTAGTACCGCCCAATACGTAGCAACCATAAAAAAAGGCCCGGCCACCCCAAGAGGTGCCGGACCTTTCCCGTTTCGGGCCGCAGGATTACTGCTTCGCCGATTCCTTGAACTTGGCCACGCCGTTGACGATCTCGGCCTTGGCTTCATCCGGGCCGACCCAGCCTTCGATCTTGACCCACTTGCCTTTTTCGAGGTCCTTGTAGTGCTCGAAGAAGTGCTGGATCTGCTGCAGGCGCAGGTCTTGCAGGTCTTCCGGCTTTTGCCAGTGGCTGTAGATCGGCAGGATCTTGTCGACAGGCACAGCCAGGATCTTGGCATCGCCGCCGGCTTCGTCGGTCATCTTCAGCATGCCGATTGCGCGGCAGCGCACGACCACGCCCGGGATCAGCGGGAACGGGGTAATGACCAGCACGTCGCACGGGTCGCCGTCGTCCGACAGGGTTTGCGGCACATAGCCGTAGTTGCACGGATAGTGCATCGCGGTACCCATGAAGCGATCGACGAAGATCGCGCCGGTGTCCTTGTCGACTTCGTACTTGATCGGATCGGCGTTCATCGGGATTTCAATGATGACGTTGAAGTCGTTCGGCACGTCGCGGCCGGCTGGGACGTTGTTCAAGCTCATGGGTTAGTCCTTGGTTGCTGAAGATTCAATAAAGGGAAGCATTATATCGAATAGGCATAGGCTTGTGCGGCGCAGCAGCTTGCCGTGCGGATCGATTAAGTGGGAAACGTCAGGCGGGGTCGAGGCCGGTCAATGAAGCCAATTCGGCTGAGGCCAGGCGGTACGGCTGTGCAAGCGTTTCAAAACGCGTGGAGTCGGGACTCCGGTGAAGCCGTGGAGGAGGCCACTGGCCTCCTCCACCCCTACGCACACCGCAATTGTAGGGTGGAGGCATGGATGCCGGGGGCATCCATGCCAACTCCACGCGTCAACGCACAGGTGCGGGCCGAAACGTTTGCCATGTGCACGCACGGGTTGAACGCGTGGACGGCAGAAGCGCCGCGTATGGTCATGCGATCCGGTGGAGCCGTCCACCCTACGGCACGGCCCGGACCACAACACGATTCCGCCTTACAACATATTCGCCAGCGCGCTCTGCCGGTAATGCCCCGCCGCCTGCTCTTCCTGCCCCAGCGCCTCGTGCAGCTGGGCAAGCTTCAGGTGGACGTCGCGCACCATGGCCGAGTCGACGGCGTCGGACAGCGCCTGCTCCAGGTAACGCTGGGCCTTGCCCCAGAGCTTCTGGCGCAGGCACAGGGAACCGAGCGTGAAGGCCAGTTCCGGGTCGTTCGGGCGCCCGCGCAGCCAGGTTTCGCAGTGTTCGATCTGGGCCAGCAGGGTCGGCGAGCCGGCCGGGCCGGCGGCGTCGCCGTAGGCACGGATCACGCGCTCGTCCCAGCCGGTGCGCAAGGCCTCTTCGGCGATCACGCGCGCCTCGTCCTGCAGGCCGCTGGCGTTGAAGGCGGCCGCGGCGCGTGCCGCAATATACGGCTTGGTGCGGTCGGCGGCCGGCACGCCGGCCCATACGCGGCGGATCGCTTCGGGATCGCGCCCCTCTTTCGAAAGCAGCGCCTCGTAGGCCAGCTCGCGCAGGCGGCTCGACAGGGCCGGGTGCAGCGCTTTTCGCTTGTCCAGGATGCGCACCAGGCGCAGCACTTCCGGCCAGTTGCGCGCCTGCTGGTTGGCCTTCATCGACCATTGCAGCGCGTGGATGTGGCGCTGGCCGCTGGCATTGAGTTCGGCCACGGCTTCGAGGGCCGCTTCCGGCTGGTGGTCGTCGACCAGCAGCTCGATCACCGTCATCAGGCGCGCGGTCTTCATGTTGTTGTCGTGGGCGATGCCAGCCAGCCAGGCGTCGCGCCGGGCCGGTTCCCGCATGCGGTGCGCGGCGCGGGCGCCGATCAGGGCGGCCAGGCCGGCGTTCTCGGGCAGCTCGGCGGCGCGCATCGCGGCCTTTTCGGCATGGCCGAAGCGGCCCTCGAACAAGGCTTTCAGGGCGTCGCGCAGGCCCTTGTTGCCTTCGCGCTCGCGCTTGCGCAGGCGGTAGGCGGCGACGCGGTCGGGCATGCGCAGCGTGGCGACGATCGCGCGTGCCAGGCCGTAGAGCATCAGGAACAGCAGCGCCAGCAGCACGACGAACAGGTTCAGGGACATGTCGATCCGGTGCGGCGGGTAGAACAGCACCACGTTGCCCGGATTGAAGCGCGCCGTCACGGCGATGCCGATGGCCGCGGCCATCAGGGCGACTAACCAGAGGAGTAAACGCATGGAGTATTAAGCTTTGTTCAAGGCTTCTTGTAATTGCGGACAGCCGCCAGGCTGTCGGCCAGCGTCGGCATCTCGATCGCCAGGTTGTTCGCCCGCACCTGGCGCAGCACCGCCAGCGCCTGCTGGGTGGTGCGCGCACGCGTGTCGAAGTATTTGTCGAGCGTTTCCTGGGCTGCGGCAAGGTCGCCGGCGAAGCTGGTTTCGTCGCGCGAGAGCAGCGCCAGGCGTGCGTTGAGCAGGCGCAACTTCAGGTTTTCGCGCACGAAATAATTCTGCTCGGGCGAGAGCATCAGCGCTTCCGGCGTGTTGACGCTGCGCACGCGGATCAGTTGGCGCACGTCGTCCCACATTTCCGCGCTCCAGTTACGCCAGGTGGCCAGCATGCGCTCGCCGATCCCCAGCGGCGCGGTGTCCGCCTGGGCCTGGCCGCGCTGGGCGCGCACCGGCGCCGCCGGCAGCAGGGGCTTTTCGTCCGACAACAAGGGCAAGGTGTCGACCTGGGCGATGACGCTGTCCAGGCGCAAGGCGACGCCGGCCAGGTCCACCGACGGCATGGCCTTGAGCTTTTCCATGTCGGCGGCGATCGCGCGGCGCACCGAGATGAACTGCGGCTTGTCCGAGCGCGACAGCGAGCGGTCGGCGTTTTGCAGCGCGATCAGGGCGCCCTGCACATTGCCGGCCAATTGCAATTGCTGGCTGGCGGTCGAGAGCACCTGCTCGACTTCCGACAGCGCCCACTCGTCGCGGCTCTTCGACAGGTCCTGGTAGAGCTGTTCGAGCGCCAGCTGCTGGCTCTGGTTCTCGAGCTGGCGGCTTTCCAGCACGCCGACCTTCAGTTGCAGCGCTTTCGATTGCTCGGCAACGTCGCGCGCCAGCGAGGCCGTCTCGGCATTAATCTCGTTGCCCTTCTGCAGGCTGCGCGCCATTTCCTGGCGCAGCGTGTTGATGCGGCTATGGCTCGACCAGGTCTGGGCGGCCAGCAGCACCGCCAGGGCCATCACGGCCAGCGGCAGCGGACGCGTCAGCTGCTCGGACAGGCCGGGGCCCGCCCTGCGCTCGGGTGCGCGCGTGCGATAGTGGTCGGCATCCGGCGCCTTGTGCGCAGGAGGTGGCAAGCCCGGTGGCTGCGAGGGTGGCTGACCTTGGGGCAGCTCTGGATGATTCGGCAGTTCGTTCATTCTTGAGATTGTAACGCGGCAAGCAAACGGTCGTCGCCCGAGCCGGTGAGGGTCACGCGGGCGATTCCCAGATCGGTCGCAGTGGCGGCGATCCGGGCATGAGGCACGATAACGTGCTGGCCCCGCATCTGGCTGACACAGCCGGGGTCGAGTTGGGCCAACAGGGAAAACAGGCCGCGCAGCGCCTCCGAGCTGGTGACGATCCAGTCGTGCGGCGTGGCCAGCAGGCTGCGCAGCCGGGCCGCCAGCTCCGGGGTCAGCCGCGGCACATTGCGGCGGTAGGCCGGCACCACGCTGACCTCGGCGCCGGCCGCGCGGAAACTGTCGGCCATCAGTTCGCGCCCGGACTCGCCGCGCACGATCAGCACCCGCTTGCCGGCCAGGGCCGCCAGGTCGAGGCTTGCTATCAGGTGTTCCGAATCGCTGCGGGTGGGGTCGAGCGGGCCGAGGATGGTGGCGTTGTCTTCACGCAGCCCATGGCGCGCGAGCGCGGCGCGGCTGCCTTCGCCGAGCACGGCCAGCGGCACGGCACGCGGCCATTCAGGCAGCTCGGCCAGGGCAGCGTCGACCGCGTTCGGCGACACGAAGGCGACCAGCGCATAGCGCTCCAGTTCGCCCAATGCCGCGCGCAGCGCCGAGCTATCGTCGAGCGGCGCGATCTCCAGCAGCGGCAGCACGACCGGCGTGCGCCCGATGGCGGCCACGGCGCGCGCCAGGCCCTCGGCCTGGGCCAGCGGGCGGGTGATGACGACGCCGTCAGGCATCGACAGCCGCGTCCTGCTTGCACACAGCCAGGATCGCCTGCGCATCCTGCTGTTCCAATAATGCGGACACCTGCTCGCCCAGCAGCTCCGGCTGCACGGCGGGGCCGCTCAGTTCCGCGTAGGCGCTGCGCTTGCCGTCCGGCGTGGCGACCATCGCGCGCAGGTGCATGCTGTCCCCGTTCACGACCGCGTGCGCGGCCAGCGGGATCTGGCAGCTGCCGCCGAACACCTTCGACACCTTGCGCTCGGCCAGCACGGCCTGCTCGGTCGCGACGTGGTTCAGCGGCGCCAGCAAGGCCTGCAAGTCGGCGCCGTCAGTGCGCGGCCCGCTGGCGATTTCGATTGCCATCGCGCCCTGCCCGGCCGCCGGCAGCGACAGTTCCGGTTCGAGCACGCTGCGGATGCGCTGCGGCAGGCCCAGGCGCTTGAGACCGGCGGCGGCCAGGATGATGGCCGCGTAGTCGCCGCGGTCGAGCTTGCCCAGGCGGGTGTCGAGGTTGCCGCGCAGCGGCTGGATCACCAGGTGCGGATAGCGCGCCGCCACCAGCGCCTGGCGGCGCAGGCTGCTGGTGCCCACCACGGCGCCGGGCGGCAGGTCGGCCAGCGAGGCGTAGTCGTTCGAGACGAAGGCGTCGCGCGGGTCTTCGCGCTCGAGCACGGTTGCCAGTTGGAAGCCTTCCGGCAAGTCCATCGGCACGTCCTTCAGCGAATGCACGGCGAGGTCGGCGCGGCCTTCGGCCATGGCCACCTCGAGTTCCTTCACGAACAGGCCCTTGCCGCCCACCTTGGACAGCGTACGGTCGAGGATCTGGTCGCCACGCGTCGTCATCCCGAGGATGCTGATTTGACACTGTGGATATAATGCGGCGAGACGGTCGCGCACGTGCTCCGCCTGCCACATGGCCAGGCGGCTCTCGCGCGATGCGATAATCAACTTCGACGGCACCTGCTGCGTCATGTCTTTGCTTTCAAAAACGGTTTCATTCACTGTCGTTGCGCCTACCGGCGGCGGCAGACACGGCTCTTGCATAAGATCACAAATTTTAGCATGGGGGCCACCTGCAGAACGTGGTCGATGACCACGCCCATTTGGTGTACCTGACAATCGAGAACTATGGCCGACATGGATAAAATTGCCGTACCGAGCACCATCGCGGGCGCTCCCGCAGACAGTTCCGCTGCCCTCTCCTCTACGCCCGACAAGGACGCGCCGCTGAAAGAAGACATCCGCCTGCTCGGCCGCCTGCTGGGCGACGTGCTGCGCGACCAGGAAGGCGACGCCGTGTTCGACGTCGTCGAGACCATCCGCCAGACCGCGGTGCGCTTCCGGCGCGACGCCGATCCCGAGGCCGGCGAGGAACTGACCACCCTGCTGCACAAGCTGACGCGCAACCAGACCATCTCGGTGGTGCGCGCCTTCTCCTACTTCTCGCACCTGGCCAACATCGCCGAAGACCAGCACCACAACCGCCGCCGCCGCGCCCACCTGCTGGCCGGCTCGCGTCCGCGCGAAGGCAGCGTCGGCTACGCATTGGGCAAGCTGCGCGGCGCCGGGGTCGACCAGAAGACGGTCGAGACCTTCTTCCGCAATGCGCTGATCGCCCCCGTGCTCACCGCCCACCCGACCGAAGTGCAGCGAAAGAGCATCCTCGACGCCGAGCACGACATCGCCCGCCTGCTGGCCGAGCGCGACCTGCCATTGACGCCCAAGGAGCAGGTGCGCAACCTGCAGCTGCTGCATGCCCGCATCGCCACCCTGTGGCAGACGCGCATGCTGCGCTACACCAAGCTGACCGTCGCCGACGAGATCGAAAACGCCCTCTCCTACTACCGCATCACTTTCCTGCGCGAGCTCCCGGCCCTGTACGACGACATCGAGGACGAGATCGGCGCCCAGTACCACGGCGCCCCCGCGCAACTGGGCGACGCCGCCTGGGTGCAGATGGGCAGCTGGATCGGCGGCGACCGCGACGGCAACCCGAACGTCAACGCCGACACCATGCGCCACGCGGTGATGCGCCATGCCACCACCATCCTCGATTTCTACCTCGAGGAAACCCATGCGCTCGGCGCCGAGCTCTCGACCTCGACCCTGATGGTCGACATCACGCCCGCCATGCAGGCGCTGGCCGACCGCTCGACCGACCAGTCCGAGCACCGCGCCGACGAGCCCTACCGGCGCGCCCTGATCGGCATGTACGCCCGGCTGGCCGCCAGCGCGCGCGAACTGGGCGCGACCAACATCCTGCGCAAGGAAGTCGGTCACGCGGCTCCTTACCGCGACGCCGCCGAATTCGCGGCCGACCTGCAGGTGCTGAGCGACTCGCTCACGCTGAACCACGGCGCCATGCTGATCCTGCCGCGCCTGGCGGGCCTGATGCGCGCCGCCCGCATCTTCGGCTTCCACCTCGCCTCGCTCGACATGCGCCAGACCTCGGACGTGCACGAGCGCGTGCTGGCCGAGCTGTTCGAAAAGGCCCAGGTCGAAGCCGACTACGCGGCCCTGTCCGAAGAGGCCAAGGTCAAGCTGCTGCTGGGCGAACTGGCGCAGCCGCGCCTTCTGTATTCGCCCTACCAGGGCTACACCGAGGAGACGCAGTCGGAACTGGCCATCGTGCGCGCCGCGCGCGAGATCCGCGAGCGCTATGGCGTGCGGGCGATCCGCAACTACATCATCTCGCATACCGAGGCGGTGTCGGACCTGCTCGAAGTGCTGCTGCTGCAGAAGGAAGCGGGCCTGCTGCACCCGGCCAAGGGCGTTTCCGACGTGATGGTCATCCCGCTGTTCGAGACCATCCCCGACCTGCAGCGCGCCAGCGCCATCATGGAAGAATGGATGGCGATCCCGCTGGTGAGCCGCCTGATCCACAACCAGGGCCGGCTGCAGGAAGTCATGCTCGGCTACTCGGACTCGAACAAGGACGGCGGCTTCCTCACCTCGAACTGGGAGCTCTACCAGGCCGAACTGAAGCTGGTCGACGTCTTCGAGCGCGCCGGCGTGCGCCTGCGCCTGTTCCACGGCCGCGGCGGCACCGTCGGCCGCGGCGGCGGCCCGAGCTACCAGGCGATCCTGGCGCAGCCGCCGGGCACCGTCAACGGCCAGATCCGCCTGACCGAACAGGGCGAGATCATCGCCTCCAAGTTCTCGAACCCGGAAATCGGCCGCCGCAACCTGGAACTGCTGGTCGCCGCCACGCTGGAGGCCAGCCTGACGCCGCATCCAGCCGAAGGCGACAAGGCTGAGCAACTGGCCTCCTTCGAGGCAGTCATGGCCGAGCTGTCGAACCGCGCCTACGCCGCCTACCGCGACCTGGTCTACGAGACCCCGGGCTTCACCGACTACTTCTTCGCCGCCACGCCGATCGCCGAGATTGCGGAACTGAACCTCGGCTCGCGCCCGGCCTCGCGCAAGAAGACGCGCCGCATCGAAGACCTGCGCGCGATCCCCTGGGGCTTCTCCTGGGGCCAGTGCCGTTTGCTGCTGCCGGGCTGGTACGGTTTCGGGTCGGCGGTGGCCGGCTGGCTGGAAGGTGATGCGGACGGAGCCAGACTGGCAACGCTGCAGCGCATGTTCCGCGAGTGGCCGTTCTTCGCCACCCTGCTCTCGAACATGGACATGGTGCTGGCCAAGACCGACCTGGCGATCGCCTCGCGCTACGCCTCGCTGGTGCCGGACGTCGCCCTGCGCGAGCGCATCTTCAAGCGCATCGCGGCCGAGCATGGAGAGACGCTGCGCCGCCTGGAAGCGATCACCGGCGCCACCGAACGCCTCGAGGGCAACCCGCTGCTGGCCCGCTCGATCCAGAACCGCTTCGCCTACCTGGATCCGCTGAACCACCTGCAGGTCGAGCTGATCCACCGGCACCGGGCGATGTCGCGTGAGCCTGGCGAAATGGATCCGCGCGTGCACCGGGGGATTCACCTGTCGATCAACGGGGTGGCGGCGGGATTGCGGAATACGGGGTGACGAGACGTAGGGTGGGCGCTCCGTGCCCACGCGGAAGGTCGCCTGGTGTTACCGGTGTGTGCACCCTGCGGTGCGCACATCGGACGCATATCCAGATGGTCCACGATACCGTGTCCGTTTTTTCGCGGTGTTTGGCCGCGCATCCACGGTAACGCGACGCCGGCGTTCGCGTGGGCACGGAGCGCCCACCCTACGCGCAGCGTCACCTATTTATTGCGCGCAGCTCCCCAGCGTCTCCCCCTTGCGCAGGAACGCCGGCACCGCTGCCGGCGCCACGCACACGGTGCCGCCGATGGCATTGCCGCTGCCCGGCTTCTGGCACACCGCCACCTTGCCGTCGCCGCAGCGCGCGTCGATCACCGGGACGGTGACGGTCGCCTGCGCCGGACAGCCGTTTGCGCTGATGGCCTGGGCTGTGAAGGCAAAGGTTCCCGGACCGGTCGGTGCGAAGTTGGCGACCGCGCCCGAGGCCGACAGGCCTGCGGCCGGCGTCCACGCGAAGCTGGTGCGGGAATCGACATCGCCGCCATCGCTGGCCTGCAGGGTCAGGCTCTGCGCACCATAACCCAGCACGATGGTGTTGTCCGGCGCGCCGGTCGGCGTCGCATCCTGGCGGCTGAGCGCGATCGCCGGCTGCGGGATGCGGCCCAGCACATTCACGGTTGCCGTGCCGGTCGCGCTCAGCCCCGCCTTGTCGACCGCGGTGAGCGTCACCTGCTGCGCGCCGATGTCGCCACAGCTGAAACTCGCCTTTGAGGCGCTCAGCGATTCGATACCCCAGTTGTCCTGCGAGCCGCCGTCGATGTCGGCCGCCTGCAGGCCCGCCGTGCCGTTGGCCAGCGTCACCGACACGTCGCGCGTGCGCACAACCGGCGCCTCGAAATCGTTGGTGACCAGGTTCGACGGCGCGCTCTCGTTGCTCAGGCGGTTGAGGGCGGTGACGGCATAGTAATAGTACTTGCCCGCCTCGGCCTTCGTGTCGGCAAACGCGGGCGTGGCGGCTTCCGTCACCCCGGCCAGGTTCTCGCCCGCCTCGATGTCGAATTCGCGCACGGGCGAGCGGTAGACGGCGAAGCGGCGCACCTTTTCCATCTCGTCATGCGTATCGACTGCCGGCGCCCAGGACAGCACGACCGCGTTGTCGCCGGCCGAAGCAGCGAGTCCCTGCGGCGCGGCGGGCGCCAGCGCGTCCTTCCACGGCATCGCCGGGACCAGCGCCGGGCGGTGGTAGACGTTCTGCTGCAGGTCGGTGCGGTAGCCCAGCGGATTGGCGGCGAGGAAGGCGTGGCGGAAGTGGACCTGCCCGGCGATGTTCCCCTGCGCGCGGTTGAGCGCGATCTGGTTGGCGACCTGTTTCGGATCAAGCCAGCCGGCGGTGTTCATCTTGTAGTCGGCGATCCCGATGTACATATGGCGGCCGAAGCTGTTCTGGTTCCACCATGGCACCAGCAGCTTGTAGTCGGAGCCCGTCTGCCCGATATACCAGTAGACCTGGGGCGCCAGGTAGTCGACCCAGCCCTGCTGCAGCCACTTGCGGGTGTCGGCGAAGTTGCCGAGGTAGTGCTGGGACGCGCCGGCGGAAGTGGGCGAGCCGATGGCCGGGTCGGTGCTGCTGCGGTAGATGCCCGAAGGCGAGACGCCGAACTTGACCCAGGGCTTGACGGCGCGGATGCGCTCGTTCACGCCGGCGATCAGCAGGTTGATGTTGTCGCGCCGCCAGTCGGCACGGCCCGCCGCGGTGGCCGGGAAGCCGCGTGGGTCGGCCGCATAGGCCGCGTCGTCGTTGATGGTGCCGGCCGGGTAGAAGTAATCGTCGAAATGGATGCCGTCGACGTCGTAGCGGTTGACGATGTCCATAATCACGGTCGTCACGTGCTCGCGCACGGCGGCCAGGCCGGGATTGAGGATGATCACGTTGCCGACGGTGAGCATCCATTCCGGATGGGTGCGCGAGACGTGGTTGGCGGCGTACTGGGCCGTATTGCCGGCGCTGGTGGCGGTGGCGACTGCGCGGTAGGGATTGATCCAGGCGTGGAATTCCATGCCGCGCCGGCGAGACTCGTCGATCGCGAACTGCAGCGGATCCCAGATCGGCGCCGGAGCGCTGCCCTGGTTGTTGGTCAGGTAGTAGGACCACGGCTCCAGCTCGCTCGGGTACATGGCGTCGGACTGGCTGCGCACCTGGAAGAAGGCGGCGTTCATGCCGGTCGCCTTGTTGTGGTCGAGGATGCCGGCCAGGGCGTCGCGCTGCTGCTGGGGCGTGTGGGTGCGGTTCGGCCAATCGAGGCTGAGGTGGGTGCTGATCCAGACGCCGCGCAGCTCGCGCTTGAGGGCGGGTGGGGATGCGGATGTGGCCTGGGCCTGGGCGGCGGTGGATACGACGAATAGCGATGCGATCGCGGCAAGCAGGATGTTCTTTTTCATTGTTGTGTGCGTGAAAATCCGCATACCGACGGCCCGTATGCGTCGTTCTTGATTTCTCCCGTCCCGTCTCTCCAAACGGGGCCGCGGCATTGCCATCTTTTTAAGAGGTTACGCGGGGAAAATTCTTGCTTCCAATGAAATTGCTGTCAAAACCTATAACTGCCGGGAATGGCGATGTAACAAAAAAGCCGCCCGGTCTTGCGACGGGGCGGCTTTCGTAGAGGCTGAAACGGCTTACTTGTCGTGCAGGAAGGTCTTCAGCTTGTCCGAGCGCGACGGCTGGCGCAGCTTGCTCATCGCCTTGGCTTCGATCTGGCGGATACGCTCGCGGGTCACGTCGAACTGCTTGCCCACTTCTTCCAGCGTGTGGTCGTTCGACATCTCGACGCCGTAGCGCATGCGCAGCACTTTTGCTTCGCGCGGGGTCAGCGAGTCCAGCACTTCCTTAATCACGTTGCGCATCGACGCGTGCAGCGCGGCGTCGAGCGGGGCCAGGGTGGTGTTGTCCTCGATGAAGTCGCCCAGCTGCGAATCGCCGTCCTCGCCCATCGGAGTTTCCATCGAAATCGGCTCTTTCGCGATCTTCATGATCTCGCGAACCTTGTTCTCCGGCATTTCCATCTTCTGGGCCAGGGTGGCCAGGTCCGGCTCGCTGCCGGTTTCCTGCATGATCTGGCGCGAGATGCGGTTCATCTTGTTGATCGTCTCGATCATGTGCACCGGCACGCGGATGGTACGGGCCATGTCCGCGATCGAACGCGTGATCGCCTGGCGAATCCACCAGGTCGCGTAGGTCGAGAACTTGTAGCCGCGGCGGTATTCGAACTTGTCCACCGCCTTTAGCAGGCCGATGTTGCCTTCCTGGATCAGGTCGAGGAATTGCAGGCCACGGTTGATGTACTTCTTCGCGATCGAAATCACCAGGCGCAGGTTGGCGACCGTCATTTCGCGCTTCGCGGTACGGGCACGCTTTTCGCCGGCGGCCATCTGCTTGTTGATCTTGCGCAGGTCGGCCAGCGGCAGGGCCACGCGTGCCTGCAGGTCGATCATGCGCTGCTGCAGTTCCTTGATCGCAGGCAGGTTACGGCCCAGCACGGCGCTGTACGGGTAGGCGCAGTCGACTTCGCGGTCGCCCCATTCCAGGTCCGTCTCGTTGCCCGGGAAGACCTTGATGAAGTGGGCGCGCGGCATGCCGCAGCGGTTCACGCAGATGTCGAGCACGGCGCGCTCGATCGAGCGCACTTCGTCCATCTGGCCGCGCAGGGTGTCGCACAGCTTTTCCACGACTTTCGCCGTGAAGCGGATGCCGAGCAGCTCGTTCGAGATGATTTCCTGCGCCTTCATGTAGGCGCTCGAGCCGTAGCCGGTGCTCTTGAAGGCGTGGCCCATGCGGTCGAACTGCTCTTCGATGAGGGCGAACTTTTCCAGCGCGCCCTTTTTTAACTGCGCCAGCTGTTCGGTCGAGTAGCCGGCCGCGCCGCCCGCGGCGTCGCCGTCTTCTTCCTCGACTTCCTCTTCTTCCTCTTCCTCGTCTTCAGAAGAAGAGGCCGCTACGCTCGCCGCCGGTGCCGGCGAGCTGCTCTCGTTATGGTCGACGAAGCCGTCGACGACTTCGTCGATCTTGAGCTCGTCGGCGGCGATCTTGTGCGACAGGCCGATGATTTCCGAGATCGTGGTCGGGCAGGCCGAAATCGCCTGGACCATGTCCTTCAGGCCTTCTTCGATGCGCTTGGCGATCTCGATCTCGCCTTCGCGGGTCAGCAGCGACACCGCGCCCATTTCACGCATGTACATGCGCACCGGGTCGGTGGTACGGCCGAAGTCCGAATCGACGGTCGACAGCGCGGTTGCGGCAGCCGCCTCGACTTCGTCTTCGCTGGTCGGGGTCACGGCATTGTCCGACAGCAGCATCATTTCCGCTTCCGGAGCGCGCTCGTAGACGGCGATGCCCATGTCGTTGAAGGTCGCAATGATGCCTTCGATCGCTTCCGGATCGATGATGTTTTCCGGCAGGTGGTCGTTGATCTCCGCATGGGTCAGGTAGCCGCGCTCCTTGCCCATGTTGATCAGGTTCTTGAACTGGGTACGGCGCTTTTCCAGCTCGACTTCCGAGAAGCCCTGCTCGCTGCCCAGCGACGGCATGCCCTTTGCCTTGCGCTCGCGCGCCTTCGAGACGGCCTTCAGTTCGGCGCGCTCGACGGCGTTCAGCGCCGCAACTTCGTCGTTTTCCGGCGTGAATTCGCTTGGCTTGCGGCCACGGCGGCCCGGCACCTTCACCTGCGGCAGCAGGTAGCCGGTGGTGTCGATCGCGGCCAGCGCGGCGGCGTCGGTGGTCTGGCTGACGGCGCTGCCGGCGGTCTGGATGACGGTCGAAGGGTTGACGGCAGGCTCGACGCGGCGCACGGTGCGGGCGCGCACGACTTTCGGCGCGTCCTCGGCCATGACGGCGGCGGCCGGTGCTTTTGCAGGCGCCGGAGTTGAGGTTGGAGCTGGAGCCGCTGCGGCCGCAGGCGCTTCCTCGGCTGCTTTCAGGGCAGCCAGCTTGGAGCCGCGCTTGCGCACGACCACGGCCGCCGCGGCAGGCGCGGCGACCAGGTAGTCGGTGAACTCGGCCTCGGGTGCGGCTGGGGTTGCGGCCGGCTGAACCGGCTCGGCTGCCGGCGCAGGCGCAGGCGCGGACGCCTCGACCGGCGCCTCGGCCGCCGCTTCGGCTTGCACGGGCTCGACTGCCTCGACCGCCGCCGGCTCGGCAGCGGTCGCGTTGTCGGCCTGGGCCTTCAGGGAAGCCAGGCGCGAACCTCTCTTAACCACCGTCACCTTGGCCGCCGCTTCCGTTTCGAGGAAGTAGGAGGTCGCGGTTTTCGGCACCGCCAGCTGCGCCGCGGCGCTCTTGGCCGGGGCTTTCTTTGCTGTCAGTGTCAGTGTCTTGGCGGTGTTCTTCATGAAAAAACTCTCCTGTCGAGGCGGTGCGCGCCTGCGAGGTCAAAAATTGCGCATGGCCCGCATGGGCCGGGGAACGAATCGGGGAATGGCCCTACTTAAGGGCGGACAGGCCGAAATCAAGCATGCCTTCCCTGCGGCGGCCTCCGGCATGGCCGGGTCCGTTCGTGGCAGGAATTCGAGAGGCAGTAGTTAAGATCGCGCTGTGCATGTCGGAATGAAAAAAAGCCCGTCGGATGAAACGGGCTTGCATCTGTCTCTGGGACTGAAGAGGAGGATTATGCCTCAAAGCAAGAATTGGTGATAATTGAAATATCCCATATGGGATATAAACAAATCGCATATTGATGCTTTTTCGTCCAGCGACGACACTTAGCTCCGTCTGCGTACACGCAAGCCGCACGCAGGGCAAGAGGCGGATCATACACGATTTCGCGATCGGCGGCGCACGGCCCGACCCGGGGCCTGGCGCCGATCGCCGCGCTGACATCCGGTTAGCCGGACACACTCAGCGGAAGTCACACGATAGACCGCGCCACTAGTGCGAGCCAGCATGCTATCCTTCGGATTCCTGTTATTACCATGAAGTCAATGAACACCATCAGTCCTGCCGCCGAGCCTGTCGACGCTACCTCCCCTACCCCAGCCGAAAACCCGAATACCGAGGCAGCGAACGTCGCCGACCTTGCGTCCGACATCGCGCCGGAAAGTGTGCCGGAAAGTGCGCCAATGAGCGCATCGGCTGCCGAGTCGCCCGACGCGCCGGCCGCGCAAGCCCAGCAACAGGCCCAGGCACCATCGGCACGCGCCCTGCTCAAGCAGCTGCAGCAGCAGTTCCCGGCCTTCCGCGACTGCCTGCCGCTGGCCATCGGCATCGACAAGCAGCTGCTTGCGCGCCTGCCCGGCCTCGACCGCAAGACCATGCGCGCCGCGCTCGGCATCCACACCGGTTCGATGCGCTACCTGCGTTCGATGGAAAAGGCCACCGTGCGCTACGACCTCGACGGCGTTGCCGGCGCGGAAGTGACCGACACCCACCGCAGCCACGCGAAGGAACAGCTGCAACTGCGCTTCAAGAAGGAAGCCGAGCGCAAGAAGGCCGAGAAAGCCGCCGCCGCCGAAGCCGAAGCGGCGCGCCAGCGCCAGGAAAAGCTGCAGCAGCTCGCCTCGAAGTTCTCGCGTAACTGAGCGGCACCCAGCGCCGCCGATGAGCATCGCTCCCGACGTAGAATCGCTGCCGCCGTACGAAGGCATCGCCCTGGCCGATGTCGTGCTCGTCAAGTCCGAGCGCGACGCGGCCGCGGCGCTGTCCGCGCTCTCGCAGGCAGACGTGATCGGCTTCGACACCGAATCCAAGCCCACCTTCGCCAAGGGCGAGGAATCGACCGGCCCCCACCTGGTGCAACTGGCCACCGACGACCGCGCCTGGCTGATCCAGGTCGGCCCGCCCCTCAGCGAACACCTGCGCGACATGCTGCGCGCCGTCCTCGAGGCGCCCGGCATCCTGAAAGTCGGCTTCGGCCTGGGCGACGACATCCGCCGCCTGCGCAGCAAGCTCGGCATCGAAACCAACAACGTGATCGACCTGTCGACGGCCCTGCGCCGCGGCGAACGCAACGCCCTCGGCGCCAAGACCGCGGTCGCCCGCTTCTTCGGCCAGCAACTGCAGAAGTCGAAACGCATCACCACCACCAACTGGGCCCAGCCGCGCCTGTCGGAAAAGCAGATCCTCTACGCGGCGGATGACGCGCATGTGGCGCTGCGGGTGTACCGGCATTGGCGGGCGACGGCGGCCGCGAAGTAAACGTCCGGCAGGACGCCTGCCCTGCTGCCGCGCCCGCCTTCTTCAGATCTTCACCTCGGCGCTGAACGACACGGGCGCGCCTGAGGAGGTGCTCATCGACCCCTGGAAGCTGTAAACGCCGTTGCCCGACGTGCTGACGCGTACGCTGCCTGTGCTGATTTGTATGGATTGCTGCCCGAAGGCCGATACAAACGCCTGCGACCAAAGTTCCACCTGAATGCTGCTGTCGGGGTTTTGCAGGAACCCGGCGCTGTCCCGGACGACAAATTCGCCGGTGCGCACCGCAAGTGGAAATACATTGGGGTACACGGGCAAGGTCAACCTGATTTCGGCGTGGCTTCCCTGGTAGGGGGCGGCGATCATGACACTGGCTGCCGTCACTGCCGCATTGCCTGCAGTTGACATATAGACCTTGCCTGCGCAAACATCTTGCGTCGCCTGTAGCGGGGGCAATGATGGCAGTGCCAGCGACACCGTTCCCGATTCAAATGCGGTGGCGCGCGAGTAGCGCCGCAACTCCTCGCCTGCGCTTGCCCCCCTGCGCCCCAGCAGCATGCCTTCGCCCGCCGGCTGCATCACAAAGGGCGTACCGCCCGGGCCGAGCAGGACGCCGTCCTCGAACCGCAGTTGGGTCGTTGAACGGTCACACTGCTTGAGTACGATATCGTTCCCGGTCTGTGTGAAAAGAACAGGAAAGTTGCGCTGCCCTGTAATGCTCAGATCGACCGGAAACCAGATTCCCTGCAAATCCGGCGGCGGCTCGTTTCCATTTCCGCCGCCGCAAGCTGCAAGCAGCAGCAGCGGGGTGAGCAGTGCGATAGTCCTGGCGTGCATTGAGGCCTTGATGAGTGAGAGTGAAGGTAGCGCGACTTTTCTTATCAAATCGACGCCAATATTTTACAAAAAGAAATTGGCGAAATTTTCACTTTTTGTCACCGCGGCCGGTGCGTCAGGAAAACCGTGTCGACGATACATGAACAGTGAGCGCTCAAGGCCGGCCTGAGGATCCTGCATTCACGGATGCGTTATCATTCCGACAGTTGACACCTTGGAAATCCGTATGCCGCTGCCCACACCGCTACGCCTGGTTCTACCCCTGCTTGCCTGCGCCACCCTGCCGGCCATGGCACAGCAGCGCGTACCCGATACCCTCGAACAGCGCCTCGCGCCCTGCATCGCCTGCCATGCGCCGAAGGCGGGCGCGGGCACCCGCGTCGGCGGCGTGTATTTCCCGCGCATCGCGGGCAAGCCTGGCGGCTACCTGTACAACCAGCTGGTCAACTTCCGCGAGGGCCGGCGCGGCTATCCCTTGATGACCTGGATGGTCAACCACCTGCCCGATCCCTACCTGCTCGAGATGGCCGAGTATTTCGCGGCCCAGCATCCGCCGGTTCCGGCGCCGGCGCCCTCGACTGCACCTGCCGCCGTGCTGGCGCGCGGCGAGCAGCTGGTGCGGCGCGGCGACGAGGGCTTGAAGGTGCCGGCCTGCGTGTCCTGCCACGGGCAGCAGCTGGCGGGCGTAGCGCCCGCCATTCCGGGCCTCCTCAACCTGCCGCGCGACTACGTCAACGCCCAGTTCGGCGCCTGGCGCAACAAGGTACGCCGGGCCCATGCGCCCGACTGCATGGCCACCATCGCCGAGCGCCTGGCGCCGGGCGACGTGGCCGCCATTTCCGCCTGGCTGGCGGCGCAACCGACGCCGCCGGATGCGCGTCCGGCGGCACGCCTGACCGAACCCTTGCCCATGCCTTGCGGGAGCGCGCCATGAAGCGCCGTCTCGGTGTCGTACTGCTCGCCATCCTCGCCGTGCTGGCGGTGGCGGCCGCGGTCGCCTGGCCGCGCGAGGAGTTCATCGCCTCGCGCTCGCCCGCCGACTTTGCGCCCACTGAAGCCAACATCGCGCGCGGCGCCTACCTGGCCCGTGCCGGCGACTGCATGGCCTGCCATACCGCGCGCGGCGGCGTGCCCTATGCCGGCGGACGCGCCCTCGACACGCCTTTCGGGCGCCTGCATGCGCCCAACATCACGCCCGAGCCGACCACCGGCATCGGCCTGTGGAGCGCCGACGATTTCTGGCGCGCCCTGCACAACGGCAAGTCGCGCGACGGCCGCCTGCTCTACCCGGCCTTCCCGTACACGAACTACACGAAGGTCACGCGCGCCGATTCGGACGCGCTGTTCGCCTACCTGCGCAGCCTGCCGCCGGTGCGCCAGCCCAGCCTGCCGCACGGCCTGCGCTTCCCCTACAACCAGCAGCTGACCCTGGCCGGCTGGCGCCTGCTCTACTTCAAGCCGGGCGTGCAGGCGGCGGATCCGTCGCGCGACGCCGCCTGGAACCGCGGCGCCTACCTGGTCGAGGGCCTGGGGCACTGCAGCGCCTGCCACAGCACGCGCAACCAGTTCGGCGCGACCGAAGACACGCTCGGCGGCGGCCTGATCGCCACCCTGGGCTGGTACGCGCCCGCGCTGACCTCGAATGCGGAAGCGGGCCTCGGCAGCTGGAGCGAAGCGCACATCGTGCAATTGCTGGGGACGGGCGTGGCGCCGGGCGCCAGCGTGACCGGGCCGATGGCCGAGGTGGTGGCGCAGAGCCTGCAGCACATGACGAAGGACGATTTGACGGCGATGGCGCGCTACCTGAAGTCGCTTCCAGGCAGCTCGACGCCGGTGCGCGAAGCCGCGCCGATGCCGCCGGAACCGGTCATGCAGGCGGGTGCGAAGCTCTACGGCCAGCACTGCGCCGCCTGCCATGGCGAGCGCGGCGAGGGCAAGGGTCCCTACCCTGCATTGGCCGGCAACCGCGCCCTGACCATGGGCGAACCGGTGAACGCGATCCGCGTGGTGCTCAACGGCGGCTTCCCGCCGGGGACGGCCGGCAATCCGCGCCCTTACGGCATGCCGCCCTTCAGCCACCTGCTCGACGACGGCCAGGTGTCGAACCTGGTGACCTACCTGCGCGCCAGCTGGGGCAACGGGGCCGGTCCGGTGTCGAGTGCGCAGGTGAACCGTTATCGGAATGTGCCGCTGGACTGACCCGTAGGGTTCACGACGGCACGTCAACGCGTGGGGTCGGGACCCCACCCTACGCCTGGCGCGATATGTAGGGTGGAGTCCCGACTCCACGCGTCAACCAGCAGGAGAGACTTCGCAAAGTCTCCCCCTGAGTTCAAACCAGCTCGGCGAATCCCACGCGGTCGGTGGTCGCCGCGCGTGCATCCTCGACGCTGATCTTGTGACCGGCCAGCAGCCCCTCGAGCGAGGAGTTCATCGTATGGCAACCGGGGTCGCGGCCGCTGTTCATGTGGGTGCGCAGCGCGCCCAGGTCGCCCGATTCGATCAGGCGCGCCACCGCCGGGCTCGGGGTCAGGCATTCGGTGGCCAGGTGGTAGCGGTTGCCCTCGCTCGACGGCAGCAGCGCCTGGCACAGGACGCCGCGCAGCGCGTGCGCCAGGGCCTGCGATTGCGCGTCCGAATTGCCGAGCAGGCGCAGCATCTTCTGCAGTCCCATTTCGGTCGAGCGCGCATGAAGAGTAGCCAGCACGAGAGGGCCCGATTCGGCCAGGGCCAGCGCTTCCTGCGCCGTCTGCGCATCGCGGATTTCGCCGATGACGATCACGTCCGGGCGCTCGCGCAGCGCGTCGAGGGCGCCCAGGTAATAGCTTTCGACGTCGCCGTCGATGCCCACTTCGCGCTGGGTGATGATGCACTTGCGCTGCGGGATCAGAGTCTCGACTGGGTCTTCGATGGTGATGATGTGGCCCGAGCGGCGCTTGTTGATCTCGTCGAGCATCGAGGCGATGGTGGTCGACTTGCCCTGGCAGGTGTCACCAATGATCAGCACCAGGCCGCTGGTCAGGCGCGCGAATTCCTGCGCGTCGGCGCCGAGGCCGAGGTTTTCCAGCGGCAGCGGCTCCTTCGGGAAGCGGCGGATCACGCAGCCGAGGCGCTTCTTGCCCTGGAAGGTGAAGCAGTTGGCGCGGATGCGCGCGGTGTGCAGGTCGATCGAGCGGTCGAAGGCGCGGTCGGCGATGCGCTCGGCCCAGTTCGGTTCGATGACTTCGAAAAATTCTTCCAGCTCCTCGCGCGTGATCGGCGAGTCGGTGACCGCGACCAGGCCTTTCGGCTGGCGCAGCATCAGCGGGCTGTTCTGGTGGATGATGATGTCGGAGAACACCAGGCGCGAGTTCAGCAGGTGCAGGATCTGCTCGACCAGGGTGCCGAAGACCGGGTGGTCTTCGTTTTCGACATACGACAGCGTGGGGATTTGCGAGGACTGGTGGAATTCCATCGGGCGTGGCGCTCTTCTAATCAGGGTGTCGTTCAGACAATACCGACCATTATAGAACCATGCCCGCCAGAAATTGCAGGTGCAACCGAGAAATTATTTAGCGTTCCAACGCCGCAACAATCTTGTCGCCGAACAGGGTCAGGCAGACACCCGCCACGACCACCAGGGCGCCGGCCATGCGCACGGCCGACACCTTGCGCACCGCCATGTGCACCAAGCCGAAGTTATCGATCGCCATCGACATGATGAGCTGGCCGGCAATCACCAGCACCACCAGGTTGAGCAGGCCGATGCGCGGCGCCAGGAACACGGTGCCGAACACGAAGGCCGCGCCGAGCACGCCGCCGCTCAGCTTCCACAGCGGCTGCTGGGCCAGGGCGCCGACCGCCTCGCCGACGCCGCCGCGCGCGAAGGCCGCGATGCCGAGCACGAGCGTGCCGACGCTGAACGAAATCAGGGCCGCCACCACCGAGTTGGCGTGCAGGGCGCCGGCGAGCTGGCTATTTACCGCCGCCTGCACCGAAATGAAAATACCGACACAAAAGGCCAGGAGAAACAGGGCCGCATTCATACATCATCCTTACCGGGACTGCCGGAAACAAAAGGGCAAGATTGTAGTGGAAGTGGGCCGATGGCGCTTGCCCGGTGCACCGTTCCGGGGCGGCGCCGTCCCGCCGGGCTGCATTCTGGTCGCGCGTGCGTGCATTCTGTCGCAAAACCGTGTCCTGCCAGAACAGCCGGCGCTACAGTCCACACATCGATCACCGTGAGGACAACATCATGAACAAAACGCTCTCCAGCCGCATCTCCATCATCGCCCGCCGCACCCTGCTCGCCGCCTGCATCGCCGGCAGCCTGGCCGCCGCCACGCATACCGTCGCCGCGCCCTGGTCCTGGGGCAACGGCGAGCAGGTGCAAGGCAGCGGCCGCGTCGTCAAGCAGGCGCGCCAGGTCGGCAATTTCAACGGCTTGTCGCTGTCCGTGCCGGGCCACGTCGAACTGCGTATCGGCAGCACCGAGAGCGTCACCATCGAAGCCGACGACAACCTGCTGCCGCTGCTGGAGACCGTGGTCGAAGACGGCACGCTGGAGATTCGCCCGGCGCGCCGCAACCTGAACTTCCGTTCGAAGTCGATCCGCGTGGTGGTGCAGGCGCGCTCGATCGAGCACCTGGCGGTCGGCGGCTCGGGCAGCATCGACGCCGACACGCTGCGCACTCCGCGCCTGAAAGTCGCCATCGGCGGCTCCGGCTCGATCAACCTGCAAGGCGTGCAAAGCGACGCGCTGTCGGTGTCCGTGGGCGGCAGCGGCGACGTGAAAGCCGCCTCCGGCACGGCCGGCAAACTGTCGGTCTCGATCGGTGGCTCGGGCGACGTCGACCTCGGCCGCGTGCAGGCCGACAGCGCCAAGGTGTCGATCGCCGGCTCCGGCGACGCGACCGTCTGGCCGCGCAGCGAGCTGTCGGTGTCCGTCGCCGGCTCGGGCGACGTGCATTATTACGGCGACCCGCGCGTCAGCAAGTCGAGCGTCGGTTCGGGCGACGTGCGCCGTCTGGGCGGCGCGCCGCAATAAGCGGATTGATGTGTTGCGGTGGGGGCGCCTCCACCGCAAGGCCTCTTCTCAATGCCCGTGGTGCCCCGCCGCGTGCGTCGCTTTCGGCGCAACATAGGTCAGCGGCCGCACCTGCGCCTCGACCGTCACGCTGCTGCGCTTCTTCGCGCCGTCCTGGACGACCAGGGTCACCGGCACCGTCTCCCCTTCCTTCAACTGGCGCTTCAGGTCGAAGAACATCACGTGGTAGCCGCCCGAGGCCAGGTTGACCGCTTGGCCGGCCGGGAGGTCGATGCCGTCGACCTGGCGCATGCGCATCGTGTTGTTTTCCATTGCCATCTCATGCAGCTCGGCGCGGCCGGCGGCCGGCGTGCTGACGCCGACCAGGCGCACGTTTGCAGCCGATTGCACGCGCATGAAGGCGCCCGCACTCTTTTGCTGGGGCACGGTCGCGCGCACCCAGGGGTCGGTCACGGTCACTTGCGCCAGGGCGCTGGTGGAGAACAGGCCGGCGGCCAGCAGGGCGAGGAAGGAACGGGTCATGGCGGACTCAGGAAGAATGAATAAAGGGATTATAGGCTTCAGGCAGCGGCCTTCAAGGTCTCGCGCTCGACCAGCACCGTGTCGACGCTGTCGGTCAGCCAGATCTGCGCGTCCTGGATCGTGCACTGCAGCTGCATCGAGCGCTTGGCCAGCTTTTCCAGCCCGGCGCTGGCCTCGGCCGGAATGTTGATGACGGTGAGGTTGCGCGCACGGTCGACCTTGTTGGCGATGCCCTTCCACCAGATGTGGCTCGTCGCGCTGTAGCTGTAGACGATCACGTGCTCGGCGCGGCCGCAGGCTTTCAGGAGGCGCTTCTCGTCCGGCTGGCCGATCTCGATCCAGGTGTGGATGGCGCCGGTCAGGTCCTTCTGCCACAGGTCGGGCTCGTCGGTATCGAACAGGCCCTTGGTAAAAGCCAGCGATTCGCTCGCGTGCAGCGCAAAGGCGAGCACGCGGACCATCACGCGCTCGTCGGTTTCCGACGGATGGCGGGCGATGGTCAGGCCGTGCTCCGCGTAATAGTTGCGGTCCATGTCCGCGATCTGCAGGTCTGCTTTATAAATCGTTGCTTTTAGCGCCATTAATACCAAGTTCCTTGTTACCTTATCAGGACCTCGAGAAACCGTAGCGAGCGGCAGGCCTGGTGGTCGAGAAGCGCAGCTGTACGAGTAGTACAGCGAGCATCGCAGACCGCCAGGACAACGCGCAGTAGGTTTATCGAGGTTCCTCCAATTATTTAAAGACGACCGTGCGGTCGCCGTTCTGCAAAATGCGGTGTTCCACGAACCACTTGACCGCGCGCGCCAGCACCACGCATTCGACGTCGCGTCCGATCGCGGTCAGTTCCTCGGCCGTCATCGCATGGTCGACCCGCTCGACGTCCTGCTCGATGATCGGGCCTTCGTCGAGGTCGCCCGTGACGAAGTGCGCGGTGGCGCCGATCAGCTTGACGCCGCGCTGGTGGGCCTGCGCATACGGCCGCGCGCCCTTGAAGCTCGGCAGGAAGGAATGATGGATGTTGATCGCCCTTCCCTTCAAGGCCTCGCACAAGCCGGGCGACAGGATCTGCATGTAGCGCGCCAGCACCACCAGGTCGATCTGGTGCGTATCGAGCAGCTCCACCATGCGCGCTTCCTGCGCCAGCTTGGCCGACTCGCTCGCACCCGAGGCCAGGGGCAAGTGGTGAAACGGGATATTGTAACTTGCCGCGAGCTGGTAGAAGTCCATATGGTTCGAGACGATCGCCGGAATCTCGACCGGCAGCAGGCCGCTCTTGTAGCGGAACAGCAGGTCGTTCAGGCAATGGCCGATCTTCGAGACCATGATCAGCACGCGCGGCTTGGCATGGGCGTCGTGCAGCTGGCCGCGCATGCCGCTTTGCTCGCACAGGGCGGCAAAGGCCCCGCGCAGGTCGCCGTCCAGCACGCTCGCGTCCTCCAGCGCGAAGTGCACGCGCATGAAGAACAGGTGCGACTCCGGGTCGCCGAACTGGGCCGAATCGATGATGTTGCAGCCGTGCTCGGCCAGGAAACCGGCAACGCGCAGCACGATGCCGCGCTGGTCCGTGCAGGACAGGGTCAGGATGTACTCGGGATACGTCGTCATGGCTGCGTGCTCGTTAGGCTTTCATTGGGAAGGGGCTCGTCCATTGTCGCACGGGCTTGCCAAACCGGCAGGAGGCGCAGCGTGTTTGTGGCTGTTTCGGTATAGTTGTCGCTTCGACCAACACTGTGGAGCCACCATGACACTAGCCACCAACGACCAGTTTTTGCTCGCCGCCCGCCCCATTGGCCTGCCGAAGGACAGCGACTGGCAGCGCGCCGCCCCGCGCCTGGCCGAGCTGCTCGATGGCGAAGTGCGCGTCAAGCTGCTCTATCTGTCGCTCGACCCGGCCATGCGCGGCTGGATGAACGAAGGCAAATCCTACGTGCGCCCGGTCGCCATCGGCGAAGTGATGCGCGCCGGCGGCGTCGGCATCGTGGTCGAGTCGAAGTCGCCGCGCTTTCAACAGGGCGAGCACGTCATGGGCGTGATGGGCGTGCAGCGCTTCTGGACCGGCCCCGCCGACGACAAGGCCGCGATGCTGGCGAAGGTCGATCCGGCCATGGCGCCGCTGCCGACCTGGCTGAACGCGCTGGGCATGCCGGGCATGACGGCCTACTTCGGCCTGCTCGAGGTGGGCCAGCCGAAGGCCGGCGACACGGTCGTGGTGTCGGGCGCGGCCGGCGCGGTCGGGATGACCGTCGGCCAGGTCGCGAAACACCTGGGCTGCCGCGTGGTCGGCATCGCGGGCGGGCTTGAGAAATGCCGCTTCGTGGTCG
The DNA here is from genome assembly GCF_053668055.1 of Massilia sp. SYSU DXS3249. NCBI lineage: Bacteria > Pseudomonadati > Pseudomonadota > Betaproteobacteria > Burkholderiales > Oxalobacteraceae > Massilia > Massilia sp. SYSU DXS3249. The sequence continues at coordinate 83,348 of NZ_JBSIPX010000017.1, read as the reverse complement.
AGCAGCTCGGCTTCGACGCCTGCATCGACTACAAGGCCGGTCCGGTGCATGCGGGGCTGAAGGAGCATTGCCCGCAGGGCGTGGACGTGTATTTCGATAACGTCGGCGGCGACATCCTGGACGCCGTGCTCACCCGCATCAACATGAAGGCGCGCATCGTCATCTGCGGCGCCATCTCGCAGTACAACGCCACCGCGCCGGTGAAGGGCCCGGCCAACTACCTGTCGCTGCTGGTCAACCGGGCGCGCATGGAAGGCATGCTGGTCACCGACTACGCCGCGCGCTACCCAGAGGGCGTGGCGAAGCTGGCGGGCTGGATGCGCGAGGGCAGCTTCAAGAGCCATGAACACGTGGTCGAGGGCTTCGAGAACTTCCCGGCCGCCCTGCTGATGCTTTTCGAGGGCAAGAATCTGGGCAAGCTGGTGCTGAAGGTAAGCGAGGCCTGAATAAATCGCGTACTCATTGAGCATATCGGTGATGCGCGTACTATCCTTGAACTTGACCGGTCTGGCGGCGTCTATCCCGACGCCCCATTCGATGCGGCCGCGCGCGCCCTTACCGGCGCGCTCATCCATCCACCGTTCACGTCGAGGAATCCATGCAAGCCTTCCCCCCCAACAGTCCGGCCCTGCACGCGCAGCTTGAGACGCAGGTCGATTTCCTTACCCAACTGTCGCGCCATACCGTCGAAGCGATCGGCCAGCTCGGCACCCTGAACCTGCAGGCGACGCGCCAGCTGGTCGACGACGGCATGGAGCTCGGGCGCGCCCTGGCCGCCTGCAAGGACCCGTTCCAGATGGTCTCGATCGCGATGCGCGCGGGCCAGCCGGCCGCCGAGCACTGGCGCACCTGGCAAAGCGGCGTCATGCGCGTACTGGCCTCGAGCGGCGCCACCTTCGCCCACGACGCCAACGACGGCGGCTGGCAGGCCGCGCGCGGCGCCACCGCCGCCGCCGCTACCGCCACCACCGCCGCCGCCACCGCCGCCGAGCGTGCCGGCACGGCCCATGCCTCCGCCTAGCGGCGCCACGACCCTGACGGAGGCATCATGGCATCCACCGGCACACGCCAGGACGCGCTCGACGACGCGCCCCCCGACGCACTCGCGCTGCTGCAGCGCGACCACCAGCGGGTCCGCCTGCTGTTCGGCGAACTCGACAGCCTGCGCGACATCGAAGACGAAGACGAGCGCAAGGCCGAACTGGTCGACGACATCTGCTACGAGCTGACCGTGCACAGCATGCTCGAAGAAGAGATTTTTTATCCGGCCCTGCGCGCGGCAATGAGTCACGACCACATGCTCGACGAGATGCTCGACGAGGCCGAGCAGGATCACGCCGGCACGCGCGAGCTGATCAGCCAGCTTGAGGTCATGTACCCGGGCGACGAACATTTCGAGGCCACCATCGCGGTGCTGGCCGAGGAGGTCGAGCACCACGTGGCCATGGAGGAAAGCGAGATGTTCGACGCGGCACGCGCCTCCAGCCTCGACCTGGGGCAGCTGGCGCGGGCGCTGGCCGCGCGGCGGGCCGAACTCGACGGCCTGGACACGCCGCCGGACACGCTGCCTGGTGCGATCGACGCGATGGAACCGCACGAGGGGCGGCGCACGCCGCCGCGCGTACCCGATTGAAGGACAGGACCGCCCTCGCGGCCGGGCTGGAAACCGGCGCCTGGCCGACAGGAGCGGCAAGCTCAGGGAACTATCAAACAGGCGGTGTCTCTAACCGCACGAGCGCAGCAATGCGGCGCTTCGAACTTCATCCCTTCACTGCAGGGCAACCAGGAGAGCGACATGGCGACAAGCAAGGAGAGCGGCAAGAGCGCGGGCAGCTCCGGCGGCAGCGCGCAAAAGAGCGGTGGCGGCAGCGGTAGCGGACCGGCCAAGCGCGGTTTCGCGGCGATGGACCAGAACCAGCAGCGCGAGATCGCCAGCAAGGGCGGCCAGGCCGCACACCAGAAAGGCACGGCGCACGAATTCGATTCCGAAGAAGCGCGCCGCGCGGGGCAGAAAGGCGGGGAGGCCGTGAGCCGCAACCGTGCACACATGGCGGACATCGGCCGCAAGGGCGGCGAAAGCCGGCAATCGGCCAGCCGGGCGGCGGCGGCAGCCGGTGCGTCGGCGGGTGCGTCGGCCAGTACGTCCAAGGGCAGCCGCCAGGGGAGCAAGGAACAGTAAGAGGCGCACCGCATCCGGGTGCGCCAGGCCGGCGCGGGCCTCACGACCCAGCGGCCAGATACACTGCCCGATTCGCTGCCGGAATCGCTGCAGGATCTGGCCGGGGCCCGCGCCGCCTTTCCTTTCCTTCCTTCTCCCTCCCTCTTCCTTCATCTACCTTCCCGGACTCTGCAAGGGCAACGGCGCTGTGGTACATTCGCGCCCCTATGCAAGAGCTCCGTTACCTCACCGCCTATCCCGAAGGCCTGCGCCAGCAGGCGGCCACCCTGCTCGGCGAGGGACGCCTGGGCGCCGTGCTGCGTTCGCGCTATCCGCGCGCCCACGGCCTGCGCACCGACCGCGCGCTCTACGACTACGTGCAGGACCTGAAGGCCGACTACCTGCGCAACGCCGAGCCGGTCGCCAAGGTGGCCTACGACAGCAAGATCCACGTGGTCCAGCACGCGCTCGGCCTGCACACGGCCATTTCGCGTGTCCAGGGCGGCAAGCTGAAGGCGAAGCACGAAATCCGCATCGCCAGCGTGTTCCGCGACACGCCCCTCGAGTTCCTGCGCATGATCGCCGTGCACGAACTGGCCCACCTGAAGGAAAAGCAGCACGACAAGGCCTTCTACAAGCTGTGCTGCTGGATGGAGCCGCAATACCACCAGTTCGAACTCGACCTGCGCCTCTACCTCACCCACATGGAACACGGCGGCGAACGGCTCTGGCTGGGCGAAAACTGAGATCCGGTTGACGTTGCCCGTTCGCAACATTCGCTTACCAAAAAGCGTTTCCGTAAGTAAATATATTCGACTTTCCGCAGTGCGTACACTACAGTCCTCACCGTAATGTGCAGCACGCATGCGCCCGCCGGCCATGCGGGTCCGCAGCGCCTGCAGGGGCGGCGGACGAGCACGCCGACGGACGAAAGCCACCCATGTACCTCACCCAGCAAGCCAGTTTCCTGCCCGCCACCTGCGCCGCTTTCCTGTTCGCCCTGCCCATCGGCGCCCACGCCGCCGAGGCCTCGCCCGGCTGGAAATTCTCGGGCTTCGGCACGGCCGGGGTCGTGCATTCGGACGAACAGGGAGCCGACTTCGCCTCGTCGGCCATGAAAGCCGACGGCGCCGGCCGCACCAATGCGTGGAGCCGCCACGTCGACAGCCGGCTGGGCGCCCAGCTCGACCTCCAATTCGGCGCGCGCTGGTCGGCCGTGGTCCAGGTGGTCAGCGAGCAGCGGCTCGACAACAGCTACGAGCCACGCGTCGAGTGGGCCAACGTCAAGTACCAGGTCAGCCCGGAGCTGGCGCTGCGCCTGGGACGCATCGCGCTGCCGATGTTCATCGCCGCCGACTACCGCAAGGTGGGCTACGCCTATCCCTGGGCGCGCACGCCGCTCGAAGTTTACGGCGTCCTGCCGATCAGTAACAGCGACGGCGCCGACCTGACCTGGCACTGGGAAGGCGATGCGCTGCGCAGCACCACCCAAGCCTTCTACGGCTACACCGACATGCGCCTGTTCGGCAGCGCACGCCTGCGCGGCAACGCGATCGCCGGCCTGTCGCACACCGTCGAACAGGGCGCGTTCAGCGCACGCGCCTCGCTGATCACCACGCGCGTGACCATGACCCTGTTCCCGGAACTGTTCGAGGGGCTGAACGCCTTCGGCGCGCAGGGACGCGACATCGCCGCCCGCCTCGCGACCGACAACAAGCGGGCGACCGGCTACAGCATCGGCCTCAATTACGATCCGGGGCAGTGGTTCGTGATGGGTGAAGCCGGCCGCTCCAGGACCGCGTCCTATCTCGGCAGCACCAAATCCATCTATGTCAGCAGCGGTTACCGGTACAAGAATGTCACGCCGTATGCCGGCTACGCGCGCGTATGGGGCACGCTGCCCGAAGGTCCGGCGGCGTTGTCCCTGGCGGGCCTGCCGCCGCCCTATGCCCGTGCCGGCGCGATCCTGAATGCGGGCATGGCTGCGATACTGCGGACCGTCCCATCGCAATCGACGCTCACCGTGGGCCTGCGCTGGGATGTCATGTCCAATGTGGCGCTCAAGCTGCAGTACGAACGGGTGACGCCGCGCAGCGGCTCGCGCGGCATGCTGATCAATGCCGCTCCCGACTTCCGCTCGGGCCGCACGGCGCAGGTCAGCAGCGCCGTCGTCGACTTCGTGTTCTGAGGCGGCCCATGGTTAAACACACTCTATGCTCGCTCGCCGCCGGCACACTGGCGGCGGCCATGTTTCTCACCGCTTCGATGGCAGAGGCCGGCGAACTGGTCGTCATCGTGTCCGCGCGCAGCCCGGTCGAGGCCCTGCGCCCGGACCAGGTGGCCGCCATTTTCCTGGGCCAGTCGCCGCGCTTTCCCGACGGTAGCGTCACCGCCGCGATCGACCAGCCGATCGGCTCGAGCCAGCGCGACGGGTTTTACCAGCGGCTGACCGGCAAGACGCCGGCCCTGCTGAAGGCCCACTGGTCGAAGATGGTCTTCACCGGACGCGGCCAGCCGCCGCGCGAACTGGCCGGCAACGCCGCCGTGCGCCAGGCCGTCGCCGCCGATCCGGGCGCCATCGCCTACATCGACCGCGAAGCACTCGACCCGAGCGTGCGCCAGGTCCTGCTGGTGCCTTGAAAGGAAACGCATGAGATCCGCGCCCGCCGCCCTGCCGAAGCAAGCGCCCCGCTCCCGCCGCACGCGCCTCGCCCGCCTCCTCGGGCGCGGCCTCGACACGCACATCTCGCTGCCGCTGTTCGCGATCGTGCTGCTGATCGGCATCTGGGGACTGACGCTGCGCTTCGTCGAAGGCCACCACCTCGCGGCCGGCGCCGCCGCGCGCGCCGCCACCCGCGAACGCATCGACACTTATGAAGCGCAGATGGCGCGCAGCCTGGGCGGCATCGACCAGACCCTGAAGGTGCTCAAGTACGCGGTCGAACTGGAAGGACCCGCCGGCGCCCTGCCCGCCCTACGCCGCCAGGACCTGCTGCCGCCGGGCCTGGTGTTCGTGGTCGCGATTGCCGACGGCGGCGGGCGCGTCGTCGCCAGCAACCCCGACGCCGTCGGGCAAGACGTCTCGAACGCCGCCTATTTCCTGTACCACCGCGACAACGACCTCGGCCTGCCCTTCGTGGGCGCCACCGTCGCCGACAGCGCCAAGAGCGAGCCGCACCTGCACTTCACACGCCGCATCAACGACGCGGCGGGACGCTTCGCGGGCATCGCCATCGTCGAAGCCGATCCCTCGTACTTCACCAGCGCCTACGAGAGCGCGCGCGACGGCCAGCAAGGCATGCTCGGCCTGGCCGGGACCGATGGCGTGATGCGCGCCATGCGCATCGGCGAGCAGGTCAGCTGGGGCCAGCGCATCGGGCTCGGCGACGCGCCGGACGGCACCGTCACCATCCACCGCGGCCCCGACGGCATCAAGCGCTACACGAGCGTCAAGCGCCTGCACGGCTTCCCGCTGGCGATCGTCGCCGGCCTCTCGCAACCGGAACAGTTCGCGCCCTACGAGGAGACGCGGCGCACCTGGCTGGCGATTGCCGGCGGCGCCTCGGCGCTGCTGCTGGTGGTGGTGACCCTGGTCTCGGTCTGGTCCTGGCAGCTGGCCAAGGCGCGGCGCCGCGCCCGCCGCGCCCAGGAAACCTATGCCGCCGCCTCCGAAGGCAGTCTGGACGCCTTCTTCGTGCTGCGCGCGGTGCGCGACGCCGACGGCAAGGTCGCAGACTTCCTGGTCGAAGCGACCAACTCGCGCGCCGAAGCCATCATCGGCCTGTCGCGCGCCAAGATGCAGGGCATGCTGATGTGCGACGTGCTGCCGCACTACCGCGAGAACGGCATCTTCGAAGACGTGGCGCAGGTGGCGACCGACGGCAAGCCGCGCGAAGGCGAGTGGCAGGCATCCGACCGCCGGGCCGCCGGCCGCTGGCTGCATCGCCAGGTGGTGGCGGTCGAGGGCGGCGTGGTCATCATCGTGCGCGACATCACTGAGCGCAAGCAGGTGGAGGAGCGCATCTTCCACATGGCCCACCACGACGAACTGACCGGCCTGCCGAACCGCAACCTGATGCACAACCGCATCGATCAGGCGATCCAGAACGCGGAGCGCCACGGCAAGTCGGTCGCGCTGGCCTTCATCGACCTCGACGGCTTCAAGCTCGTCAACGACGGCCTCGGCCACAAGGCCGGCGACGAGCTGCTCAAGGTGGTCAGCGAGCGCATGGGCGGCTGCCTGCGCCGCAGCGACACGCTGGCGCGCTTCGGCGGCGACGAGTTCGTGGTCCTGCTGCCCGACCAGAACGGCGACGAACATACGCTGGCGCCGCTGCTGGAAAAGATCCGGGTTGCCGTCACCGAACCGGTGGAGGTGGCCGGCCAGGTGGTGCAGGTCAGCTGCAGCATGGGCGTGGTGATGTACCCGCGCGACGGCATGGATGCGAATGCGCTGCTGATGAACGCCGACGCAGCCATGTACCGCGCCAAGGACCTGGGCAGCAACAACTTCCAGTTCTACACCCGCGAGATGAATGCCAGCGTCGAGGAAAAGCTGGTGCTGCTCGACGGCCTGCGCAACGCCGTGCAGGCAACGATAGAGACGAAAGCGGGCCTGTCCACCGCCGCCCGGGGCGCCGTTGGACAGTTCCGCCTGCTCTACCAGCCGAAGGTGGACCTGAAGGACGGCGCCATCTTCGGCGTCGAGGCCCTGATCCGCTGGCAGCATCCGGAACACGGCATGGTGCCGCCGCAGCGCTTCATCGGCCTGGCCGAGGAAAGCGGCCTGATCGTGGAAATCGGCGACTGGGTGGTGCGCGAAGCCTGCCGCCAAGCCCAGGCCTGGATCGCCGCCGGCCTGCCGCCGGTGACGATGTCGGTGAACGTCTCGGCGCGCCAGTTCGAGGAAGCGCGGCTGGTGGAACGCGTCGCTGCCGCGCTCGAGGAAAGCGGCCTGGATCCGGCGCTGCTGGAACTGGAAGTGACGGAAAGCCTCATCATGCGCGACCTGCAGAAGTCGGTCGCGAAGATGCGCGAACTGAAGGCGATGGGCGTGTCGCTGTCGATCGACGATTTCGGCACGGGTTATTCGAGCCTGTCCTCGTTGAAGACCTTCCCGATCAGCCGCCTGAAGATCGACAAGAGCTTTGTCAGCGAACTGGCCGACAACCCGGACGACCAGGCCATCGCGATGGCCGTCATCTCGCTCGGCCACAAGCTGAACCTGCGCGTGATCGCCGAAGGCGTCGAGACCGAGCAGCAGCGGGCGTTCTTGCGCGCCAACGAGTGCGACGAGATGCAGGGCTACCTGTTCAGCAAGCCGGTGCCGGCCGACGAGATCGAGGCCTTGTTCGACCGTCAGATGGCGGGGATGTCGCTGGCGGCGTGAGTGCCCCGTCCGCATGGTCCGGTAGGGTGGACGGGTTCCCCGTCCACGCGTTCAACAGCGCGTCGCATCGTCGCGCTGCCATTCTTCCAGCACTGGTTGAACGCGTGGACGGGAGACCCGTCCACCCTACGTGAGCTATTTGATACCTGCCGCCTCCCGCAAGCGCTTCACCAGCGCCTCCGGATCCGCATCCACATTCATCAGCCCCGCGTGCGCCGGGCGCACGAAGCCCTCTTCCTGCTGGTGGCGCACGAAGCTAACTAAGCCATCGTAGAAGCCGTCCGTATTGAGCAGCCCGATCGGCTTGGCGTGGATGCCGAGCTGGGCCCAGGTGACCATCTCGAACAGTTCCTCGAGCGTGCCCATGCCGCCGGCCATGGCGATGAAGCCGTCGGAGAGCTCGGCCATCATCGCCTTGCGCTCGTGCATGTCCTTGACGACGAACAGGCGCGTCAGGCCGGCGTGGCCGACCTCGCGCTCGACCAGGGCCTTCGGGATCACGCCGGTGGCTTCGCCGCCCAGGCGCAGCACTTCGTCGGCGATGACGCCCATCAGGCCGACCTTGCCGCCGCCGTAGACCAGGGCGATGTTGTGCTCGACCAGCGCGCGCGCCAGGGCGCGTGCCGCATCGGCGTAGAGGGGACGGGCGCCGTCGGAGGCGCCGCAGTAGACAGCGATCGATTTCATGGGTGGTGTCGGTAGAGGAAAAAGGGCGTCAGGGCGCCTCGCGGCCGTCGTCGGCCAGTTTCTTCAAGTATTCCTCGGACAGCTTTTCGAACAGCAGCCGCGTGTCGCCGCGCAGGTAGGGGCCGAGCATCGACAGCACCTGGTAGCAACCGCGCGCGAGGGCGTCGGCGATCGCCTGCTGCTCGCTGTACTTCCTCGGGTTGCGCACGTATTCGTAGGAAAGCCAATAGGTGGCCACGACCACCATGTTGGTGGCCATGGCGCCGATCTGCTGGTCGCTGGCCTCGAGCGAGTTTTCGCTGCGCAGGTCTTCGCACAGCTGGCGCGCGACCTTGATCTTGTGGGCGAGGATGGCCTTGAAGTGCAGCTCGAGCTTGCGGTTGCGCGAGAGCAGGTCGTTCAGGTCGCGGTAGAAGAAGCGGTAGCGCCAGATCAGCTCGAACATCAGGTGCAGGTAGAGCCAGACGTCTTCCATGTTCGAGCGCCGCCCGGCCGGGACCGTGAGGATGCGCTCGATCTCGGCCTCGAACTGCACGAAGATCGAATTGACGATGTCGTCCTTGTTGCGGAAGTGGTAGTACAGGTTGCCGGGCGAGATGTTCATCTCCTCGGCAATGACGGTCGTCGTGATGTTCGGCTCGCCGAACTCGTTGAACAGCCTGAGCGAGAGCTCGAGGATGCGTTCACGGGTGCGGCGTGGAGCTTTTTGTAGCATGGAAGGTGGCATGGTTGGCGTCACCCGCAAGCATATCATCGAACCCGCCGCCCACGGCAGTTCGGGAAGCTTATTCGCCCTTGCCTGCCTTCGGTGCGCGCCTGGCCGCCGGCTTCTTCGCGGCGGGACGGGCGCCGCCTGCCGCAAGCCCGGCCACCAGGCGTTCGAGCTCCTCGACGCGGCTCTTCAGTGCCTCCATCTCTCCCGCGGCCGGCACGCCGATGGTGGCCAGCGCCCGCGCCACGCGCTCTTCGAATACCTGCTCCAGCTTGCCCCAGGAACCGGACGACCGCCGGCTCGCGCGCTCGGCCTTGCGCGCCACCGTCTCGGTCGCGTCCTCGACCTGGCGCGCGCGCTTTTGCAGCTCGCTGCCGTCGCGGACCAAACGGGTGAACTCACGGCCGCCTTCCTGCTGGGCCTTGGCGAAGGCGCCCAGGCCGGCCTGCCAGATCTGCTGGGCCGAGCTGCGCACGGCGCGCGACAGCGCTTCTTCTTCCTGTTCGAGTTCCTTGAGATTCTTGCTCATCGATGCCTGCTCTTGGGTGTGCACATGGGTCTGCGCCCATTGTAGGCGCGCCCGATAGAGATCGCATTCTAAACCGCCGCGCGCCCCCGCTGCCGCGCGAAGGCGTCGCGCAGGACGGCCAGCAACGCGGCGCCCTGCCAGGGCTTGGCCACGAAACGGTCGGCGGCGCCACTGGCCAGCGCCGCGGCGATCCCGGGCTCGTCCGGGCGGCCCGAGAGCAGGATGCGGCAGGTGCCGGGATAATGCCGGCGCACCTGTTCCAGCAATTCGGCGCCGCGCATGCCGGGCATGACATGGTCGCTGAGGACCACCGCGACCGGCTCGCGCGCCAGCAGGGCCAGCGCTTCCTCGCCCGACGCAGCCGCGAACACGCGCCAGCCCTGTCCCTGCACGGCATCCTGCAGCAGTTCGCGCATGAAGGCGTCGTCGTCCACCAGCAGCAGGCCGGGCGGCGCGGCGTCCTCGGGTTCCTGCGGCGTCAGCGCGGCCAGTTCGGCCATCACGGTATCGAGCACGCGCGCGTTGCAGCCGAGCGCCACGTGGCCGATGCCGCCAAAAGCGATGTTGCGCGCCCCCGGCAGCAGGCTCGAGGTCTGCGGCGAGACGATGTTGTCGTGGTGCGTGTAGATCGAGGTGACCAACGCGTGCGTGGCCGGGTCTTCGGCGCGTTCGAGTTCCTGCAGCCAGTCGCTGGCGACGCCGCGGGTCCAGCGCATCTGCACCACGTTCGGGCCGCGGCCGAACTTCGCCATGCCGGTGCCGTGGTGCGGCGAGCCGAGGGTGATGACGCGCGCGACCCGCGCCGTGCCGTGGGCGCGCATCCAGGCCCGCACCACCAGCCCGCCCATGCTGTGCGCGACCAGCGCAACCCGGGCGGCCCCGGTCGCGCGGCACAGCGCTTCGACCGCGTCCTGCACCAGCGGGACGTAGCCGTCGATATCGCCCAGCACCGGCTCCAGGTCGACGCTCGCGTGGCTGATGCGGGCACGGTCCAGGCGCGGGATCAGGTAGGCCCAGTAGCCGCTATTGCAGCCATAGCCGTGCACCAGCAGCACAGGTACGTGGTCGGTGTCGTAGGTGCGCATGCAAGCCGCCGCCCGCGGCATGAACCAGGAAGTGTGCAGCATGCTCGAAATGAATTCCTCGGCGAGCAGGCGCAGGCGCGCGCCCCGTCCGAGCCGGAATTCGGGCGGCGTCGGGCTGGCGAAGCAGGCGCTGACCAGGAAGTTGTTCATGTTGATCGCGAGGCGCACCAGCACCACGCTCCCCAGGCCCAGCCCGAACGCCTCCAGGGGCGTCGCGCCGAGCCAGCGCCATGCCGCCAGTCCGATCGCGCTTCCCGCCACGGCCTGCACCAGCAGCAGGCGCCGCAGCATCCTGCGCGCGCTCATCGCGTTACGCCTTTCACCGCGCTGCGGTCAGGAAGGATGTGCATGCTCGGCGTCCTCGTGGTCATGGCAGCAGTGTACGACAAAGAAACGGCGCTGCAGGAACAGGACCTCTTGTGCAAATATCCTTTGCACGCTGGGGCGTGCGGGCAAATTTTGTTTGCATGGCAATCCACGCATATTTTGTACCGCGCGAAGCCCGGTTCGATTGCCGCACTCCTTCTCAGCAGTGCCCGGGACTTGTACCATAGCGGTATCCAGCTCGACTACGAAAGATTTCCATGACCTTCCCCCTGCTCTCCCGCACACTGTGCCTGGCCGCCTTCGCCGCTGCATCTACCATCGCCACCATCGCCATCCTGCCCGCCCAGGCCGCCAGCACGGCCGCTTCCTCGGCATCGAGCGCCGGCTCGGCCTCGTCGGGCAGCGTGTCCGACTCGATCGGTGCGTCGAGCAACAGCTCGGGCGACGACGACCGCGTGGCCGCCGGCCAGTACCGCGTGATCGACATCGCCCAGGCCCCGGCCAAGGCTGACACCACGCGCATGACCCTGCGCATGGCCGCCGGCGATGCCACGCGCGAGTTCACCCTCGACGTGCCGAACCGCGCCCTGGCCGCACGCCGCGTGAACGCCGGCGACATGGTGCAGGTCAACGAGCGCGTGTACGGCTACGAATTCGCCCATGCCGATACCAACAAGGCTTTCTTCCTGGCGCTGCAGGACACCTGGTACCGCGAACTGGGCTCGCAAAAAGTCGCGATCTGATGTTCAAGCGCGCACTCGCCGCCGCGTTGGGCTTGTGCGCGAGCGGCGGCGCCCTCGCCGGCATCCCCACCTTCTGCGAACGCACGGTCGAGATCTCGGCCGCCGACCAGGACCGCGTGCTGCGCTTCGCCGGCCTCGTCAGGAAGGAACTCGAGCGCTCCGGGGCGCAGTCGGCCCTCATCTCGCGCGCCGGCCTCGACCTGAGCCGCTTCGGCCTGCTGTATTCGCACGCCGGCATCGCGCTGCGCGACAATCCCGGCAGCCCCTGGGCCGTGCGCCAGCTCTACTACGCCTGCGACGAGTCGCGCCCGCGCCTGTTCGACCAGGGCGTGGCGGGCTTCGCCCTCGGCGCCGAGGCGCCGACCCGCGGCCACATGTCGCTCGTTTTCCTGCCCGGCGAGGACGGCGCGCGGCTGGCCAAGGCTGCCCTCGACAAGCCGCTGGCGCTCGCCCTGCTCTCCGGCCAGTACAGCGCCAACGCCTATGCCTTCGGCACCCGCTACCAGAACTGCAACGGCTGGGTGGCCGAACTCCTCGCCAGCGCCTGGGGCGGCCTCGATGCGCGTACCGACGCCCGCCAGCAGGCCCAGGCCTGGCTGCGCACCCGCGATTACCAGGCCGGGCCGGTCAAGGTGCCCTCGCACCTGATGATGTTCGCCGGCCAGTTCGTGCCGCTGGTGCACGTCAACGACCACCCGCTCGACGACATCCATGCCCTCGCCCTGCAGGTGAGCACGCCCGCGGCGATCGAAGCCTTCGTCAAGCGCCAGGCGCCGGCGGCCCAACGTGTCGAACTCTGCCACGACAAGGAACGCATCGTCGTGCGCCGCGGCTGGGAGCCGCTCGGGGCGCAGTGCACGCCGGGGCCGGGCGACGAGGTGATTGCGCTGGGGCCCTGAGTCTGACGGGGGTTCGTAGGGTGGGCTCTGCCCACGCGGATCGCTCGGCTGGGCATTCGGGTGTCTCGCTCGGCTGGCCAGCATGGTCGCCGCTCTCATGCGTTTCGATCGCTCACCCGTGCCATACCGCGTGGACACAAGTGTCCACCCTACATGCCTGGCCTCATGCCGGCCGCTTATGCCTGTGTAGGGTGGACGGCTTTGCCGTCCACGCGTTCAACCACAGCTGGATGCCTCGCCAAAGATGACATGAATCGAGTGATGTTCCTCTTATTGATGAGCAAGTTCCACTCGACAATATAGGAAAAACAAGAAGCTCACACAACCATGCTGCCGACGGGCTGCATTTTCCGGGTGCCAAGATCCCGAAAACGCGGCGCCGCTGGACAATGGCCTCAGCGCAGGTCGCCCGTCTCGAAATACACGGTGCCGACGACCGGCGCGTGCTGCCTGAGCGCTTCTTCCGGATTGGACAGGCCCTCTTTACGCACAGTCAGCGGCACGGCCGCCGGTGCAGCCAGCTTGACGATGTGGTCGACATCCGGCCGGCTGTCGATCCGCTTGAACAGGTACTTCCCGACCGGCAGGTAGTGAGCCTCACCGCGCGTGCGAGTGGCCGGGTCGAGGCGCTGGAAATACACCACTTTTTCGACCACGAATGGGACGCGCACATGGACGCGCTCCCCGCCGCGCTCGAAATGACCGCTGTAGATGTCGGCGCTGAAGCCGGCCAGGGGCGAGGCGCTGGCCGACCCCAGGCGCGAGAGCGGGAAGCGTTCCGGGTCGATGGTCCACAGCGCGGTCGTGTCCTGCATGCGCGCGCGCAGGGCGCGGTCGAGCTGCGGGTCGGCCAGGCGCACCTGCAGCACCACCTGGTGGTCGTGCGGCGCGTGGAACATCGGCAGGTGCGAGGCGTACAGCCCGTCGCGGTCGCCGAACAGGGTCATGCCGTGCGAGCCCATCGAAGTGTCTTGTGCCGCTGCCTGGCCGGCAAGGAGGAAGGCCAGCGCAGCCAGGGTGCGCAGCAGGTGTCGCAACATCGTCATGATCCCGTTCGAGGATGAAATAAAAGAAGTGGCGGCCCGTTCAGGCCACGGTCTCGGCCAGCAGCGCCGCCAGCTGGTCCGTATCGGCCGGTTTCACCAGCCTGTGGTCGAAGGGCGCGTTGCCCTCCCCGGTGCTGCCCGGGCGGTAACCGCTCACCGCGACCAGCAGCGCGCCCTCCATGCCGGGAAGTGCGCGCAGGTGGCGCGCCAGCTCGTAGCCGTCCATCACCGGCATCCCGATGTCGAGCAGGCACACCCTGACCGGATGCGTGCGCGCATACTCGAGCGCCACCAGCGGCTCATACTCGATGTGCACCGGATAGCCGAGCGACTCGACCACCATGCCCAGCGTATCGGCCGCATCGGTGTTGTCGTCGACGATCAGCACGGGCAGGCCCTGCGCCGGGGCTGCCTGGGCCGCCTCGGCGGCGGCCGGTCCGGGCGCGTCCTCGGGCGCGAGCGCTGGCAGCGCGACGACGAACTCGCTGCCCTGCCCCGGCCCGCCGCTATGGACAGTGAGGCTCCCCTCGTGCAGCTCGACCAGGCGCTTCGACAGGGCCAGGCCGACGCCCAGGCCGCCGGTCGAGCGGTCCACCTTGCGCGTCTCCTGGGTAAACAGTTCGAAGGCATGTTCGATCAGGTCGGCCGACATGCCGATGCCGTCGTCGCGCAGCCGCAGCACGACCCGGCCCTCTTCCAGGGCCAGGGCCAGCGCGATGTGGCCGCCGCCGGGCGTGTATTTGGCCGCATTGTCGAGCAGGTTCGCCACGACCTGCACCAGGCGCTTGCGGTCGCCCATGACCATCAGCGCCTGCGCTGGCAGCTGCGACGCGAGCCGGTGGCCCTTTGCCGCGATCTGGGGGGCCACCTGTTCGACCGCCTCCGATACGACGTCCTGCATGCCGACCGGCTGCCGTTCCAGCGTCACCTGGCCGCGGGTCACGCGCGCGACATCGAGCAGGTCGTCGACCATGCCCGTCATGTGGCGGGTCTGGCGGCCGATCATCTCGCCGATACGGCGTTGCTGGGCCTCGTCCACGCGCGTCAGGCGCAGCAGGTCGGCGGCGCTGCTGATCGGCGCCAGCGGGTTGCGCAGTTCGTGCGCGAGGGTGGCCAGGAATTCGTCCTTGCGCCGGTCCGCCTCGCGCATCGACGCTTCGTTCGCCTTGAGCTTGCCGATCAGCGAGCGCAGCGAGGCGCCGAGCATGCCGATCTCGCGGTAGCCGACCTTGACCGGGCCGATGTTGTCCGACTCGCCCGATTCGATGCGGCGCGCCGATTCGGCCAGGCCCATCAGCGGCCGCGAGATGCGCCGGGCCAGCCACCAGGCCAGCGCAGCGAACAGCAGGGCGATGCAGGCGCCGGCCACGACGACCTGGCGGCGGAACTGGGCGACGGGGGCATAGGCCTCCTCGACGTCCTGGTGCACCAGCACCGTCCAGCCCAGGCCGGGCGAGAAGCTGTGGCCCTGGCTCTTGCTGTAACCGACCAGGTGGGTCCTGCCGTCGGCGAAGCGCTCGAGCGCATAGCCGGTCAGCTGCCCGGCCCTGAAAGCCGGGTCCGCCAAGGCGATGCGGGTGCCCAGCAGCGGCTTGGGCCCGATGATGACCGTCATGTCGCTGGCCAGCACCAGGGTGTCGACATGCTTTCGCGTCAACAGAGGCAGGGTGACCGATTTTTCGATTTCCCTTGCCCAGTCCAGGTTCAGGTGGGCGCCGAACACGCCGGCCACGCGGCCGTTCGCATCGCGGTAGGGAAAGGCGATGTCCACGAAACGCATCGGCTCGCTGGCGCCGGGCTTGAGCAATTTGCTGAGCAGCTTGGCGTCGTGCACGTCGGTCAGGTGGACACCCTTGAGCGCGTTGCCGAACCAGGGGCGCTGGGACACGTCCGCGCCCTCGAGCAGCCGGTTGGCCGAAACGAGGACCCGGCCGTCCATGTCGGTGAGGCCGAGCCAGGCATAGTTGGCATAGGTGCGCTGCATTTCCTCGAGCAGGCGCCGCTTTTCGGCGTCGGTCGCGTCCGGGCCGCCGAGCCCGGCCCGGTCGGCCAGCAGCCGCACCTCGCGGTAGCGCTCGAACAGGCTGCGGTCGAGCGTGTCGGTGGTCTGCAGGGCGAGTTCCGAGTACTCGTGGCCGATATCGGCTTGCGCCCGGCCGGAAAACAGGTTGTCGAGCACGCCTGCAAGCACCAGGGTGATGATCAGGGCAAAACCGGCCAGCAACAGCATCAGTTGCTTCGAAATGCTGCTGCCGTTCATGGAAATCTTCATCGTAAGCCTGGAAGGTGCGGCATCGTTCGCGGACAGGCCACCCCGGTCCGCACTGCCATCATAATTCATCGCGGAAACATCAAGCACGAATGTAGCCGAATCGCAGCCGAATCGCAGCCGGCGCTAGCGCTTGAGGATCTGCCGCGCAATTCCGCGCAGGATGTTGACCTCTTCCGTTTCCAGCCCGGTGCGCGCAAACAGGCGCTTCAGGCGCGGCATGAGCTTTTTCGGATTGTCGGCGTTCAGGAAGCCGATCGATACCAGCGCTTCCTCAAGGTGGGCATACATGCCTTCGACCTGGTCCAGGCTGGCGGCGTCGCCCTGGAAGCCGATACCCGTTTCCGGCAGGCTGTCGCCGATGGCCGCCATCCGGCACTCGTAGGCCAGCACCTGGGCCGCCTGCGACAGGTTGAGCGAGGAGTAGCCGGGGTTGGCCGGGATGTTGATCAGGACATTGCACTTCTCGACGATCTCGTTCGGCAGGCCGACCCGCTCGTTGCCGAAGATCAGCGCCGGTCTCAGCTCGCCCTGCCCCACGACATGGCTGGCGAAGTTGCGCGGCGTCCAGACCGGCGGCGAAAACTCGCGCAGGCGCGCCGACACGGCCGCCGCGAAATTGCAGCCTTCGAGCGCCTCGGCCATCGTGCCGACGATGCGCGCGCCCTGCAGGATATCGCCCGCGCCGCTGGCAAAGGCCACCGCTTCCGGGTCGTTCAAGGGATCGTCGCCGCGCGGGGCGACGAGGACGAGCTCGCTGAAACCCATGGTTTTCATGGCGCGCGCCACCGAGCCGATATTGCCGGCGCGGCTGGTTTCGACGAGCACAAACCGTAAGCGGGTGAACAGAGACGTATCGGTTTCTAGCGGGTTCATTTAAAATAGCGCCATCGCGCGGCGACGAACAGGACAATTCTGGCAGACAAGGCCGGGATTTTAACGGGTTCGGCGCCGCTTTGCTCTTTAATTCACTCTCGTATTCAATCTCGACCCGGACGGTCCGCGGCGCTGCATAGCCCGTGGGCGTCGGCGTTTTTTTCAGGGAAAAAGCTAACATGCATCCAATGCTCAATACGGCCATCAAGGCCGCTCGTCGCGCCGCCACCGTCATCAACCGCGCGTCTTTCGACCTCGACCGTATTACGGTCTCTGAAAAACAACACAACGATTTCGTCACCGACGTCGACCAGGCGGCGGAAGAAGCAATCGTCGAAACCCTGCTCAAGGCCTATCCCGGCCACGCCATCCTCGGCGAAGAGTCCGGCCCGTCGAGCAACCTGAACGACGACAGTGAATACGTCTGGATCATCGATCCGATCGACGGCACCACCAACTTCATGCACGGCTACCCGAACTTCTGCATCTCGATCGCGCTGCAGCAGCGCGGCGTGATCACGCAAGCCGTCATCTATGACCCGGTCCGCAACGACCTGTTCACCGCCAGCAAGGGCGCCGGTTCCTACCTCAACGACAAGCGCATCCGCGTGCGCAACCACGACCGCATCGGCAAGGCCCTGATCGCCGCCGGCCATGGCGCCGACCCGCGCGCGCTGGCCGAATACCTGCGCATGTACGAAGTCGTCGCCTCGCGCTGCCACGGCGTGCGCAGCAGCGGCTCGGCCGCGCTGGAGCTGGCCAACGTCGCCGCCGGCCGCGTCGACGGCTACTTCGAGAAGGGCCTCAAGATCTGGGACATCGCCGCAGGTTCCCTCTTGGTGACCGAAGCGGGCGGCATCGTCGGCGAGTTCAACGGCGAATCGAGCTACCTGAACAAGGGCGACATCATCGCCGCCGGCCCGAAGGTGTTCGCACAGATGATCCCGCTGATGGTCCCGTTCGCGTAATTGGCGTAAAATAGCGGTCTAGCTTGTTGCCGTGGCGCGTTGCGCACCACGGCACCCATCCCAGCTATTTCCATAGCGCAACAAAATTCACTATAATGACCCCGCCGCTTTCTTGAGCCGCTTCGGTCATCCCCTCCGATCCTGGCGCCGCTCGCGCCGCGGCGGAATCAACCTCACCAGAAGAGTCTATGTCATTTGCTACCCTCGGCTTGTCCGACGCTATCGTTCGTGCTGTCACTGAACAAGGCTATACCACGCCGACCCCGATCCAGTCGCAGGCGATCCCTGCGGTCCTGGGCGGCGGCGACCTGCTCGCCGGCGCCCAGACCGGCACCGGCAAGACCGCCGGCTTCACCCTGCCGCTGCTGCAGCGCCTGTCCTCGGACGCCGTCGGCGCAGGCCTGAAAAGCAAGAATTCCCCACGCGCCATCCGCGCCCTGATCCTGGCCCCGACCCGCGAACTGGCGGCCCAGGTCGAGGAAAGCGTGCGCCTGTACGGCAAGTACACCAACCTGAACTCGGCCGTGATCTTCGGCGGCGTCGGCATCAACCCGCAGATCAAGCTGCTCAAGCAGGGTGTCGACGTGCTCGTCGCCACCCCGGGCCGCCTGCTCGACCACGTCGGCCAGCGCACGGTCGACCTGTCGAAAGTCGAGATCCTGATCCTCGACGAAGCCGACCGCATGCTCGACATGGGCTTCATCCACGACATCAAGAAGGTGCTGGCCGTGCTGCCGCCGAAGCGCCAGAACCTGCTGTTCTCGGCCACCTTCTCGGACGAGATCAAGGCCCTGGCCGACAAGTTGCTGAACAACCCGGCATCGATCGAAGTGGCGCGCCGCAATTCGACCGTCGAAGTCATTTCGCAGAAGATCCACCCGGTCGACCGCGACAAGAAGCACCCGATGCTGTCGCACTTGATCAAGGAAAATGACTGGAGCCAGGTGCTGGTGTTCACCCGCACCAAGCACGGCGCGAACAAGCTGGTCGAGCAGCTCGGCAAGGACGGCATCGGCGCGATGGCGATCCACGGCAACAAGAGCCAGACCGCGCGCACCAAGGCGCTGTCCGAGTTCAAGGACGGCAGCCTGCAGGTGCTGGTCGCCACCGACATCGCCGCGCGCGGCATCGACATCGACCAGCTCCCGCACGTGGTCAACTACGACCTGCCGAACGTGCCGGAAGACTACGTGCACCGCATCGGCCGTACCGGCCGAGCCGGCGCCACCGGCGAAGCCGTGTCGCTGGTCTGCGTGGACGAACACGATATGCTGAAGGACATCGAAAAGCTGATCAAGCAGACCCTGCCGCGCCATGTGATCCCGGGCTTCGAGCCGGACCCGACCGCACGTGCCCAGCCGATCCAGCTGCGCAGCGGCGCGCCGGGCCACAGCAACCGTGGCGGCCGTCCAGGCGGCGGTGGCCGTGGCCAGGGCCAGCCGCGCGCTGCTGCTGGCGGCAACGGCGGTGGCCGCTCGGGTGGCGGCGGCAACGGCGGCGCGCGCCCGGCTGCGGCCGGCAACGGCGGTGGCCGTGGCGGCAACGGCCAGGGCCGCGGCCCGCGCCCGGCGGGTGCTTCGGGCCAGGGCAACCGCGGCCGTTAATCGCCGCGTAAGCTGAGCATCAAGGGGCAGTCCGGTTCGCCGGCCTGCCCTTTTTGCTTTTCGTAGGGTGGGCTCTCGAGCCCACGCGGACGTTCGCGTCGTGTTAACGCTTGAACGCGGGGGACGTACGCGAACCGTTGGAGGCGTTGGCGGAATGTCCCGGGTGCCTGTATTGGTACGCACCGGTCCGGGCTGTGGCACCTGCCGTCAACGCGCCACTTTCCGCGTGGACTCGGGAGTCCACCCTACAAAAACCTACCCGCACGATTGCCCGGCTCCTGCATCTTCGCCGCCCAAATGCTACGATAACGGTCTGACAACATCCGAGCCCGTCCATGCCCAAATTTGCCGCCAACCTGAGCACGCTGTTCACCGAGCTCAGCTTCCTCGACCGCTTCGCGGCCGCGCGGGCGGCGGGCTTCGACGCGGTCGAGTTCCAGTTCCCCTACACCTGCGAACCGGAATGGATCGCGGGCCGGCTGGCGCGCTATCAATTGCAGCTCATCATGCACAACCTGCCGCCGGGCGACCTGGCCGCCGGCGACCGCGGCATGGCCTGCGATCCACGCCGCGTGCAGGAGTTCCAGGACAGCGTCGAGCTCGGGCTCGACTACGCCGACGACCTCGGCGTCAGGATGCTCCACTGCATGGCCGGGAAGATCCCGCCCCACGTGCCGCAGGAGCGCGCCCACGAGACTTATGTCGGCAACCTCAAATTCGCCGCCGGGAAGTTGAAAGAGCGCGGGCTGGACCTCCTGATCGAGCCGATCAACAACCATGACGTGCCCGGCTATTTCCTGACCGGCTCGCGCCAGGCCGCCGCCATCATCGAAGAATGCGGGGCCGACAACCTCTTCCTGCAATTCGACATCTATCATGCGCAGCGCATGGAGGGCGACCTCGGCAACAGCCTGCGCACCCTGCTGCCCCTGATTCGCCACGTGCAGTTCGCCGACGTGCCGGGCCGCCACGAACCAGGCACGGGCGAAATCCGCTTCGCCTGGCTCTTCGACCTGCTCGACGAGCTCGGCTACGAAGGCTGGGTCGGCTGCGAATACACCCCGCGCGCGGCCACCGCCGACAGCTTCGGCTGGCGTTCCGCACTGCCGGGCTAGACAAGACTGCGCGCTTGGGGCAGCATTGTTTCTTTTTCAAGGAGCATGGCAATGATCCAGGGTCTGCGCACCGTCATCTATCCCGTGACACAACTGGCCGAAGCGACCGACTGGTACCGCCAGGTACTCGAGCGCGCGCCCTATTTCGACCAGCCCTTCTACGTCGGCTTCGAGGTCGGCGGTTTCGAACTGGGCCTGGTGCCGGACGGCGTACCGGGCCCAGCCGGCGCCACCGCCTACTGGGGCACGCCGGACGCGCAGGCGGAGCTGGCGCGCCTCACCAGCCTGGGGGCCACGGTCGATTCGCCGATTCAGGACGTCGGCGACGGGATCAAGGTCGCGACCGTCCGCGACCCGTACGGCAACCTGTTCGGCATCATCGAGAATCCGCACTTCGACGCAAGCAAGGTAGCCTGAACATGGATGACAGCAGGCGAAGCGAACTCGTGCGCATGGGTTGGGAGATCCATGGCGCGGTGGAAGCGGCTTACCTGGCCCATCCAGCCGGCAAACAGTCGCCCGCCGAGTGGAAGGAGAAGCAGCGCCTGCTGCTGGCGGACATGGCCGTCCACTTGTTGCAGACGGCAATCAAGCCCGGCGACATCGAACTGGACAAGCTGAAGAACAACCTGCACGCCATCCTGACCATTTCGGATCAATTCCTGCCCCAGGCCGAATTGAAGCGGGCGACCGAGAACTTGTATCTCGGCAGCTGACGCTCGCGCACATTCCAGCCTGGAGTACGCACTGCCGAATCATCCATTGATTCACGGCAACGTCGTCGCGCGCGGCGTTTGCAAGAATGGGGACTTTCCGCCCGGCATCTTCGCCGGTTCGAGAGGACCCGATGACTTCACTTCGAATGACCCTTCGCCTTGGACTCGCTTCTTGCCTGCTCGGGATCAACCTGCTGCTGGGCGGCTGCGGCACCCCCGGCAGCTCCGTCAGCCTGACCGAAGTGCGCGAGTTCGCCGATGCTTCGGCCAAGCTCGGCGGCTACGCCGAACTGTCGCGCCGCTACCGCGACACCTATGAGCGCGAGCAGCCCTACCTGCCCGCCGGCGCCGACAAGCTCGCGCGCGAGAACGACGCCAAGCGGCGCGCGGTGTACGAGGATTTCGTCAGCGTGCAGAAGGCGCTGGTGCTCTACATGCAGACGCTGAGCCTGCTGGCCGGCGACACCCGCTACGACCTCAGCGCGCAGATCGACGACCTCGGGAACGGGCTCAAGGCCAACACCGAGTCCGGCCTGCAGCAGCGCCACGTCACGGCCTATACCGGGCTGACGCGCCTGCTCACCCGCGTGATCGCCTCCGGCTACCAGAACCGCAGCGTGGAAACCATGGTGCGCGACGGCGACGCCGACGTCCAGGTGCTGTTGGAAGCAATGATTTCGCTGACCCGGCTCTACTACAAGACCAACGAAAACGAGAAGAAGACCATCCTCGGCATTTTCGACGTCGAGCTGCCCTTCGCCAAGGGCCGCGACGAGCGCATGCTCGTTACGCTGGCCAAGGTGCACTACTTGAACAAGGCGAGCGAATACAAGCTCATCGACCGGCGCTACGACCTGGCCCTGCAGGGGCTGACCAAGGTCGCACTCGGGCACCAGAAACTGCGCGAAAACCTGCACCGGCTGTCGGAAGCGGACGTGCGGCGCATGCTGGGCAACTATGGAAAAGACCTGAAGCTGATCCGCGAAGGCCTGGCGGGCGATTGATCACGGAGGAGACGGCATGAGCAACGAAACGAATGCGAACGAGGCCGGAAACGAGGCCGCCAGCACGGGCGGGATGGCCGATGTGGAAGAGGCCGGCAACGCGGCTGCGGCGGGTGGCGGCCCGGCAGCGGCCAAGGCCGGCGCCGCGCCGGCAGTCGGCAAGGCCGACGCCAACGGCCTGGCCAGCGTGCCCCAGATCGTGGAGCTGGCGGACCAGCTGTCGGCCTGCGCCGACCAGCTGCACGAACGCATCATGCGCGAGCTGCGCGCCTATGACGGCGGCCCGGTGCCGGACAAGGTGCAGGCGACGGCGCGCGCCCTGCTGGAGGACGAGCTGCTGCTGCGCCAGCGCGCCAACGGCCTGTACGCGGACGCCGCGACCTTCATCGTCAAGTCGCTCGGCAAGTCGCAGCAGAACATCGTGGCGCTGACGACCCAGGCCGCCGAGAAGATCCGCAAGATCGGGCAGATCGGCAATGCGACCAGCCTGGTCGCCGGCCTGCTGCACCTGGCGGGCGCCGCCGCCACCGGCCAAGCCGTGCCGATCATCATGGCGCTCGACAAGGTCCATACGCAACTGAAGGCGGTCGAGGCGGGACGCGCGCCGGCCACGCCCAAGAAGGCTTGAAGAGGATCGACAGGCAAGGGCGTCGCCAAAGCGCCGCCCTTGCCTGTTTTCTTGTTCCTTGTCCTCCACGTGCGCCCATGGCCTTCGCCGCCGCATCGCGCTACACTGGCCCCACACCAGTTCATGTGGGGAGTGCGCAATGGACGGCTTACCGATGTTCCCCGCACGCGGCGCGACCGTAGGCGACGCCGCTTCCCACGCATGCGCGATGCTTTCGCCATGACCGCCATGCCTCCCCTCGACCAGGGTCAACTGGCCCAGTTGCGCGCCGCGCTCGAGGCGCGCCTGGCGGCGCTGAGCGGCGTGAGCGAGCCGCAGGCGTCCGGCAGCGCGCGCGACCTGCCGGTATCCGAAATCGAAACCTCGCCCGCCGACAAGGCCACCGTGCGCCTGCTCAACGACCTCGCGCTCGAGGCCGCCGGACACAATGCGGCCCAGATGCAGGTGCTGCGCCACGCGCTGGCCAAGTTCGACGACGGCAGCTACGGCCTGTGCGAAGAGTGCGGCGGCGACATCGGCTTCTCGCGCCTGCAGGCACGCCCCGAGGCGCGCCTGTGCATTACCTGCCAGACCAGGCTGGAAAAACGTTAACGCATGTGCTGGCCGCCATTGATGGCAATGTCCGCGCCGGTCACGAAGCCGGCGGCATCCGAGGCCAGGTAAGCCACCAGCGCGGCGACCTCGTCCGGTTCGCCCAGGCGGCCTACCGGAATCTGCGGCAGGATCTTGGTCTTCATGACCTCTTCCGGCACGGCCTCGACCATTTTGGTGCGCAGGTAGCCGGGCGACACGGTGTTGACCGTGACCCCGTGGCGCGCCGTTTCCAGCGCGAGCGCCTTGGTAAAACCGTGCATGCCGGCCTTGGCGGCGGCGTAGTTGGCCTGGCCGAAGGCGCCGGCATTGGCGTTGACGGACGAGATATTCACGATGCGGCCCCAGCGCTGCGCGATCATCGGCTCGATCGCCCGGCGGCTCAGGTGGAACACGCTGTCGAGGTTGGTGCGCAGCACGGCGTGCCAGTCGTCCAGGCTCATCTTGCGCAGGCTGCGGTCGCGCGTGATGCCGGCGTTGTTGACCAGCACGTCGAGGCGGCCGTGCTCGGCCAGCAGGCGCTCCATCATCGCGCCGCAGGCGGCGTCGTCGGTGACGTCGAGGCGGTAGGCGCTGAAGCGGTAAGCCTCGTCGCGCTGCGCAGCGAGCCAGGCTTCGGGTGTGGTGTTGCTTGGCGAATAGGTCAGTGCAACCTGGAAGCCTGCGTCATGCAGGCGGCGGCAGAGCGCCGTGCCGAGTCCACCCATGCCGCCGGTGACCAGCGCCAATTTCTTCTTCTCCATTTTTCTCCCCTGTCGAGCGGCCAAATGGCCGAAAGCGACAAGTCTAGGAGTCTGGAAAGGGGCGCCTTTGACATGGATCAAAGCTTGGATGATGGAAAAGCATGTCCCCGCGGCACGCCGCGAGGACCCATCAGGCTACCACCGTGCCCGGCAAAAGCTCAGGCGATGACGTCCGGCGGACTGGAAGCGTCGAAGTCGGCCCAGTCGCCGTTGACGATATTGCCGCGTGCACGCTCGATCTGGAAGGCGCCGAGCCGGCGCAGCAGGTCGACCGCCTGCCCTTCCATCCCGGCGTCGTCGAAGGCGACGGCCACCAGCATGCCGGCCTTGCGCACCTCGAGCGGGGCACGGCCGCCGGCCTCGGCTTCGCCGGCTTCCTTCATCTTCGAAAAGCTGAACAGCGAACCGACGTGGGCGCCGAGCAGGCCGCCGACGATCGGGCCGGCCGGGCCGGTCAGGGGCGAGGTGGCGGCGCCGACCACGGCCCCGACCGCGCCGCCCGTGGCGCTGCCCTGGGCCAGGCCGATCGGCGCCTCCTTGGCGCCTGGCGACTGGATGTTGTCGCCGCCGATCGGCGTCATGTCGTGCTGGCCCGGCTGGCTCAGGTAAAAGGCGCTGATGCGCTCCTGCGCAAAGCCGGCCTCGCCCAGCGCCCGGCGCGCCACGTCGACTTCTTCCTGTGTCTGGAAATGCCCTGCAATAATGGTGGACATGGATTTCTCCTGCATCGATAGTATTGACAAGCATGCGCCTGCTGGACAGTAAGCTCTGTACGCAAACGCACGCAGTCTGTTCGGCTCGCGCCGCACGGTGAACCTGTCATCGAGGCCATCGGCCTGATGCTCCTACTGCCATTGCCCGTAGATACCGGGGTTCCACGAAGGTTCCTCGGGCGCGGCCTGCCAGGCGCGCGGGTCGACCCGGTAATACTTGAGGAATTCCTCGTACAGGGCCGGATGGCGGCTCGCCAGGCGGTGCGGCTGCTCGAAGAAGGCCTCGGTGGCGACCGCGAAGAACTCGGCCGGGTCGGTCGCGCCGTAATGGTCGAGTACGCCTTCCCTGCCGAACCAGGCATCCTCGCGCAGGGCGGCGAAGTCGCGCGACAGCACTTCCGACCAGCTGCGGTAACGCTCGGGACTGCCCAGGTAGGGCGCGCCGTTGGTCGCGCCCGACTCGCTGTCGAGCTGGTGCGCGAACTCGTGCAGCACCACGTTGTGGGCCGGCGGTTCAGCCATGCCGGCGCGCCGCACGTGGTCCCAGGACAGGATGACGCGGCCGTCGCCCCAGGATTCGCCCAGCAGGTCCTGGCGCTCCTCGGTCACGACGCCCGCCGTGTCGACCTGGCGGCGCGGCGCCAGGAAGGCGCCCGGATACACCAGCACCGCGTTCAGGGTCGGATACGCCGCATCGCCGCGCGTGCCCATCAGCAGCAGGCAGGCCTGGCCGGCAATCGTCAGGCGCATCTCGTCGGTGATGTCGAGGCCGGCGCAGCCGACAAAGGTTTTTTCGTGCAGGAAGCGCCGCACCAGGCGTTCGAGGCGGGTACGCGCCGCGCCGTCCATGGCGCGGTACTGCGCGACATTGCGTTCCAGGATGGCGAGCTCGTGCGGCTGGAGCGGGCGCGCCAGCGCCCGGCGCAGGCGCCAGCGCGGCACCGCCCAGAGCGCCAGGCCCAGGGCTCCCAGCAGGGAGAGCGTCAGCACGGCTTCCATGGTCCCTCCCCCGCTGGCAATCCGGTTCCCGCGGCCTTCACAGGCCCGCCTGGGCCAGGTGCGATTCGAGCTCGTCGGCGCCGCCGACCAGGCGCCCGCCGATGAAGACCTGCGGCCAGGTCATGCGTCCGCTGACCGCGCGCAGTACGCTGGTGTTGATCTTCTGCGACTGCGAAATGTCGGTATAGCGCAGGCCGCGCTCGGCCAGCGCCGCCTTGGCGCGCGCGCAGAATGGGCACCCGGGGCGCGAGAACATGACGATCGGGTCCGGCGCGCGGGCGTCCGGATTGATGTGGCGCAGCATGGTGTCGGCGTCCGAGACTTCGAAGGGGTCGCCCTCCACCTCCGGCTCGATGAACATCTTCTCGATGACGCCGTCGCGCACCAGCATCGAATAGCGCCAGGAGCGCATGCCGAAGCCGAGCTCGCGCTTGTCGACCAGCATGCCCATACCGCGCGCGAAATCGGCGTTGCCGTCAGGGACGAAGGTGATGTCGGCCGCATCCTGGCCCTGCTTCCATTCGTCCATGACGAAGGCGTCGTTGACCGACACGCAGAGGATGTCGTCGACGCCGTTCTGGCGGAACACGGGGGCCAGTTCGTTATAGCGTGGCAAATGGGTCGAGGAACAGGTCGGCGTGTAGGCGCCGGGCAGCGAGAACAGGACCACCGTCTTGCCCTTGAACAGCTCGTCGGTCCTCAGGTCGCGCCAGCCGTTTTCAAAACGCGTCTTGAACGCGACCTGGGGGACGGGCTTTCCTTCCAGCGATTCGGCACTCGGCAGCATGGGCACTCCTTTTGTAGGTGGGAACGCGGCACGGGGGCCGCACTCGCCCGCAGGTGGGGCCTGTTGCCGGGTTTTCAATGTTGTCCCGAGCACGTCCAGGGAAGCCCGGGGACGTAAACGGCAAACGCCGCGCAGTGCGCGGCGTTTGCGTGACGACAGCGATCGTCGGTAGCGGCAGGCGTGCGGCAGGTCTCCACCGCCGCGCGCCTCCGGTAGAAGCGCGGACGCCTTATTTGGCGACCTGGCCCGGGGCCGGGCCGAACAGGGCGGCGACCAGCGGATCGCGGGTGACCGGGCTGCGGTTAACGCGGATGGCGTAGTGGGTGTCGTCGGCCAGGATGTGGAAGTGGCGGCCGCTGCCTGCCATGCTCTGCTCGCGCAGGCCTGGGCGCTCCTTGCGCGGGGCGGCGCCTTCGCGCTTCGGCTGGCAGATCGCTGCCAGGAAGGCCTTGACACGTTCCTGGTCGGGGCAGATCTGGTACACGGCCTTGCCCAGGTAGGTGGCGGTGCCTTCGATGTAGCGGGCCAGTTCGATGACGCCGGCTTCGCGCAGGTCGCGGATGTATTTGCGGGCGCCGGAAGGCGAAAACTTCAGGAACCATGCGATCTCGTCGGCGAGCATCTCATGGGTCGACAATTCGTTGATCAGCTTTTGCATGTTCTCGATCCGACGCTGCGTAGCAGAAGTCGACCGCACACGTTCGATCGGCGCGAGGGAGATCGGCGCACGCTCGGTTGGTTGTGGCGGGACGCGTTCGATCAGCGCTGAGTTGCTGGAAGTGTGCACTGCGCCAATGTCGCCTTGCACCGCGTTGTGATGAGTCGTTGCATGCATGTTGGTAACTCCAAATGAAAGAGAGACTGGTGATCCGGGTCGCTGTATGTTGTCTGACCTGCCGACAACACCTCGGGTTCCGCTTAACTGAACGCATCATCGCTTGCATCAGACCTGCCGGTCTGTGCGCCAGCCCACATTAACAAAATTCCTCTAGGCATTTCTTTCAGTCTCTTGTTTTGAGAAAACGCAGCCGTTTTCGTCAAAAAACCTGACTTGTCTCATTAACACAACACTTCGCTTGTATTCTTTTTGCATAAATACAGCTGGGCTAGCATGCCATTTTTTTATCGCTCTATATAGAGGGAATGTGTTGGCGAGACGATACTGTTGCAATTTTGTCACTCAGCAGTAAACCTAGGTGCGCTAGCGCACCGACCCTCCGGAACCCCGGCTCGTATTCTTCACTCCAACATCACTGTCAAGGCAACGATGTCACCCACCCTTTCACTTTATGGGAGTTACCTGTGAACAATACGAAGAAAATCGCCCTGGCCGTCGCCATGCTCTGCGCTGCCGGCTCCTCGCTGGCCCAAGAAATCAATCCTTCCTGGTATGTCCAGCCGAGCGTCGTTGGCATGAAGCCGGATGCCGACTTCGGCGTCGACAAGCGCGACTGGGGCGTTGGTCTGAAGTTCGGTAAAGCTGTTCACCCGTACTGGGACGTCCAGATCGGCGCGACCCATGCCCG
The DNA here is from genome assembly GCF_053668055.1 of Massilia sp. SYSU DXS3249. Classification (NCBI taxonomy): domain Bacteria; kingdom Pseudomonadati; phylum Pseudomonadota; class Betaproteobacteria; order Burkholderiales; family Oxalobacteraceae; genus Massilia; species Massilia sp. SYSU DXS3249. Next base: position 55,234 of record NZ_JBSIPX010000017.1, on the reverse strand, counting down.
CACCGAGGAATTCCCTGCGACTTACCGCCAGACCCTGCTGGGCGCCGATGCATTGCTGATGCTGTCGCGCGAACGCTTCCGTCCATTCGTCCTCTTCGGCTTCGGCGTCGAGCGTGACCGTGTCGAGAACCCGGCCCGCGGCATCGCCTACCTGAACAAGAACTCCCCATACGCCACCGCCGGCGTCGGTTTCCAGTACAGCTTCACCCCGCAGATGTCCATGCAGGCCGACATCCGTTCGGTGCGCGGCTTCCTGCGCCATGAAGAGCTGTATGGCTTCAAGCAGAGCAACAACAAGTACGTCACCGTCGGCCTGAACTACGCGTTCAGCCCACCGCCGGCAGCACCGGCACCGGTCATGGAGCCAGCACCGGCACCGGTCGCCGAAGCACCGGCACCGGCACCAGCACCGGCACCAGTCGCTCCGCCGCCGGCGCGCTTCGAGAAGATCACTCTGGAAGCGACCAAGATGTTCGAATTCGACAAGGCGACGCTGATCATGCCGGCACCGAAGCTCGACGAGATCGCTGCTGCCCTGCAGGCCGATCCGAGCATCACCGACGTGGACATCACCGGCTACACCGACCGCCTGGGTTCGGAAAAGTACAACCTGAAGCTGTCGGAGCGCCGCGCCAACGCCGTGCGTGACTACCTGATCGGCAAGGGCATCGCGGAAAACCGCCTGAAGGCCTACGGCAAGGGCGAAGCCAACCCGGTCGTCACCTGCAACGAGAAGAACCGTGCAGCCCTGATCGCCTGCCTGGAACCGAACCGCCGCGTGGAAGTCGAGCAGATCACCATCGAAAAGCGCGTGCAGTAATCGTGTCACTGGTGTAAAGCCAACAAAAGGGGCCGCGTGCCCCTTTTCTTTTTCCGGAGAATCGGTATGGATAAAAAACAATGGTTCCCATACTCGCGCCAGATCATCCACATCCTGAAGTGCTCGGTCACCGAGTGGTTTGCGCACCGTTGCGGCAGCAAGGGTGCGGCGCTGGCGTTCTACACCCTGTTTTCACTGGCCCCGGTCCTGGTGCTGGTGATCGCGGTCGCCGGTTTCTTCTATGGCGCCGAAGCGGCGCAAGGGCAGCTGTTCAACGAGTTGCGCGGCCTGGTGGGCGCCCAGGGGGCTGAAGCGATCCAGTCGGTGCTGGCCGGCGCCCGGAACAAGGAATCGGGCATGATCGCCACGATCGTTGCCACCGTCCTGCTGCTGGTGGGCGCGACCACAGTCTTTGCCGAGCTCAAGGACAGCCTCGACGAGATCTGGGGCGTGCCGGCGCCAAAGGACGCCACCTTCTGGGACACGGTGCGCACGCGCGTCCTGTCCTTCGGGCTGATCCTGGTGCTGGGCTTCCTGCTGATGGTGTCGCTGGTCGTCAGCGCCGCGCTTGCCGTGGTTGAGAACTATCTTGGCGGTATGTGGAAAGAAGCCAGCGTGATCATGGGCTGGATCTCGTCCTGCATCAGCTTCCTGGTAATCGCCACCCTCTTCGGCGTCATTTACAAGCTGCTGCCGCGCCTCCACCTGTCCTGGCGCGACGTGGCCATCGGCGCGCTGGGGACGGCCGCCATGTTCACCCTCGGGAAGTTCGCGATTGGCCTGTACATCGGCAACAGCGGCGCCGCCAGCAGCTTCGGCGCAGCCGGTTCGCTGATCGCCCTCCTCCTCTGGGTGTATTACTCGGCCCAGATCTTCTTCCTCGGCGCCGAGTTCGCACGGCAGTATGCCCTGCAGCTGGGCAGCCTGCGGCACAAGCCGGACCATGAGACCGGCGCGAAGAACGTCAAGCGGATGGCGTGATCGTCGTGCGATGACATGGAACGGCGCGGATTCCGGACGGGGTCCGCGCCGTTTTTTATGCATGTTTGTTGGTAAGCGGTATATTGAAGACGATGGTGAACGGCCGTTCACGTAGGGTGGACTCTCGAGTCCACGCGTGTACCTGCCATTGAATACCCGACCGTTTCCCGCGGCCGCGAACTATTCGCCCAGCAACTCCGCCAGGACTTCCATCCCCTCGACGCGCTCGGCCACGACTTTCAGCACGACCACGACCGGCACGCCCAGCAGCAGGCCCCACATGCCCCACAGCCAGCCCCAGAACAGCAGGCTGACGAACACGGCGGCCGGGTTCATCTTGGCGATCTTGCCGGTCATCCAGGTGGTGACCACCATGCCGACCAGGGTCGCAATGCCCATCGAGGCGCCCGCGACGAGGATGACCATGCGCAGCGACTCGAACTGCAGGAAGGCCACCAGCCCGGTCGCGGTGGTGATCAGGAGCGGCCCGAAATACGGCATGACGTGGGCGATGCCGGCGAAGATGGCCCAGGCGCCCGCGTTCTCCAGGCCGATCGCGCGCAGCGCCACCCACATCAGGAGCGCGAGCAGGATGTTCGTCACCAGCAGCATGAACATGTAGTTCTGGATCGAGGTGTTGATGTCCTCGAGGATGTGCACGGTCACCTTCTTGCGCGTCAGCGAAGGACCGGTCAGCTTGACCAGCTTGCGCTTGAAGGTGTCTCCCGCCAGCAGCAGGAAGAACACGAGGAAGAGCACCATGGTTGCCTGGGTGACGAAGGCGGCCAGGCCGACCGAGCCGGCCAGCAGCCAGTCGGTGATGCGGAACGACGGCGACGCCGGCTGCGACAGGGCCGGGCGGCGCTGGATCAGGCGCGCATCCTTGTTCCCGCCGACGCCGGCGGTGGCCTGCTCGATCTCGGCGGCCGCCTTGCGCATGTTTTCGATGGTCGAGCCCTGCCCCGAGGCCGTCTTGGCCAGCAGCTTGGTGACCTTCTGGGTCAGCGTCGGCAGCTCGTCGATGATGTTGAAGAATTCGTCCTGCAGCCGGTACATGGTCGCGCCCAGTCCTCCGATGAGGATGGCGGTGACGAGCGTGGCGCCGATGACGCGCTTGATGTGCAGGCGCTCGAGCCAGCGCACGACGGGGCTCAGGGTGTAAGCGATGAAGATGCCGAGCAGGAGCGGCACGAAGAATTTTTGCGCCCACTGGAGGGCGAAGACGAAGGCCACGGTGGCCAGGATGCCGAGCGAGAGGCCGCGTGCGTTGACGTGGATCGGCAGGCGCAGGCCGCTGGCATGCAGGGTGGGGTCGTCGCCCGGGCCGGGTTGCAGCTCGGGAACGACGGCGCCGGCCGCAATGGCCGGCGCTGCCTCGGGGGCGGCGGATTCATGTGGCTCGGCGGGTGCCGAGCCAGGAGCGGCGAGACGCATATGTTTGCCAGATAATGGTTGCCGGACCGCCGCCCGGCGAGGTCCCCGGGAAGGATTACTTCACGCGGATGTCGTTCTTGACCGAGGTTACACCCTTGACGCCGCGTGCGATTTCGACGGCGCGCTGGGCGTCGCCTGGCTGGGCCACGAAGCCCGACAGCTGGACGTCGCCCTTGAAGGTTTCGACGTTGATTTCGGTCGCCTTCACGGTCGGGTCGGCGGCGAAGGCGGTCTTCACCTTGGCGGTGATGACGCTGTCATCGACGTATTCGCCGGCGCTTGCACGCTGTGGATCCGAAGCGCAGCCGACCATGGCAAAAGCGAGGGCGCCGGTGAACACTGCGGTAGCGATGCGTTGGGTGATCTTCATGATGTATCCCTTTCTGTTGTCGATAAAGTCAAATGATGCTCAATAGTGCTCGAATGAGCGGATCCGGTACGTCACTTGCCGTACGCGGTTTTTGCGGCGTTGACACATTGGTCTTTCACCGCGCCGGCAAACGCGTCGCACTTTTCAAGGGCGACGCGGTACTCCGCCGTTAGTTTGTCTTCACGCGCATCGGTGCGCGCTTCGATCATCTTGCGATCCGCCCGGGCATCGGCCTGGGCGGCAATCAGTGTGGCCTTCGCCTGCTTCAGGCAGACGTCGCGCTCGTTCCCGGTCACGGCGCCGCAGCGCGCCTTGTCGCGCCCATAGATGGCGTCGGCGATGCGCATGCGGGCCTGGGTATAGGCCTTCAGGGTGTTCTTGTAGGCGGCGCCCGCCTCTTCCTCGACCCGGACCCGCTCGGCCTTGGCCTCGGCCACGCACACGTCGCGCGGATTGCCGGTCACGGTATCGCAACGGGCGCGTGCCGCCTTGTAGGCGCTCGCCGCCGCGTCGCGTGCCGTGTGGTAGGCGGTCTTGGCGTCCGGCACGGGCTGGGCGACGACCTGGGCGCGGGTATGGGAGGACCACAGCAGGGCTGCCCCGATGACCAGCAGCGCATGTATATTTTTCATTTTTGTCTTCATGCTTTTGTTCTCCAATTGTCAACACGCTAACGATGTTGTACGCCGATCGCGCGCTGGTTTCTGTTCGCTGTCGAACACAACAACGAGATGTTGAGGACACATAGCAAAGTGGCAACTGATGGTGCGTGATCGCACAGACTCACGTTGAGCACGGTCCTATTCTTGGCTCACATCTTTTGCCAGGAGAACAATATGAAACCGATTCGTACCCTTGCCGCTGTGGTCGCGGCCGGCGCCCTGATCTCGGGCTGCGCCAGTTCGCCTTCGTATAACAACGGTTATGGCAGCGGCGGCTATGCCAGCGGCGGTTACGCCGGCGGCTACAGCAACACCGCATCGATGGGCTACGGCACCATCGAATCGATCCAGGTGACCCAGGCCGGCGATGGCCGCACCAGCGGCGCCGGCGCGATCGTCGGCGGCCTGGTGGGCGCACTGGCGGGCAACCAGGTCGGCAGCGGCAGCGGCCGTACCGCGGCGACCGTGGCGGGCGGCGTCGCCGGCGCAGCCATCGGCAATAACGTCGAGCGCAACCGCGCGGCTGGCAACGGCCAGGAGATGTACCAGGTCAACGTGCGCATGGACAACGGCGAATACCGCACCGTGGTCCAGGACAGCGTCTACGACCTGCGCGTGGGTAACCGCGTGCGCCTGGTCGACGGCCGCGTCTACCGCTACTGATCCTTCATCCGGTATAGATGAACGGATCGCTGACGGGCCGGCTCTTGCCGGCCTGTTGCATTGATAGTGAGGAAAACATGGATGCTCGACTGGATGTGAAACGGATGCTGGCCGCCTGCCTGCTGGCCGGCGCCTGCGCGGGCGCGCACAACGCGATGGCGCAGGCTACGGGGACGGAAACGCCGCAAGCGGCACAATCGCCGCAAGCCGGCAGCAGCGACGCGACGGTGTCCCCGGCCGCATCGGCCAAGCAGGCGCGCGAAATCGCCAGCGGCGACCCGGTGCGCTGGTACCAGGAAGACGCCAACGGCGCGCAGCGCATGCGCACCCGCCAGAAGGAGATTGGCGCGGCGCTGGACGAGGCGAAGAATGCTTGCCGCCAGGGACCGGCGGCGGAGCGTCCGGCGTGCCTGAAGGCGGCCCAGGATACCTGGCAAAAGGAAATGAATTTGCTGCGCGCGGAAGCGCCGGCGCGGCCGGGGACTTGAGGGGTTGGGCTGCACGGCCAGCAGGCCAGGACAGGGTGAAAACGCCGCTTCGAATCGCATCGGAACGGCGTTTTTCTTGACAGCGCGTGTCCGTGTGTCTTGCCTGGTAGTCGCAATCGTCTGTAGACGCGGCCGGCGACGCACACCGCACAAAAAAAGACGGCGTCCAATCAATGATTGCGACGCCGCTCAAGCCCCACCATATTCTGTACTGCACTTCGTCCGGCGACCCGCGCCTGACGCATCGGAAACACTTGGCCAAGGCCCCTGCCGATCTCCACGGGCCGGCAGGAAGGCCCTGACGCCAACAGGGCGACGGCCGACTGACCGACCACCCCGATACTACCGGACCTCGTGCCGGCGAAGCGCCAGCATGAGGCCTTGCACCAAGGCCGCACTAAGCCTTCACTCAGTCCGCACCGGGCAAGCACGACGTCCCTGCCCTTCACGATCACAGCGTCGTACTATCACTCCTCGCCGCGCTGTATGCGGCGCCGCTTCATGAACCAGCCTGCGACCGCCATCAGTACCGTACCGGCAACGACCTGCTTGCCCATCCGGCGCTGGCGCACGAAGTTGAATGCACCCAGCGCATAAGGCATCAGCACCGAGACGCTCGTGCCCGTGGGTTTCAGCAAAGCATCAGCCCGTGCCCGCAACGCCCATGTCGCATGGTCTAAGGCAGAATGTAGCATGACTTCGGGCCGCGCGCCGTGCTTTACCTGTGCCTTGGCGTAGGTGACGCCGGCACGGAAGAACTCGCCCTCGCGCTTGAGCTCTGCCATGCGCGTGACGGGATCGCGGCTGTGCTTGTGGCCGGCCAGGCCGGTAGGCTCGTCCTTGTGGTTATGTTTTTCCATGTTCGCTCCCCTGTGTGGTCGCCGCTCAGAGCAGCGCGTCGCGGTCGGCCCGCAGTTCGTTCATCGTTTCAGGGAAGGCAAGCTTGCCCTGCTTGAGCATGGCCATTCCCCGCATCACGAGTACGACCGTGATCACCAGGAACACCAGGAACATCACCAGCAGGATCTTCCAGCCCCAGGAGTCCCAGGCCAGCGCCACGATGGTTGCGGTGCCGTAGGCGATGGCGAACCACACGGCGAGGACCGCGCCGGCAAACAGCGCCAGCAGCTCGATCACGTGGTTACGCACCTGCGACATCTCGAGCGCCGCCAACTCCACGCGGGACACGACCAGGCCGAACAGGTTCTTGGCCAGGCCGGAAATTCCGCCCATGAGTCCGGGCCCATGCACGACGGTTTCGGTCTTTTCCATGGTGTTCTCCGGCGCTCGTTATTTACGACCAAGAAGGATGCCGACCAGCAGGCCGACGCTCGCTGCGGCTGCGACGGTGCGCCACGGGTTGTCCTTAACGTAGACATCGGCAGTCTGGGCCAGTTCCTTGCTCTTCACGACAGCTTGACCCTGGTACTGGCTGGCCTTGCCCATCGCGCGGTCCAGCAGTTCCATGCCGCGCGTGCGCAGTTCGTCGGCCTTGTCGCCAGTCAGCGAAGCGGCGGCAGTCAGCATCGCCTGGGCGTCCTTGACCAGCAGCTTCATGTCGGCGCCGGCATTCTGGAGGCCGCTGTCGATCGAGCGGGCGCTGCCGCGGGTGGTGGTGTCTAGCATGATGAACTCCTGTTGTTGGTTATGGTGGTATTGAAGAGGTAAAAATCAGGGAACCAGGAAATCGCGCATGTCGTCGGCGTGCTCTTCCTCGACGGCAAGAATCTCGACCAGCATCTGGCGCGTGGTCGGGTCCTTGTCGCCGATCGCCTGGATCATCTGGCGATAGGATTCGATCGCGACGCGCTCGGCGATCAGGTCGGCGCGTACCATGGCTTGCGTATCTTCCGAATCGTCGTACTCGGCGTGCGAGCGCGCCGTGAGCGTGGCCGGATTGAAGTTCGGCGAGCCGTTCAGCTGCACGATGCGCTCGGCGATGCGGTCGGCGTGTTCCTGTTCCTGCTGGGCATGCTCGAGGAACTCGGCCTTCAGCTCGCCGTTACCCGGGCCGGCCACGGTGTAGTAGTGGCGCTTGTAGCGCAGCACGCACAGCAGCTCGGTGGCGAGCGCATCGTTGAGCATCGCGATGACCGCCTCGCGGTCGGCCTGGTAGCCCGCGGTGACGGCGCCGTCATCGAGGTTGGCTGCTGCGCGGCGGATCGCCTCGACGTCGAAGCCATGTGCCAACGACGTTGTGTTCTGTTCCATGATGTTTCCTTAAAAATCGAAGATGAATCAGCGCCCTGCCGTGCGCGGCGGAATCGGGTTGGCGTCGTTCGACAGCACGATCTCGACGCGGCGGTTCAGCTGGCGGTTGCCGGCGTTGTCGTTCGGTGCGACAGGGAAGGCTTCGCCGTAGGCGCGCATGGCGATGCGGTCACGCGGCACGCCCATGCTGCCGAGGGCGGTCGCGACGGCGTTCGCGCGGCGCTGCGACAAATCCTGGTTGTAGCTCGAGCTGCCGGTGCTGTCCGTAAACCCTTCGACCAGCACAGACCGCTCCGGGTTCTGCGCCATCACGTCGGCGAGCTTGCGCAGGGTCGACATTCCGTTCGGCGTCAGCTCGGCCTTGCCGGTGGCGAACAGCACGTCGCCGATGGTGACGACCATGCCGCGCTCGGTCTTCTTGGCCTGCAGTTCGACCAGCATGGCTTCGAGCTGGGCGGTGCGTTCGGCCATCATCCGGGCCTGGTCCTGGGCGGCGCTGGCCTGCGCCTGGGCGCTGGCGGCCTGCTGCTGGGCGGCGGCGGCCGCGGCCTGGGCTGCCTCTGCCTCGCGTTTCGCACGTTCCGCCTCGGCGGTACGCGCCTCCAAACGCACGGCATTGCGTTCGCTGGCGGCGTTGGCGATCTCGGCCTCGGCGGCCTTGGCGCGCGCCACTTCCTGGGCGGTGGCGATCTTCTGCTTGGCCACATAGGCGAGGCGGTCGATGTCTTCCAGGCTTTCCTTCTTGGCGGCCGCGGTGTTGGCGGCGTTCAGGGCGTCGCTGGCCTGCTTGAATTCCAGCGGCGCATAGCTCGACACTTGCGGGTTGTTATTGGCGGCAACGAAATCGGCGCGCGCCTGGTCCAGCGTCGGCGTGGTGGTCGGGGTGGTGCTGCAGGCGGCCAGCAGGATCGCGCTGGCGAAGACGGCCGGTTTGAAGAATGGTACTTTCATGATCTTGCCCTCCGGTGGCGCCATGGCGGCGCGTTGGTGTTCTATCGACTGGCGCAAGGCCGGGAGCCGATGGTGTCGGCATGCAACCGGCGCTGCGCCGCTGGCAAAGCTGGAAAATCAGCTGGCAACCCGCGGACAGCCCGCAGGCAGCATCGTCTTACTGCGAGTTGGCGCGCTCGACTTCCTGGCGCAGCACGCGCAGGTCTTCGTTGAGCGCGTTCGAGGCTGCCGTCGCCTTGGCCGAAGCGGCCTTGCTCTGGGCCAGCTGGGCGTCCGCCTGGGCCTGCATCGCCAGTTCGCGCGCCAGCTTGTAATCCTTCGCCGCGAGCGCTTCGTTGGCGCGCATCATCTTGGCGCGCGCTGCCGTGATCTCGGCCGGCGCCAGCTCGGCCGCACCGGCCTGCACCGCATTGGCGACCGCATTGCGCGACACCGCCACGTCGGCCGTGGCCGGCGCCTTCTGGCTGGCGCAGGCGCTCAGTGCCAGAACGGCAGCCACGGCGGCTGCCTGGGCAAGGCCGTTCATTGGGCGAATTGCTTTCATGTCATTTCTCCTGGGATGTTAGGAAGTTGTTGAAGTTATAAACCTGTTACTGGTCCAGTTCGGTACGCTGCCGCACATAGACCAAGGATGGGAGCGCCCGTGCGGCGCTCATCCTTTTCAGCGTGCGGCATCGCACATTGATGACCGGGGCCTTTGCGCTAAGCTGGCCGCACGACCGAACCCCACGAAGGATCGTCATGCCCGATACCACACCCCAGCGCGGAGCGCACAAGCAAGGCGGCGGCAACAAGAAAAAAATCCTCTTCGGCCTCCTCGCTACCCTGATCGCGATCCCCGTCATCGCTATCATTTTTATCCTTACTTTCGACTGGAACAAGGCCAGGCCCTGGCTCAATGCGAAGGTCAGCGAAGCCATCGAACGTCCCTTCGCGATCCGCGGCAATCTCGCGGTGCAATGGGAAATCCCGGCGCGCCGCATGGCGCCGGCCGACCGCCACCTGCGCGACTGGCTGCCCTGGCCGCACCTGATCGCCAACGACGTCCACGTCGGCAACCCGGCCAACATGAAGCAGGCGGACATGGCGCGGGTGCGCCAGTTCTCGTTCTCGCTCAACCCGCTCGGGCTGCTGCACCACACGATCGGCATTCCCGTGCTGCGCTTCGATTCGCCCTACGTCGAGCTGCAGCGCACCGACAGCACCCACTACAACTGGGTCTACAAGAAGAAGGACACGGAATCGAAGTGGCAGCTCGACCTCGAACGGGTAGTGCTGACCGACGGCGTGGTGCGCGTCGTCGACGCCGTCACCAAGGCCGATATCACGGCCCAGGTGCGCACCCTCGACAAGGACCCGAAATACGGGGTCGGCTTCAAGGTCACGGGCAGCTACAACGGCGCGCCCGTCACCGGCGGGGGCAAGGTCGGCCAGGTGCTGTCGCTGAAGGACCAGAACACGCCCTACCCGGTCCAGGCCGACATGCGCAGCGGCCCCAGCCGCATCGCCATCGAAGGCACGGTCACCAGCCCGGCCAAGCTGAAGGCGGTCGACCTGCAGCTCGAACTGGCCGGGCGCAGCATGGCGCGGCTGTACAACTTCACGAAGATCACCTTACCGGAGACCCCGGCCTTCTCGACCTCCGGCCACCTGAAGGGCGAACTCGACCGCGAGCACGGCCGCTGGACCTACGACCGCTTCAAGGGCAAGGTCGGCTCGAGCGACATTTCCGGCAAGCTGGTGTTCGAAGGCGGCAAGCCGCGTCCCAAGCTGAGCGGCAACGTGGCGACGCGCCAGCTGGTGTTCTCCGACCTCGCGCCCCTGATCGGCGGCGACTCGAACGAAAGCAAGAAGGCGCGCGGCGTCGAGGCGGTGCAGCCGGGCGGCAAGGTGCTGCCGGTCGAGGAATTCCGCACCGAGCGCTGGAAGGCGATCGACGCCGACGTGCGCTACACGGCCGAGCGCATCATCCGCGAGAAGACCCTGCCGATCTCCAAGCTCTCGACCCACCTCATCATGAAGGACGGCGTGATCACCCTCGCCCCGCTCGACTTCGGCGTGGCCGGCGGCACCCTGCGTTCGACCATCCGCCTCGACGGCAGCGGCGCCAAGGGCAATACGATCGCGGCCACCGCCAAGGTCACGGCGCGCAAGATCGAGATCAAGCAGCTGTTCCCGACCATCGAGAAGATGCAGGCCACGGTCGGCACGATCAACGGCGACGCCCAGCTGTCGGCCACCGGCACCTCGGTCGCGTCCCTGCTCGGCTCGTCCGACGGCGAAGTCAAGGCGCTGGTCAACCAGGGCACGATCAGCAAGATGCTGCTCGAAATGGCGGGCCTGAACGTCGGCAACATCATCGTCACCAAGCTCTTCGGCGACAGGCCCGTGCAGCTCAATTGCCTGGCGGCCGACTTCAACGTGAACGACGGCGTGATGCAGTCGCAGGTCTTCGTCGTCGACACCCAGGAGGCGATCATCCGCGTGAACGGCACGGTGAACCTGGCGAACGAGCAGATGGACCTGACGATCAAGCCCGACACCAAGGCGCTGCGCCTGTTTACCCTGCGCGCGCCGCTGTACGTGCGCGGCCCCTTCAGCAAGCCCGACGTGTCGGTCGACAAGGGCGTGCTGGCCCTGAAGGCGGGCGGCGCCGCGGTACTGGCGGCCGCGGCGGCGCCGGTGGCGGCGCTGATCCCGCTGATCAATGCGGGGCCGGGCGAGAACAGCGACTGCGGCCGCCTGGTCGCGCTGGCCAGGCAAAAGCCGACCGCGCCCCCGCCGGGCAAGGCCCAGGACCGCTGATGAGCAAAGGGGGCGCAGTGTGTGTTGCCGAACAGACTCTGCCTTTCGCCAAGCGTAGTCTGCAGGCATGGACGGAACAACAACTCTGCATCGAGGAAAGCGCATGAGGCATTGGAAACCGGCCATGGCACTGCTGGCGGCCCTGACGATGGGCGGCACGCTGGCAGGCTGCGGAAGCAGCCCGCCGGCACCGCCGCCAGCCGTCGACGATGCGGCGATTGCGACCAACGTAAAGGCCGCCATCGGCAGCAGTCCGGAATTGAAGTCGGCTGACATCGATGTCGCCAGCCGCGAAGGCATTGTCCAGTTGAGCGGGTATGTGAGCTCGGCGGACAGCGTGGCAACCGCAGCGTCGGTTGCCCGCACAGTGAAGGGCGTGAAGTCGGTGAAAAACGACCTGCGCCTGAAGTAAACCCCACCAAAGGAGAGCAATATGAAGACGATCAAACACCTGGCAGTGAGCGCTACCCTGGCAACCCTGGCACTCGGCATGGCCGGCTGCTCGAGCATGTCGCATCAGGACAAGGCCACTGCGGTCGGCGCCGGCGCCGGCGCAGTCATCGGCGGCGCCCTGACCGGCGGCAGCGCTGCGGGCGTGGTTGGCGGCGCAGCCGTCGGCGGCGTCGTCGGCAACCAGGCCGGCAAGACCAACTAAGCAGCACCACGTAGCACCACCCAGGCAAACACACGACACGCCCCGCTTGCGTACTGCGCAAGCGGGTCGTTGCGTTTTGTGGGGCTATGTTGAGCCAGGGCTGCTCACCTGCACGACCGCGTGGGCACAAGTGCCCACCCTACAAACGCATACTTCATTTACGGTTTTTGCAGAGGCGTAGGGTGGGCTCTCGAGCCCACGCGGTCGTACCGATGCATACCGCACGGCATGCCGACAAGGTAAGCTACACGAACGCGCTCGACAGGGCCCCTGCCCCCGCATCCTTGACAATCTCGTAGCAGGTGCAGGCCGCCGCCGCCAGCCCTTCGGCGTCGAGGATCTCGATGTTGCCGCGGCTGTAGATGATGAGTCCCTGCTGCTGCAAGGCGCTGGCGGCCTTGGTGACGCCGACGCGGCGCACGCCCAGGGCATGGGCGAGGAACTCGTGGGTGAGGTGGAACTTGTCGGACTGCAGGCGGTCGCGCGTGATCAGGAGCGAGCGCGCCAGGCGTGCCTCGAGCACGTGGAAGCGGCTGCACACGGCGATCTGGATCGCCTGCGCCAGCAGGCTGTCGGTATAGCGGTAGAGCACGCGCTGGAGCGCGCCGTTGCGGGCGAACTCGCTGCGGAAGGCGGCGCTGTCCATGCGGCTCGCGCTGCCCGGACGCTGCACCACGGCGCGCACCTGGGCTGTTTCATGGCCCAGGGCCACCGTCGCGCCGAGCATGCCTTCGCGCCCGACCAGGCCCACCTCGAGCGTCATGCGCCCGCCCGCCACGCCCAGCAGTGAGATCAGGCAGTCGTGAGGAAAATAGATGTAGCGGATGGGATCGCCCGCCTCGCCCAGCACCTCCCCTGCCTCGACATGCACGGGGTCGAGCATCGGCAGCACCTGGGCCAGCTCCTGCGGCGGGAGCGCGGCCAGCAGCAAGTTGGCATTGTGCTCGGCGACCTCGGGAGTAGCGGCAAAATTCATCGGACCCTCTCGGTTGATTTTTCCGTCCCGGCGAAGGCTGGAACGGGGCGACAGATACATTTGCAAACAATTTGGATCAGGTTAAATGCTCTGATAGGGGAAGTATGTTCGGTGACGCACGGAATACCCTGTTGTTCCTCGGGACAATCTTCATGTCGGCCAATCAGCAGGGCACAAGGCCCTGCGCAGCCCCCAAACCACGTGAAGGACTCACCATGAACAACAATATTCCTACTCCTCCGGCGGGTCGCCAGCACCATCCGCTCCTGCTGCTGGCGGCGCTCGCCGTCGTGCTGTTCTGCCTGGTCGGCACGGCGGCCATCATGGGCTGGATCCCGTCCTCGATCGGCGGCAACGCCAACCGCCAGCTGACCGAGGCCGAACGCGCCACGCTTGCCTCGAGCCTGCCTTCCGCCGGACAGCAGCCTGCCCCGGGCGCGACCAGCGCCGAGATGGCCCAGCTGGCACAAGGCATCCCCGCACAGCCCGCGATGCCGGCCGCTCCCGCTTATCCGCCACAGCAGCTCGCGCAAGGCTACAGCCCGTCGGCCGCAGAGCGCTATGAACCGGAGCCTGCACCGCGCCCCGAGCCGCGTACGGTCGTCAAACCGAAGCCGGTGCAGGTCGCCGCTGCCGAGCCCGCCGAGCCGAAATGGTGCGGCAACTGCGGCAACATCGAATCGGTACGCGCGATCAAGCAGCGCGCCCAGGGCAGCGGCCTTGGCGCGGCGGGCGGCGCCGTCATCGGCGGCCTGCTCGGCAACCAGGTCGGCGGCGGCACCGGGCGCCAGCTTGCGACCGTCGCCGGCGCGGTCGGCGGCGCCGTGGTCGGCAACCAGGTCGAGGGCAACATGAAGGCCACCACCACCTGGGAAGTGCGGGTCCGCCTCGACGACGGCACCCTGCGCACCTTCAACCTGGCCAACGAGCCGCAATGGCGCAGCGGCGACCGCGTGCGCATCGTGAAGGGCCGCCTGCGCGCCGCCTGATCCTGCTTTCCCCTCTGGTTTCACCCCTTACCAGGCCCGGCGGTCCAATGGATTGCCGGGCTTGATTTTTTCCCCAGTGCAATGTGCGCCACCGCACGGAAATACTGCTGAGCTAGCCCGACAATGGCAGTACACCCGGCCGGCACGGCTGGCGGTGGACAACCAACAAAAAGGGGATCACCATGAATAGCCTTGCTTGGATCGGCATCATCGTATGGGGATTGGTCGTGACGGGATTTGGACTGGTGTCGGCGCTACCGCCCGAGCCGGCGCAGGACGTGGCGGCGCACGACGCCTTCTTCCTCGTCAGCGGCGGCCTGCTGACCTGCCTGATCGGCATCGTCGGCCTGCTCGGCTTCATGGGCTGGGTGCCGGGACTGCATCCGGAGCGCACGGCGCGTCCGGGGTCGCGTGCCTGATGGGTGTACTGACATTTTTGCACCGAATGTACGCCAACGTACGGTTTTGCTGAGCATGGCGATAGATACTGCATTCACGGCGCGATACCGCGCACATTGAATGAGGAGACACATCATGCTCTACACCATCGCCATTGTCCTGATCGTCCTGTGGCTGCTCGGCCTGGTCACCTCGTACACGATCGGCGGCTTCATCCACATCCTGCTGGTCGTCGCCGTCATCATGATCCTGGTTCGCCTGATCAGCGGCCGAGGCATATAGCCAGTAACCCAGATTGAATGTTGTACCATGCACGTTTTGTAGTTGTTTTACCAATCCGTTTCGCGGACGTGCCCTGCGGGTGCGCCCACGAAACGGATTTTCTTCTTAGGAGAATCATATGAAAAAGAACCTGACCAAATCCATCGTTGCCGCCACCATCCTCGCCGTCGGCGTCAGCGGCTGTGCCGACATGAGCGCTACCCAGCGTGGCACCGCGACCGGCGCCGGCGCCGGTGCGGCCCTGGGCGCGCTGATCGGCGGCACCACCGGCGGCGGCGGCAGCAACCGCACGGCCAAGGGTGCCGTCATCGGCGGCGCCGCCGGCGCCGTGATCGGCAACATCTGGTCCAAGCGCATGGAAGCCCAGAAGCAGGCAATGGAACAGGCCACCCGCGGCACCGGCGTGCAGGTCAGCCAGACCTCCGACAACCGCCTGAAGCTCGACATCCCGAGCGACGTCTCCTTCGACACCGGCCGCGCCGACATCAAGCCGAACTTCCAGCCTGTGCTGGAGCGCTTCGCCCAGACGCTGAACGAGAACCCGGCCACCAACGTGGTCATCATCGGCCACACCGACAACACCGGCACCGCGGCCATCAACCAGCCGCTGTCGGTCGACCGCGCCGCGCGTACCCGTGACTACCTGGCCGGCCGTGGCGTGAACCCAAGCCGCATCAGCATCGAAGGCCGCGCCGACCGCGAGCCGATCGCTTCGAACACCGACAACGCGGGCCGCGCACGCAACCGCCGCGTCGAGATCTACGTCGCCGAACCGGCACGCGGCTAAACGCCGTCCCCGCCCACGTCCTGCATGCGCTTCCCGCGCGTGCACGCCGTGGGCGTTTTTTTGTCCCATCCCGCTTCTCCTTCCTCCCTTCCCGGCGCCCGCCTGTCTGGTCGACTAGACATGTTTCGTCTATGCGTCCATCACCCCGATTTATAGCTGTTGTATTCGACTAACAAAAGTTCAGATCGATTTGACTTTTGTTTATCTGAAATGCTTTTATGTCGCCCTCAGGCGCGCTCGGCTGTTCGAGCACTCTGTCCACAGCAACAAGTACGAAGCGTCACAGCAGCAAGGCCCCACGGTCCCGCGCCGGGGCGGTTCGTGTTTTCAGAAGATGTATCGGAGATTTTTTTTGACTAAGCAGCAATTCGTAGTAAAGCGCAGCGTCATCGCTGTCGCCATGACCCTCGCATCGTCGGGCGTCGTCTTCGCGCAGCAGGAAGCTGCCGCACCGGTCCAGAAGGTGTACGTGACCGGCTCGAACATCAAGCGCGCCGACAAGGAAGGTTCCTCGCCGGTCGGTACCCTGACCGCCAAGCAGATCGAAGCGACCGGTGCCAACACCGTCGCCGAACTGCTGCACTCGATCCCGGCCTTCGGCTCGGGTACCTCGAACGACATCACCGACGGCAGCTTCTCGAAAGGCGCCTCGACCGCCTCGCTGCGCGGCCTCGGCTCGTCCTCGACCCTCGTCCTGCTGAACGGCCGCCGCATCACGGCATCGGCCTACGCCGACCCGAACCAGGGCAAGTCGGCCGTGTATGACCTGAACAGCATCCCGGTCTCGGCTCTCGAACGCGTCGAAATCTTCAAGGATGGCGCCTCGGCCGTGTACGGTTCCGACGCGATCGCCGGCGTGATCAACTTCATCACCAAGAACAACTACCAGGGCGCGGAACTGAAGGCCACCGTCAGCGCCAACGACGACGGCGAGTTCAACCGCAACAACATCAGCGGCGTGTTCGGCCGCGGCGACCTGGCGGAAGACCGCTACAACGCCTTCCTCAGCTTCGACCTGGCCCAGCGCGGCCGCACCGGCGCCAAGGACGTCAAGGACATCGCACAGGAGATGTACGCCGACATCAACTCGCGCCTGAACGAGTACGGCAGCTATGTGTCGAACCAGCCGTTCTTCTTCCGCGAACTGCGTCCGGGCGCGTTTGCCACCACGTACGCCAACCGCGCCAACATCGTCAACCGCCTCGGCTGCGACCCGTCGCAGCAGATCACCGGCGACACCGTCAAGCACAACCTGTCGGCCACCTCGATCCTGAACGGCCGCACGTTCTGCAACTACGACATCTGGAACAACTACGAAGCGCAGAGCAAGGGCAAGGACGCCAACCTGCTCGGCAAGCTGACCTTCCAGATCACCCCGGACATCACGGCCTTCGCCGAACTGGGCTACACCCGCGTCGATCGCGAATACACCGGCAACCCGTCGACCATCAGCTCGACCGCGCCAACGACCGTGTTCCGCACCAACGGCCTGCCGAGCGACTATCAGCTGATCCTGCCGGCCGGCCACCCGGACAACCCGTGGGCGGATTCGCGCGCGGCCCTGGCCTACCGCTTCACCAACACCAACGGCGGTTCGCGCAACGTCAACGAAGCAGGCCGCCTGCTGGCCGGCGTCAAGGGCACGACCGGCAACTTTGACTGGGAAAGCGCCCTCCTGCTGAACCGCAGCGAGCGTACGGAAACGATGCGCGGCATGCTGTACCTGCCGACCATCAACCGCATCCTGACCGAAAACCGTACCCTGGCCCAGACCGCGGCCGACCCGAGCGCCACCCGCGACGTCGTCAACACCGGTTACGCACAAGTGGCCCAGCTCGACGCGAAAGCCTCGACCACGGTCGGCAAGCTGGCCGGCGGCGACATCGGCGTGGCCTTCGGCGGCGAAATCCGCCAGGAAAAGCTGTCGATGACCCCGGACATGGCGACCCAAACCGGCACCATCCTCGGCCTGGCCAACTCGCTGGTCGAAGGCGAGCGCCTGGTCAAGTCGGCCTTCGTCGAAGTGCGTACCCCGTTCACGAAGAACTTCGAGATGGACTTCGCCGGCCGCTACGACAAGTACCCGACCGAATCGAGCTTCGTGCCGAAAGTCGGCGCCAAGTGGGCCGTCAACGACAAGCTGACCTTCCGTTCGAGCTACGCCGAAGGCTTCCGCGCGCCTGCCCTGTCGCAGATCGCCGAAGGCGGCGTGCAGTCGTTCTCGACCCTGACCGACACCCTGCGCTGCCCGGACGGCAAGAATCCGCTGCCAGGCGCGGATACCTCGGACTGCTCGCGCCGCATCTCGAGCATGTCGCGCGCCAATCCCGACCTGAAGCCGGAAACCTCGAAGAGCTTCTCGTTCGGCGCGATCATCAACCCGACCCGCAACCTCGACATCCTGATCGACTACTACCGTATTCGCAAGGAAGACGAAACCGCGCTGCTGTCGGCGGGCTATGTGGTCGACCACCCGGACCTGTACCCGGGCCTGGCCATCCGCGGCACCAACCCGGCGACCTTCCTGACCGACGCATCGGGCAACCCGATCGCGGGCACCGGTCCGCTGACCGCCGTCAACCGCTACTACGTCAACCAGGGCGCCACCGAAGTGTCGGGCCTGGACTTCGAAGTCACGCACCGCCTGTCGCTGGGCGACAAGGGCCGCGTCTCGACCAAGTTCGACTGGAACTACGCACTGACCTACAAGCGTTCGGAGCGTCCGGGCGAAGTCGAAGCCAACCTGGTGGGCACCCGCGGCGGCATCTCCGACTGGGCCACCTCGGTCGGCGACATCCCGCGCCACCGCTGGTCGCTGTCGTCGAACTGGACCCGCGGCGTGCACTCGCTGACCGGCTCGATCGATTACGTGGGCCCGGTCTCGCTGCTGCGCCGTACCGACAACGACGTGACCTACCCGGTCCCGTACTGCTACTACGGCAAGGGCCAGCCGAAGGGCGCCTACAGCCTGGGCGGCCTGGACCGCTTCAGCAACTGGACGGACGAGTGCTCGGTGAACGAGTGGACCACGGCCAACGTGTCCTACGCCTACACCGGCTTCAAGAACTGGACCCTGGCGGCGAACGTGCGTAACCTGTTCGACAACGCGGCTCCGTACGATCCGGCCGCCGGCACCGACGGTTTCAACACCCAGCTGCACAACGGCATGGGCCGCACCTTCCGCCTGACCGCCAGCTACAAGTTCTGATCGAACCTCTAGCCTGACCTGAAAGCCGCCCCGCGCAAGCCGGGCGGCTTTTTTCATGGCCGCGCCCTGCCTTCGCTCGCGTGCGTGGCGCGGCAGGCCTGTCGTGTATGCTCGTTCCCCGTCCCCAGCCCGGAGCCGCGCATGCAAGACGACCCGATCCGCATCGTCGACGAGCAGGTCCTGTCCGACGAATATTTCCCCCTCAAGAAGGTCGCCTACGAGCAGCGCCGCGCCGACGGCGGCATGCAGCGCCAGGACCGCGAAGTGTATGCCAGCGACAGCGGCGTCACCGCCCTGCTCTACAACCGCGAGCGCCGCACCGTGCTGCTCACGCGCCAGTTCCGCATCGGCGCGCGGGTTGGCGGGCACCACGGCTGGATGATCGAGACCGTCGCCGGCATGCTCGAAGGGGCCGATCCGCTCGAGCGCATCCGTGCCGAGGTCGCCGAGGAGCTGGGCTACCGGGTGAACGACCTGCATCCCGTGATGACGCTCTTCGCCAGCCCCGGCACGATCACCGAGCGCGTGCATTATTTCGTGGGCGAATACCGTCCCGAAGACCGTTGCGGCGATGGCGGCGGCAAGCAGGACGAAGGCGAGGACATCGAAGTGCTCGAGCTCGGCATCGACGATGCGCTTGCGCGCATGCGCAGCGGCGAGATCGAGGACGCCAAGACGGTCGTGCTGCTGCAATACCTGCAGCTGCACCTCCTCGGCCTGGCGGGCTGACGCGGCGGCCCTGTTGTAAAAGCGCTCGGGTGGCGGCGCCGATTGGAGCGCGCGCAATATTTTGCGGCTGCGAAGGCGTGATCATGTTGCTTCCCACTAGCAACATTTCTTCAGGCCACCATGCTCGATACCCCTGCCGCGGCCGCGCCGGATGTCCTCCTGCGCGAAGCTGCGAACGATGCAACGGCGCTGTGGCGTCCGTCCGCCGTCGCCGTCTGGAGCCTCGTCTTCACGCCGGTGTTCGGTTCCTACCTCCTGATGTGCAACTGGCAGGCGCTGGGCGACCGGCGCGCGGCCACCGCGGCACGGCGCTGGCTGCGCGCCAGCCTGGCCATGCTGGCGCTGCAACTGTTCGCCGGCGCCATCGACCACCGCGTGAACGGCAACTTTCCCCTGGCGCACTGGCTGCCGATCGCCTGGCTGGGCCTGTGGCTGCTGGCGGCCGCGGCGCCGCAATGGCAGCTGGTGCGGCGCCGCTTCGGGCGCGCCTACGCGCGGCGCGAATGGAACGGCGCGCTGGCCACGGCGGTCGCCTTGGGCGTCGTCAGCTGGAGCGTCGGGGCGCTGCTGACCTGGCTGTTGCTGGCGTTTACCTGAGAGACCTCGTAGGGTGGACGGCTTTGCCGTCCACGCGTGCAACCAGCGGATATTAGGCCGCACTGCGGTTTTCATCGTTCGTTGAACGCGTGGACGAGAGACCCGTCCACCCTACCATCCGCTGATCACTCATCCTTTGTTCGCTGCCGTACCAAGTTCCAGCAGCCCCAGCGCGTACACTGTACGCTCCAGGGAAACGGAATTTGTATGCTTGCCATTCTTGAACGGATCGACCCGCACAGCGACCGCATCGACCTGCTGGTCGAGCTGGTCGACAGCTTGCGGCCGCGCCGCCGCCATCGCGCACGCGCAGTCGAGGCGGTGCGCACGCTCACCCAGCTCCTGCGCGGCAATCCCGAACAGGCCTGGGCGCTGCGCAGCTATATCGTTACCATGCTGGAAAAGCGCCGCCATACGAGCCTCTACAGCGACATCGGCATCCTCTCGAACGATGGCTTCTTCACCGAGCTCAAACGCAGGATCTCCTACCGCGTGCTGCCGCCGGCGCTCGACGACCTCTACCTGTCGGACGCGCTCGACCAGGTGCTGTATGCGGACAACGACTACGAATGGGTGCGTTCGGTGCCGGACGCCGAATGGCTGGCCCTGTTCGACGTGGTCGCCGACGCCCCGCCGCCGCTCGACGCCGCCCCCGACCGGGCGCGCCTGGTCACGCTGCTGGGCATGCTGGACGCGATCCGCACGCTCTCCTGCCGGGTCTGCGCGCTCGGGCTGGAACCGCGCCTGGTGCACAGCTACAGCGAGATCGAGGATTTCGATTCGCCCTTCCTGATGCAGAACATCGAGGTCAACCGCTACCTCGACGAATACGGCCGCTTCCTGGAAGGCAGCTCGACCCAGCCGGAAGACGCGCGCCACCTGCTGGTGATGCTCGACCAGTGCGAGGACGTGATCGCCAAGATCCGCCGCAACTCGCTTTCCTTCGGCACCAGCGTCGCCCTGACCTACGTGCTGGTGGCGATTACCCAGAGCATCGGCCGCCTGCGCAAGCTGCTGTTCCTGGTCGACCTCAGCGACGACGGCCGCGACCAGGGCTCCGGCGCCGGGCCGCACGCCCCCCATGTTTCCGATGAGCCCCTGGCGCTGCCTGCGCCGGCCCCCGTGCCCGGCTCCCGTTCGCTGGTGCCCGGTACGCAGGCGCCGGAGGCCGGCGCGCTGGTCGCGGCCGCGTATACGCCCCAGCCGCCGCGCCCGCTGACGGCGCGCCGCGCCGCCGCCGTCGAGCTGGCCCAGGAGCTGGTCGAAGCGCACAACACGAAGTACCGGGTACGCGGGCTGTTCCGCGACAATATCGACTTGCTGGCCCGTAACGTCACCGAAAACGCCAGCCGCACCGGCGAGCACTACATCGCCGAGAGCCGGGGCCAGCTGCGCGGCATGTTCAAGGCCGCCGCCGGCGCCGGCTTCGTCGTCGGCTTCATGGCGATGTTCAAGATTTTGCTGAGTTACCTGCGTGCGCCGCCCCTGGTCGAGGCCTTCCTCTTCAGCATGAACTACTCGCTCGGCTTCATGCTGGTGCACATGCTGCGCTGGACCATCGCCACCAAGCAGCCCGCGATGACGGCCCAGCGCATCGCCGCCGGCCTGCACAGTCGCGACGGCCAGCGCATCGATTTCGACAGCATGGCCGAGCTCGTCAACAAGGTCTTCCGGACCCAGATCGTCGCCGTGCTGGGCAACGTCGCCGTGGCCTTCCCGACCGCCTTCGTGATCGCCCTCGCCTACCAGCAGATGACCGGGCACCACCTGGTCACCCCCGACAAGGCGCACCACCTGCTGCACGACATCGATCCCATCCACAGCCCGGCCCTGTTCTACGCGGCCATCGCCGGCGTCTGGCTGTTCGTGGCGGGGCTCATTTCCGGCTACTACGACAACAAGGCGCTCTACACGCGCATGGGCCAGCGCGTGCGCCAGTTGCGCTGGCTGTGCTGGCTGCTCGGCCGGGAACGCTGCGCACGGGTGGCGCGCTACATCGAGGACAACCTCGGTGGCCTGATGGGTAACTTCTTCTTCGGCATCCTGCTCGGCACCACCGGCACCGTCGGCTACCTGCTCGGCCTGCCGCTGGACATCCGCCACGTCACCTTCTCAACGGCGAATTTCGCCACCGCGCTCGTCGGCCTCGACTATCAGATAACATGGGCCGAGGCCGGCAACGCGGTGCTGGGCGTGGCGCTGATCGGCGCGGTCAACCTGCTGGTCAGCTTCCACCTGGCGCTGTCGGTGGCACTGCGGGCACGCAAGATCCAGTTCACGCGCAGCATCCTGCTGCTGCGCGCACTCGGCCGGCGCTTCCTGCATGCGCCGCTCGACTTTTTCATGGGCCCGAAGGACATCGGCGTCCCCGATGCCGACACGATGGATACGAGGGAAGCAAGATGAACAAGCAACGCATGAAATATCTGCTGGCCGCACTTGCCCTGCTGGGCGCCGTCGCCTCCTGCCGCACCCTGCCCGAAGCCGAGCGCCTGCCGGACACCCCCGTCAAGGCGGCCCCGACCGTCACCACGGCGCGCGGCACCCTGCCGCAGGCGCAGGCATCGAACCTGCTGTCCAAGCGCTGGGCCAACGCCACCAGGGACCTCAAGGCGCTGGCCGTGCTCGAGGAACAGGCGACCGGCGTGCCGCTCATTGCCGGCAACCAGGTGCAACTGCTGTTCGACGGCCCGGCGACCATGCGCGAGATGATGGCCGCGGTGCGCGCCGCCACCACCTCGATCAACCTGGAAACCTATATCTTCGACCAGGACCCGATCGGCCTGCAATTCGCCGAGCTGCTGATGGAAAAGCGGCGCCAGGGCGTGACGGTGAACGTGATGTACGACAGCGTCGGCACCCTTGGCACGCCCCAGGAATTTTTCGACCGCATGCGCGCGGCCGGCATCAACCTGCTTGCCTTTAACCCGATCAACCCGGCCAAGGCCAAGGGCAACTGGTCGATCAACAACCGCGACCACCGCAAGATCATGGTGGTGGACGGCAAGGTGGCCTTCACGGGTGGCATCAACATCAGCAGCGACTACGCCAACAGCTCGCTGTTCCGCTCGCGCAGCAAGCCGGACAAGGTCGACAAGGACAAGATCGGCTGGCGCGACACCCATGTGCGCATCGAAGGTCCGGCCGTGGCCACCCTGCAATGGGCATTCGTGAACAACTGGGTGCGCCAGGAAGCCGGCGAACTGCCGCCGCTCGACTATTTCCCTCGCCTGGCGCCGGCCGGCGACAAGTTCGTGCGCGTGCTCGCCACCGAGCCGAACAGCCACTCGGAGATCTACAAGTCGCTGATGGTGGCGATCAACGAAGCGAAGAAGTCCGTCCATATCACCTCGGCCTACTTCGTGCCCGACCAGCAGATCGTCGACGCCCTCGTCGCGGCCGCCAAGCGCGGGGTCGACGTCAAGCTGGTGCTGCCGGGCGTTTCCGACCACGGCCTCGTGATGCACGCGGGACGCGCCTTCTACGAGCCGCTGCTGGCGGGCGGCGTGCGCATCTTCCAGCTGCAGGTGGCGGTGCTGCACGCCAAGACGGCGGTGATCGACGGCGCCTGGTCAACCATCGGCTCGGCCAACATCGACCGCCGCAGCTTCATCCACAACTACGAGCTGAACGTGGTCGTGATCGACCCGGCCTTCGGGCGCGACATGGAAAGCGCCTTCAACGAGGACCTGCGCGATTCGAAAGAGGTGACGCTGGAGCAGTGGCGTGACCGGCCGTGGGCCGACCGGGTGAAGGAGTGGGCGGCGCGGTTGACGGAGTACTGGATTTGATCGTTTAGGTTACTGCAGGGTGGACGGCCCTGCCGTCCACCCTGCAAGCCAATCAAATCCCCGCCGCCAGCATCCCCTCCGCCGCCGGCGCCCACACATTCCCGCTGCGCAGGAATTTCTCGGTAAGGATGACGCGGAAGGAATTCGTCAGCGCATCCCATCCATAGCGGTCGATCTCGACCCGCTCGTGCTCGACCCGCAGCAGATTGAAGGAATTGACCTCACCCCTGCCCCGCGTCGAGGTCGCCGTGCCGGCCTGCACCACCAGCGCCGCATAGGCGTCGATCTGGTAGCGGCTGGCGGTGCTGGCCGCGTGGCTGACGTGCATGTGGCCGGCCAGCAGCACGTCCACGCCGCATTCGGCGAACACCTCCATCGCCATCTGCGCCCGGTCGACCAGGTTCTTTTCCTCGAAGCTGGTCGGCAGGTCGAAGGGGTGGTGGGTGACGACGATGCGGGTGATCTTCGGGTCGACGCCCTCGAGCTGGGCCTTGATGCCCGCCACCTGCTCGCGGTTGAGGCGGCCGTCCTTGATGGTCAGCGAACGGGCCGTGTTCACGCCCAGCACCGCGATCTCCTCGTCCACGTAGACCGGATCGAGGTCGTCGGTGATGTAGCGCTTGAAGCGGTCGAGTGGTTTGACGAAGCGGCGGAAGACGTTGTACAGCGAAATGTCGTGGTTGCCCGGCACCACGATCTGCGGCCCCGGCAGGGTGTCGAGGAAGGCGCGCGCCTCCTCGAACTGTTCCTCCTTGGCGCGCTGGGTCAGGTCGCCGGAAACGACAAGGACATTCGGCGCGATCGAATGGATGAGGTCGCGCAACGGGCCCAGCAGGGCCTGGTCGACGCGTCCGAAATGCAGGTCGGACAAGTGGATAATTGTACGCATCAGGATTCCCCAGGTATGGAAGTCGGTCGCGGCGCGTGCGTGCGCCCTTCGCGCGCGGCCTGGCGCCGGCGCAAGGTGGCGGTGCCGGTGACGCAGATCGCCAGCCAGGCGCAGCCCTCGGCCATCCCCGCCAGCACGTCGGACAGGTAATGCGCCCCGAGGTAGAGGCGCGAGCCGGCCACCAGCGCCACCATCGCACAGGCGGCCAGCACGATGGCGGCGCGTGCGCCCCAGCTGCGCGCATGGCGCGTGAAATAACAGGCCAGCAGACCGTACAGCAGCGTCGCCGCAACGCTGTGGCCGCTCGGGAAACTGTAGGTGCTCAGGGTCAGGATCGGCTCGTCGAAATGCGGCCGCGCACGCTCGAAGGTGTGTTTCATCGCCACGTTCAGCAGCATGCCGCCCGGTACCGTGACAAGCAGGGTCAGCATCCAGTGGCGCGCGCCGCGCCGGTAGAACCAGGCGGCGGCCAGCGCGGTAAGCGTGAGCACGCCGGGCGTGCTGTGCAGGTGGGTGACCACGAGCAGGAAGCTGCGCAACGCGTCGCTCGCATGGGCATGGGTGTGCAGCCAGGCAGCCAGCCGCAGGTCGACTTCGGTGATCGGCGCGCCGTCCACCACCGCCCCCGCGATCTGCGCGAAACCGGCCATGGCCAGCAGCAGCGCCAGCACGCCCAGCGTCAAGTGCAGGCCGAAGGCCTCGCCGGGAGAAAAGCGCGCGGCGGCGAAACGCTGGAGGCGATTGACCAAGGATTTGTCGAGCGGTTTGTCCATTCGGGCCAGATGGGGATGCATGGCAAAAAAACTACACTTAAAATTTTTTACTGGTGTTTTGTACAGTACCTGTAGATTTATACAGTATTTGTGCTATTCTGTTTTCACTGACCAACATAATTCAAACAAGGGATCCGTCAATGACCACTCTGAACAACGCCTTCGGCCTGGAATACGCTCCTGCACCTTTTCTTATGCGTTTTGGCCGCCGCGAAATCCTGATCACCCGTGACTTCCGCAAGCGCTTCTACCCGATCAATCCGATCATCGAGTGCGACACCGGCGTCGAAGCCGGCCACCTGGAAGTGCTGCTCTTCGGCCGCTGGCTGCTGATCCTTTCCAAGGCTCATTGACAGCAGTTGCATGCTGCGCCCTCTCCTCTTGCTGATCGGGCGCATGCATTGAAATTCTCATATCGATAGCTGAAATCATTCGTTTTCTTCGGATGAGCGGAGCAATACCCTAGCGGTAACTCCTCCACCATCCGAAAGAAATCGAATGTTCAAGAAAATCGCCCATACGCTGGCAGCCGCCTTAACAACCACGGCACTGCTGGTCCCGTCGGCAGCCTTTGCAGCCGACACTACCCTGCTGAACGTCTCCTACGACCCGACGCGGGAGCTCTACCAGGATTTCGACGCCGCCTTTGCCCGCCACTGGAAGGCGAAGACCGGCGACAAGGTCACGGTGCGCCAGTCGCATGGCGGCTCCGGCAAGCAGGCGCGCGCCGTGATCGACGGGCTGTCGGCCGACGTCGTCACGCTGGCGCTGGCCTATGACATCGATGCTATCAGTGAACGCGGCCTTATCGCGCACAACTGGCAGGACCGCCTGAAGAACCGCAGCGCCCCCTACACCTCGACCATCGTGTTCCTGGTGCGCAAAGGCAATCCGAAAGGCATCCGCGATTGGGGCGACCTGGTCAAGCCGGGTGTTGCCGTCATCACCCCGAATCCGAAGACCTCGGGCGGCGCGCGCTGGAATCACCTCGCGGCCTGGGGCTACGCCCTGCGCCAGCCGGGCGGCAGGGAAGCGACCGCGCGCGACTTCATCAACCGCCTGTACAGGAACGTGCCGGTGCTCGACTCGGGCGCCCGCGGCGCCACCACCACCTTCGTCGAACGCGGCATCGGCGACGTGCTGCTGGCCTGGGAAAACGAAGCCCTGCTGGCCCTGCGCGAACTCGGTCCGGGCAAGTTCGAGATCGTCGCCCCGAGCGTGAGCATCCTGGCCGAGCCGCCGGTCGCCGTGGTCGACAAGGTGGTCGACAAGCGCGGCACCCGTGCTGTGGCCCAGGCCTACCTCGACTACCTGTACAGCGACGAAGGCCAGGACATCATCGCGAAGAATTACTATCGTCCTTCGGTCGAAAAATTCGCCCGTAAGTATGCGACCCAGTTCCCCAACATCAAGCTGTTCACGCTCGATACGGTGGCCGGCAACTGGACCCAGGCCCAAAAAGCCCACTTTGCGGACGGCGGCGTCTTCGACCAGGTGTACCAGCCCGGCAAAAAATGACTTGAAATTCGGCGGATGGCCACGACTGTGCTAGTTCAACAACGTGACCGTCCGCATGCTTTAAGCGCACCTGACAAGATTCCCGGAGATTTTGTCAGGTGCGCTCATGCAGGCGGTCTTCCCGTACTACCAGAGGAAAGGAAGCCGTCATGTCTGTCAAACTTCGCAATCTCAACGAACAGGTCATGGTCATCACCGGTGCCAGCAGCGGCATCGGCCTGACCACCGCCCGCCTGGCCGCCGAACAGGGCGCACGACTCGTGCTCGCCGCGCGCAACGGCCAGGCGCTCGACCAGCTGGCCAGCGAACTGCGGCGCCAGGGCGCCCAGGTGGCCACGGTGGAGGCCGATGTCGGCAATGCGGCCGACGTGGAACGGATCGGCCAGACAGCCCTCGAGCGCTTTGGCCGCATCGACACCTGGGTCAACAATGCCGGCGTCGGCACCTTCGGCCGCCTGGAGGACATCTCCATGGAAGACCACCAGCGCCTGTTCCAGACCAACTTCTGGGGCGTGGTGAACGGCTCGCTGGAAGCCGTCAAGCGCATGAAGCAGCGCGGCGGAGGCGCCCTGATCAACGTCGGCAGCGAAGTGTCGGACCGCGCCGCGCCCCTGCAGGGCATGTACTCGGCCTCCAAGCATGCGGTGAAGGCCTTCACCGAGTCGCTGCGGATGGAGCTGGAAAAGGAAGAGGCGCCGATTTCGGTGACGCTGGTCAAGCCGGCCGCCATCGACACCCTGTTCGCGGTGCACGCGAAGAACTACATGGACAAGGAACCGACGCTGCCGCCACCGGTGTACGCGCCGGAAATCGTGGCCAGGGCCATCCTCTACTGTGCCCAGTATCCGAAGCGCGACATTTTCGTCGGCGGCGCCTCGAAGATGATCTCCGCGGGCAACGCCCACATGCCGCGCATGCTCGACCACTTCATGAACGCGACCATGTGGCGCCAGCAAAAGACGAAGCAGGACCACCTTCCGGGCCGGCGTGACGCCCTGCATGCGCCGGACACGACCCAGACCTTGCGCGAGCGCCAGGGCATGACGGGGCGCTCGGTCAGAGAAATCTCGGTATACACGGCGGCCAGCCTGCACAAGAAGCCGCTGGCGGCCGCCCTGCTCGGCGGCGGCGCCCTGCTTGCAGCCTGGGGCCTGTCGCGTCGCAGTGGGGCGCGCAGTACGGTCTGACGCACGTCCTTCAAGCGGGTCAGATACAGCAACGCCCGGCGGAACGCATGTTCCCCGGGCGTTAGCTTGTGTAGAGCCGCCGAGTATGCCAGTCGATATCGCGCCGTTTTTCTTGTTCCGGGTACTGCATATGTAGCAACGCGTGGAGTCAGGACTCCACCCTACGCAAACCGTGATTCGTAGGGTGGAGTCCCGACTCCACGCGTTTGGAACCGTTGCGCAGCCGATGCGATGACTCGCCGCACGGCCACGCTCGAACTCTTACCGCTCCGTGTCGCTCGCCGGCGGCTGGCTCGCCAGGAAGTCGGTGTCCTCTTCCGTCAGCGGCAAATCGGGAATCGATTCGATGCGGTCGGTATCGATGTCGACGCCGTCCCTGACGACCGTGTCGCGACCGGCCGCGGCGCGCTCGCCGGTGCCGCCGACGTCGCTGTCGCCCGAGAAATCGGCATCGCCCACGTCAGGACCGGCGGTATCGCCGGCAAAGCTTTCCTCTTCCTCGTTCGTGCCCCGGTCCAGGTGGACCAGCTGGTCGTCGTCGAGGTTGGTCGCGAAGCCGGGGCCGCCGACCACGTCGCTGCCGGTATCGGACAGGTCGCTCGGGCCGAGGGCGTCGGTGCCGTGGCCCTTGCCGAGGCTACGGTCGGAACGTTCCGGGAAGTTGTCCGGATCAAGTGTGCTGGCGCCAGTCATAATGCCTCCATGAAGATGGTTGTCGGATAGGTTCAGGCTACAGAAATTGTTCAACTCGCGTCGCCGCGCACGCCTGCATCGACGGGTTTCCGGAGCGTCTGGCAAAAGGTCCGCGGCGAGGCGCACCGTCGAAGACAGGACGCCGGTACGGCGAGGCGGTCCGGCGCCGCCATGGGCCTTTTGCCGGGTGCTCTAGAAGGAGTGGCGCATGCCCACGTTGAGGGCCGAGTTGCCGTTCCCGCGCGAACTGGCGTTGCCGACCGTATAGCCGGCGCCGTTGCGGTTGCGGATGTGCGAATAGGCCGCGTAGAAATCGGTGCGGCGCGACACGGCGTGGCTGGCGCCGACGGCGAACTGGTTCGCATCCTGGTTGGCCAGGTCGCGGTCGTCCTTGGTGATGTAGGACGCGAGGAAGGTGGTGCGCGGCGCGACCGGCACCGCCATGCCGACCAGCACGTCGCGGCTGTTGCTCGATGGGGTACGGGCGATGCCCGCCCCATACGGATTGTCAGGGTTGAACAGGGGCGAGCTGGCCCAGCCGCGGCTCAGGCTGTAGGCGGCGTAGGCCGTGCCCCAGCCGAGGCGCAGGTTGGCGGCCAGGATCGAATTGCGGGCGACGGCGTCGTTGCTGGTCTTGCTGTTGAACTGGACGCGCACCGCGCTCTGGTTCTGGTGGGCGGCGCGCACCGTCAGCGGGCCGCGTTCGATGCCGACCGTCATGCCCCAGGCGCGTCCCGCCGGCGAGGTGTCGACCTGCTCCTTGAACGAGTAGGAGACGCCGGCCGACAGGCCCCGGCTGAGTGCGCTGTAATACTGGACGCTGTTGTTGACGCGGCGCCCGCCCCCGATCAGGTTGCTGGCGCTGCCGGCCATGCCGCCCTTGAACGGGTCGGCGACGTCGGTCAGGGCCAGGTATTGCAGGCTGTACTGGCGGCCGACCGTGAGCGCGCCGAATTCTCCGGCCAGGCCTACCCAGACCTGGCGCCGGGCGCCGCGGTCGCTGGCGTCGGCGCGGCCGGTATCGAGGTTGACCCCGGTCTCCAGCGCGAAGATGGCCGCCGTGCCGGCGCCGATCGGCTCGCTGCCCTGAATGCCGATGTGCGATTCCGAGGCCAGGCCACTGCCGACGGTCGTGGTGCACGGACCGCCGCAGCCCTTCTGGGTGACGACGCCCGCATCGATCACGCCGTAGGTCGTGACCCCGTCCTGGGCACACGCCGCGATGGCGCTTCCTCCGAATATGGCGAATGTGACAAACGACTTGAGCATCGGCGTAATCCTCTCTACGCCTCTACCTTACGCCTCCCAAGCGGGTTCATCTGTCGAATGTCGCACATACGGCTGACCGGATTGGCTTCTCTTTTTGTAGGTAGACTCTGACGATTAACGACGGAAGCTGCTGCCAGCTCATATGATGCGGTCGTAAACGTTCCTTTACCGCCACACTTCCTGCGCAATCTTCTGAGATCTGCACTTTCTATCCGGCGCCCTGTTTCGTCGGATTCATCCGGCACGCATCAGAAAAATACAGGGACGCCAGGATGCGCCTGGCGACCATGCTCCAGGCAAAAAAAAGCCCCGCGAACGGGGCTTTGCAAGGAGCCAGTCAATCTGGCGCCACGGCTTACTTGTAGAGCACCTGCGGCAGCCACAGCCCGATCGCCGGGAAGGCGTACAGCAGCACGATCCCCAGGATCTGGATGCCCATGAACGGCAGCATGCCCATGAAGATCTGGTTCAGGGTGACGTGCGGGGGCGAGACGCCCTTCAGGTAGAAGGCCGACATGGCGACGGGCGGCGACAGGAAGGCCGTCTGCAGGTTCATGGCCACCAGCAGCCCGAAGAACAGCGGGTCGATGTTGAAGTGGGCCAGCAGCGGCACGAAGATCGGCATGAAGATGACGATGATCTCGGTCCACTCGAGCGGCCAGCCGAGCAGGAAGATGATCACCTGCGCCAGGATCATGAACTGCACCGGGGACAGGTTCATCCCGAGCACCCAGGCGTTGATGATTTCCTGCCCGCCCAGCAGAGCAAACGCGGCCGAGAAAATGCTCGAACCGACGAACAGCCAGCACACCATCGCCGTCGTCTTCGCGGTCAGGTGGGCCGATTCGCGCAGCAGGTTGAAGTTGAACCTGCGGTAGGCGATGGCCAGGATCAGCCCTCCCAGCGCGCCCATCGCCGCCGCCTCGGTCGGCGTCGCCAGGCCGAACACGATGCTGCCGAGCACAGCGAGGATCATGATCGCCAGCGGGAACAGCGATCCGAGCAGCATCTTGAAGATCTCGAGGCGCGCGAAGCTGAAGAAGATGTAGAAGACCAGCAGGATGGCCGCTCCCACGCCTAGCACTGTCCAGTAGGTGCTCGAGGCCGGCTTGGCGAGCGGCTCGGTCGCCGGGATGCTGCCCGCGGCTTCGATGCGCTCGGGGGACGCCGCCGCCGCAGGTGCGGCGACCGGCGGCAGGGCGGCAGCGCCCTCGCCCGTCGGCTCGGCCGGCGGCGTCGCACCCTCCCCTTCGACCGGGGGCTCGGCGAGCCCGCCTTCCACCGGCGGCTCGGCCAGGCCGCCGTCGGCGGGCGGCTCCTGCAGGCCGCCGCTGTCGTCGCTCGAGGCCGAGTCGAAGCTCTGCTCGGCACCCATTTCGACGAGCTCGGTCGGGGCCGCTTCAGGCGCGGTGACGACCCGGTAGCCAATGCCCATGGCGGCGGCGAAGACGAGTGCCGGCAGGAGAGCCACGAACAGGTTCTTCAGCAGGGTCGAGCTCGGCACATGCGCGGCGCGCGGCCCCTTGATCGCCCCCATCAGGCCGGAGACAGCGCTCTTGTTATAGGCATTCGGGATCGCCTGCGCGAAGGGCGGCAGCGCGACGATGCGCTCCTCGGCCGGCAGCGGCGGCGCGGAGGACGGCTTCAGCTTGGCCACCAGCAGCACATATCCGATATACAGGCCAGCCAGCATGATCCCGGGGAACAAGGCCCCCGCGTACAACTGGACCACCGATACCCCGGCGGTGGCGCCGTACACGATCAGCAGCACCGAAGGCGGGATCAGGATACCGAGGCAACCGCCGGCCGTGATGGCGCCGGCCGACAGCTGGGTGCTGTAGCCGGCCTTGAGCATGGCCGGCATCGCGAGCAGGCCCATCAGCGTGACCACGGCGCCGACGATGCCGGTGGCGGTGGCGAAGATGGCGCAGGTGACGATGGTGGCCACGGCCAGCGAGCCGGGCACGCGCGCCATCGCCAGGTGCAGGCTCTTGAACAGGCGCTCGATCAGGTTGGCGCGCTCGACCAGGTAGCCCATGAAGATGAACAGCGGGATCGAGATCAGCACGTCGTTGGCCATGACCGAATAGGCGCGCTGCACCATCAGCTCGAGCGTGAGCGCGACTGCCTGGTTGGGGTCTTGGCTGTGGAAGGCGAACCAGGCGAACATCATACCCATCCCCATCAGCGTGAACGCCGTCGGGAAACCCAGCATGATGGCGACCACCACCAGCGCGAGCATCAGGAGGCCGAGGTGGCCATTGGTCATGTCGGCGGGTGCCGGCATCAGTGCAAACAGGCCGATGACGATCGCAATCAGGATCGACAGGCCGAACCATATTTCTTTTCTCATTTCGATCCCGTCCCTCTTGCCCCGGTTGTCTCGCTTGCGTCGTCCACGTGCACCATCGCCTTGAGCTTGTCGACGTCGACTTCCTCGACGTCGGCCTCGCGCGCGGGCCATTCGCCCCTGCGCAGGCAAATCACGCAACGCACGATTTCGACGAAGCCCTGCAGCAGGAGCAGGATGCCGGCGAAGGGAATGACCATCTTGAATGGATACAGCGGCGGCCCGTTGGCGGTGAGCGTCGAGTGCTCGCGGATGGCGAAGGACTCGGCGGCATAGGTGTAGCCGGCCCAGACCAGGGCGACCACGCCGGGGATGAAGAAGACGATGTAGAGCAGCAGGTCGAGGCCGGCCTGCAGGCGCGGCGGAAAGAAGCTGTACAGCACATCGCCGCGCACATGGCCGTTCTTGGCCAGCGTGTAGGCGCCGGCCATCATGAAGGCGGCGCCGTACATCATGATCATCAGGTCGAAGGCCCAGGGATTGGGCGAGTTCAGGGCGTAGCGCGCAAACACTTCCCAGCTGATGAGGAAGGTGAGCACCACGATCAGCCAGGAAAAGGCCTGGCCGACCCAGCTGCTGACCCGGTCGACAAAAAACAATACGTTCTGCATGAAACTGCTCCCGGACGCGAAGGAGCGCCACCCCGGGGATGCGGGGTGGCGCATCAAGACTACTCGTGCACTACTGCCGCGGCTGCCCGCTTACGCCTTTTTCGGCGCCGGCGCCTTGCGGCCGAAGTAGTGGTTGTAGGCCATGCGGCGCGGGTTGTTGGTGTCCATGTCCCACTTCATGGCGCGCTCGGCGAACGCGCGCATGGAGGCCTCGACCTTCTTGAACAGCGGGTTGTCGGCGCCCTTCTTGGCCACCACCTGGTCCCAGACCGCCAGCTGCGCCTGCAGCACCGAGTCCGGCGTTTTGTAGAACTTAACGCCCTGCTTGGCCTGCATCTCGCGGTAGTCCGTCGAGTAGCGGTCGACCGCTTTCCAGGCCATGTCGGACGAGGAGGCTTCGACCGCGTTCTCGATGATCGCCTTCAGCTTGGCCGGCAGCGCGTTGTACTTGGTCTTGTTGAAGGAGATCTCGAAGGTTTCCGAGCTCTGGTGGAAGCTCTGCAGCATGCAGACCTTCGATACGTCGGGGAAGCCGAGCAGGCGGTCGGAGCTGGCGTTGTTGAACTCGGCGCCGTCGAGCAGGCCGCGGTCCATGGCGGGCACGATCTCGCCGGCAGGCAGCGCGTTGACCGCCGCGCCCATGGCCGTGAACAGGTCGATCGCCAGGCCGTTGGTGCGGAACTTGGTGCCCTTCAGGTCTTCGACCTTGCTGATCGGCTTCTTGAACCAGCCCAACGGCTGGGTCGGCATCGGCCCGGTCAGGAAGGAGACGACGTTCGCGCCGATGCCGTTGTACAGCTCGGCCAGCAGCTCCTTGCCGCCGCCGTACTTGTGCCAGGCGAGGACCATGTTGGCGTCCATGCCGTAGGCCGGGCCCGAGGTCCACAACGCAATCGCGCTCTGCTTGCCGTAGTTGTAGCCCATCACGCCATGGCCGCCGTCGAGCGTGCCCTTCGAGACGGCGTCGAGCAGGCCGAAGGCAGGCACCACGGCGCCGGCCGGCAGCACGTCGATCTTCAGTTCGCCGCCGGTCATGTCGTTGACCTTTTTGGCGAAGTCGAGCGCGTACTCGTGGAAGATGTCCTTGCTCGGCCAGGTGCTCTGGAAGCGCATCTGCCGGGTGGTCTGTGCGGTGGCGATCATCGGGACGGCCAGCGTGCTGCTCGCGGCTGCGGTCCCCAGGAATTTACGGCGGTTCGATACGGACTGCTTTGGATCCTTGTCAACCTTCTTCATGGTACGTCTCCTGTCTAGTTATATGTATAAGCGACTGATAAACGACTGAATCGACACACGCACAGCTTGTGAATTGGGGGCAACCTCCTTGAATGCATATTTGGCACGACCATCCGCAGAATGGGCTTGTTTCCTTACGGATTTCTTACGGCGGGCTTACGCGGGCTGTTGACGCCTTGTTGCAGGTCAAAAAATGCGTCGCTCGTCAGTGTGGCCAATTAATTCGCGTAAATTGTTGAGCGGATCTTCCCGAACCATGCCCCGACCTGCGGCTTGCGGCCCGACCGGACAAAAAAAAAGGACGCCGAAGCGTCCTTCCGGCAGCGGGGTATGGATCAGTTACCGCAGCCCAGCGACGCGATACGGTCGCGCGCAGCCTTTGCCTGCACCAGGCCAAAGCCGTATTTGGTGTCGCGGCCGGCGGTGCCCAGATCCTGCGCACTCTTGCCCAGGGTGCTGCGGATCTGCGCGGCGGTACAGGTTGGGTAGTAGCTCCAGACCAGCGCAGCGACGGCGGCCACGTGCGGCGTCGCCATCGAGGTGCCGCTCTTGTAGCCGTACTTGCCTTTGCTGGTCGGCACGGTCGAGTACACCGACACGCCAGGGCCGGCCAGTTCGACCTTGCTGTTGTATTGCGAGAAGGTCGCCCACTGCTTGTACTCGTCGATCGCACCCACCGACACCACGCTGCTGTAGCCGGCCGGGTAGGACATCGAGGTATTGCCGGCGTTGCCCGCCGCAGCGATGTTCAGGATGCCGGCGTTGGCGATGGTCGCGAAGGCGTTCGATTCGGTCGTGCTCGAGCCCGAGCCGCCGAGCGACATGCTGATGATGTTCGCGCCGTTGCTGCGGCACACGTTGGCGGCGCTTGCCAGGTCCGAGGAATAAGCCCAGCCGCTGGCGCTGAACACCTTCACGATGTGCAGCTTGACGCGGCGGTTGGCATTCACGCCGACCACGCCCACGCCGCTGTTGTTGATGGCGGCGATGGTGCCGGCCACGTGGGTGCCGTGGCTGTTTTCGTCGGTGTACCAGTTGCCGGTGCCCGCATCGTTGGTACCGGTGAGCACATTGCCGTTCAGGTCTTCATGGTAGTAGTCGATACCGGAATCGATGATGCAGATCTTGCGGTTGCCGGCGTTGGCATCGCTCAGCAGGTCGGCCTGGACCTGCTTGATCCCGTAAGGCACTGCCTGGCCCGAGGCATAGGGCGTGCCGGTCGAAGGCGTCGTCAGCGCGATCGGGTAGCGCTTCAGGTCTTCCTCGACGTATTCGACGTTCGGGTTGTTCTCCAGACCCGCCAGGGCAGCGCGCGGCACTTCGATCGCAACGGCATTGGTGCCGAAGATTTCCTTCTTCACCGATCCGTTGGCGGCGGCGATCACCGACTTCATTGCCGCAGCCTTGGCACCGGGCACGAACGACACGATGACACGGGCCGTGTCCGCGGTCGAAGCGCTTGCTGCGCCGCACAGGATGCTGGCGGCGGCGGCAAGTGCGCACTTGCCAAAGGTCTTTGCAAATTGCTTGGTCATTCAATTCTCCGTAATAGCATTTATAAAAATGCCGCGATCTCTCTGGTCGCATGCACGTTTTTGTGAAACGTTTTCAGCCGCGATAACGGCCGAGCTAGTGTAAATACGGAAATATAAAAATGGCAAGCGGAGTTTATATCAAATTGTTTCGTGGTATGGATGAAACACTTTTTATCTGCGCCGCATTGATTAACGAGCGGATTAGCCGTAATGCGTTGATGAGCGTCATTAGCTAGCTTGCAAGCCGCCACTGCTGCTGGCTCATAGCGTACGAGCACTATATTAGCCATGCATTAATTGAAGCATTTAGAAAATAAAAGTTTCTCCAACTTATTATAAATTTCCGAAAGTCGGACCTTGTAATAGCCCGGCGCTTTTATTGCGGCGAAACGAAATCAATTCACGGGGCCAAATTGCATTCATCGTGCATGAATAAAGAACTTTTTCTGGCTCGCCGGCGAATACCGGCTTTTAACAAGTCGACGACGACGAGACGAAAAAAAGCCCCAACGTGTGGGGCTCTTGTTCAGCATATCTGGCGGAAGCGGTGAGATTCGAACTCACGAACGGGTTCCCCCGTCGGCAGTTTTCAAGACTGCTGCCTTCAACCACTCGGCCACGCTTCCTGTGAAGAACGGCATTATACATAAATCACTCTGCCGACGGCAGTGAATCCCGCGCTCTCCGCTACACCAGCAGCCAGTTCTCCCTCAGCCCCTGCTCGAAGCGGCCGGCCGGCAGGGGCGCGGCATACAGGTAGCCCTGCACTTCGTCGCAGCCGGAGTCGCGCAGGAAAGCCAGCTGCTCGAGCGTCTCCACGCCCTCGGCGATCACGCGATGGCCGAGCTGGCGGCCGATGCTGATGATGGTGCTGGCGATCGCGCAGTCGCTGGCGTCGACCGGGATTCCGGTGGTGAACGAGCGGTCGATCTTCAGCGTATGGATCGGGAAGCGCTTCAGGTAGGAGAGGCTCGAGTAGCCGGTGCCGAAGTCGTCCAGCGACAGGGCGACGCCCAGCGCATTGATGCGGTCCATGATGCCGATCACGCGGTCGATGTCGTGCATCAGCGTGCTCTCGGTGATTTCGAGCTCGAGCCAGCAGGGGTCGAGTTCGTAGCGCGCCAGCGTGGCCGCCACGCGTTCCGGCAGCGCGGCCGTGAACTCGCGCGCCGAGACGTTCACCGCCAGGCGCAGCGGCGGCAGGCCGGCGCGCTGCCATTCGGCGGCCTGGGCGCAGGCCTGCTCCAGCACCCACTCACCGACCTGCACGATCAGGCCCGTGGTTTCGGCCAGCGGGATGAAGTCGCTCGGTGGCACCAGGCCGCGCTCGGGATGGGCCCAGCGCACCAGCGCCTCCGCGCCGACGATCCTGTCGCTGCCGATCTCGAATTTCGGCTGGTAGTGCAGCAGCAGCTCGCCGTTGCCGAGCGCATGGCGCAGGCCCGATTCGAGGCGCATGCGCTCGTGCATGCCCTGGTTCATCTCGAAGCTGTAGAAGGCGACGCTGTGGTCCGGGTTCGCGTCCCCTTCCTTGGCGCGCGCCATGGCGATGTCGGCGGTGCGCAGCAGCGTGTCGGCGTCCGTCCCGTCCTGGGGGTAGACGCTGATGCCGACGCTGGCGCCGATGCGCAGGTCGTGGCCGTCGATCAGGAAAGGCGCGTCGAGGGCGGCCTGCAGCTTGCGCGCCACCGTGGTGCCCTCGAAATGCTGGCGGATGTCGAACAGGCCGACCGCGAATTCGTCGCCGGCCAGGTGGGCCACCACGTCCTCTTCGCGCAGGGTGCCGCGCAGGCGGGCCGCGACCTGGCGCAGCAAGGCGTCGCCGACGCGGCGGCCGAGGGTGTCGTTGATCAGTTTAAAACGGTTCAGGTCGAGGAAGAGTACGCAGCCGGCGGCGTCGTTGCGCTGGGCGACCATCAGCGCCTGGTCGACCAGGCGCGCGAACAGGGTGCGGTTGGGCAGCCCGGTCAGTTCGTTGTAGTAGGCCAGGTGGTGCAGGCGCTCCTCGGCCAGCTTGCGCTCCGTGATGTCGGTGAGGTAGGCGATCAGCCCGACCGGGCGCTCGTCGAGGTCGCGCAGCGGCGTGAGCGACAGGCTGGCCCAGAAGACTTCGCCCGACTTCTTGCGGCGCCTGACCTCCATCATGCGCCCGCCCCCTTCGGCAAACGGGTCGGGCAGGCTCGCGTCGTCGGCCCCGTCCTCGTCGGCATACAGGAACAGGATGTTGCGGCCCACCGCTTCCAGCGCCGAATAGCCGAACAGGCGCTCGGCGCCGCCGTTCCAGCTCGTGATGTAACCCATCAGGTCGAGCGTCAGCACCGATTCGTGGATCTGGTCGAGGATTTGCGACTGGTGCGCCAGCTGGCCCTCGACCTGGGCATAGGCGTGGGTCGCGCGCTGCGCCAGCGAGTGCACCTGCAGCAGGGTGCCGGTGAGCGCGGCCAGGCCGGCCAGCTGGCGCCGGTCGTGGGCGTCGTAGCCGGCGCGCCCGCCCACCTCGTAGCAGCCATAGTAGCTGCCGTCGAGATGGATCTCGTGCACCAGCATGCCGGGCGGGGCCAGGCAGGGTTCGGGCGCGGGCGCCAGCGGGTCGGCCGCCAGGAAGCGTCCTTGGGGGCTGTCCAGCAGCAGGCGCGCGATGCGGCCCAGTTCGTTGGAGAGCAGCTCGCCGCGCAGGCGCATGACGGCCGCGCTCAGGGCGGCGCTGCAGGCGACGAAGTCGCGATTTTCCACGACCAGCCCCTCAGACATTGCGTGCCACCTGGATCGCCCAGTGATGGGCATGCAGCAGGCCGGCCCACCAGGCCGCGCCCTCGATGCCGGCTGCCCGCAGCGCGCGGGCGTCCGCCCCCTGCTCGGCCATGCGCAGGCGCTCGCCCAGCGCGCCGCGGCGTTCGAGCAGTGCAGCCTCTACGTGATCGGGCAAATGCAGGTCGCCGACGATCTCGCGCATCGGCATGCCGAGCAGGCGGTCGAGCAACGAGAAGGCGCCGGTCATGAAAGCCAGGTCCTGCGCGTCGCGGTCGCCGCCCTCCATCTTGCACAGCACCTCGAGCTGGGCCGCGCGCAACGCCGCCAGCGGCAGCAGCAGGTTCGGCAGGCCGTCGGCGGCGCCGCCCGCATACAGCAGCAATTGCAGCCAGCGCTGCAGCTGGCGCCGGCCGAGCACGGCGATGGCCTGGGCGCAGCCGGTGATCGGGGTGTTCAGGGCAAAGGCCGCCGAGTTCACCAGCCGCAGCAGGTGGAAGGACAGCACCGGATCCTGCCTGAGCAGAAGTTCGAGTTCGCGCGCATCGGCGTCGCGGGCGAGCAGCGCCAGCAGGCCGAGGATGCGGCGGCGCGAGGGCCCGTCCTGGCCCTGCGCACCGGCCGCATCGAAGGAGTAGGCGCCGCTGAACCAGTCGAAGCCGGCTTTGCCGCATTCGGCCAGGCGCGCGGCGCTGTCGACCCGGCGCGCCAGGTGCGGGCCGAACGCGGGCAGCAGGCTGCCGGCGGGCGGCGCGCCGTCGTAGCAGTCGAGCGCCACGGCGCGGGCGGCGGCCGGCCGCAGCGCGCCAGGCGGCAGCGCGCCGTCGAGCATGAGGCGGTAGCCGCGTTCGTACAGGGCGGCGATGCGATGCTGTACGCCCTCCTCCGCCAGCGCGGCGGCGTCGAAGGCCAGCACCACGCGGTTCGGCGGCAGCAGCGCCAGCAGGTTCGGGGTCAGGATGCCTGGGGTGGCCAGGCGCAGTACGCAATCCAGGGGAGCGATGGCTGCCAGCAGGTCGGCGCTGCCGAAGAGCGTGGCCAGGGTGTCGGAGGTAATCGGCTGCGCGGGCGAACCATCTTCCGCGCCGGCCGCGGGCTCGACAAGCAGCGCCACCCACCCGTTCTGCCGGTTGGCGACAGGGTGCAGGCACACGGGCGGAAATGGGTTCGAGTCCGGCACGGCCATCGGCTTCTTCCAAGTGGTCAGTCGAACCATCTTAGTCGAGGATTTAACTAAAAGCAACAGAAAATGTTTCCACAAGGATACATCTTGTATGCACATGATGCATAGGCGCTACGTGATTCTACGTAGGCAAGACGGCATCGCTTGCGGGTTAGAATCATGCGCTTGCCTTTTAAGTAATAGTGCAAGATAAGTCCAAGAACCGGGTCGGCCTTTCGTCACGCCGCCGTCGCGCCATCGCTGTGCCGGGCACGATGGCGAGGGCGCCGCACCTCTCAAGAAAAACCTAAGGAGTCACCATGAAAAGCCTCGGAAACAAACTCGGCTGGGCGGCGCTATCACTTCTCGGCGCCGGTGCGCTTGCCTACGTCGCCTTGCGCCGTGGCGAGTCCATCAATGCCGTGTGGGTGGTCGCGGCGGCCGTCTGCGTTTATCTCATCGCCTACCGCTTCTACAGCCTCTACATCGCCACCAAGGTGATGGGCCTCGATGCCGGCCGCCAGACCCCCGCCTACAAATACAACGACGGCCTCGACTACGTACCCACGAACCAGTACGTGCTGTTCGGCCACCACTTCGCGGCGATCGCGGGCGCGGGTCCCCTGGTGGGACCGGTCCTTGCGGCGCAGATGGGTTACCTGCCGGGCATGATGTGGATCCTGGCCGGCGTCGTCTTCGCCGGGGCGGTGCAGGATTTCATTGTCCTGTTCATGTCGATGCGCCGCGACGGCCGCTCGCTGGGCGACCTGATCAAGTCCGAAATGGGAGAAATCCCGGGCATCATCGCCCTCTTCGGCACCTTCATGATCATGGTCATCATCCTTGCGGTGCTGGCGCTGATCGTCGTCAAGGCGCTGACCGGCTCGCCATGGGGCTCCTTCACCGTGATGGCGACGATTCCGATCGCGCTGTTCATGGGCGTGTACTCGCGCTACTTCCGCGTCGGACGCATCGGCGAAATCTCCTTCATCGGCTTCATCCTCCTGATGCTGGCCATCATCGGCGGCCAGTGGGTGCACGATTCGCCGACGCTCGGCCCGATGTTCACCTTCACCGGCCCGCAACTGACCTGGATGCTGATCGGCTACGGCTTCGTCGCTTCCGTCATTCCCGTCTGGCTGCTGCTGGCCCCGCGCGACTACCTGTCTACTTTCCTGAAGATCGGCACCATCGTCGCGCTGGCGATCGGCATCCTGATCGTCGCGCCGCAAATGCAGATGCCGGCCGTGACCCGCTTCATCGACGGCACCGGCCCGGTCTGGTCCGGCAACCTGTTCCCCTTCCTGTTCATCACCATCGCCTGCGGCGCGGTGTCGGGCTTCCACGCGCTGATCTCCTCGGGCACCACGCCGAAGATGATCGAGAACGAGACCCACGCCCGCTTCATCGGCTACGGCGCGATGCTGATGGAGTCCTTCGTCGCGATCATGGCGCTCGTCGCCGCATCGACCATCGACCCCGGCATCTATTTCGCGATGAACGCGCCGGCGGCGCTGCTGGGCACCACCGCCGAGTCGGCCGCCGCGGCGGTATCGAACTGGGGCTTCGTGGTCACGCCTGACGCGCTGACGCAGATGGCCAAGGACGTCGGCGAGCACACCATCATCTCGCGCGCCGGCGGTGCGCCGACGCTGGCGGTCGGCATGGCCAACATCCTGTCGAACGTGGTCGGCGGACCGGCCATGATGGCCTTCTGGTACCACTTCGCGATCCTGTTCGAGGCGCTCTTCATCCTGACGGCGGTGGACGCCGGCACCCGCGCCGGCCGCTTCATGCTGCAAGACCTGCTGGGCGCCTTCGCCCCGGCCCTGAAGCGTACCGAATCGCTGCCGGCCAACTTGCTGGCCACCGGCCTGTGCGTGGCGGCCTGGGGCTACTTCCTGTACCAGGGCGTGGTCGACCCGCTGGGCGGCATCAACACCCTGTGGCCGTTGTTCGGCATCGCCAACCAGATGCTGGCCGGTATCGCCCTGATGCTGGGCACCGTCGTGCTGTTCAAGATGAAGCGCGGCAAATACGCCTGGGTCACCATCGTGCCGACCATCTGGCTGCTGATCTGCACGCTGACCGCCGGCTGGCAGAAGATCTTCCATGAGAACGTGAAGATCGGCTTCGTCGCCCACGCCCAGAAGTTCCAGGCGGCGCTCGATCAGGGCCAGGTGCTGGCGCCGGCGAAGTCGATCGGCGAGATGGAGCGCATCATCTTCAACGACTACCTCGACGCGGCGCTGGCCGGCTTCTTCATGGTGGTCGTGCTGGCGGTGCTGTACTACGGCATCCGCACCGTGATCGAAGCGCGCAAGAGCGGCAACCCGACGACCAAGGAATCGCCCTTCGTCGCCGGCATCAAGCCACAGGTGCAGTGATGTTCGCCACCCTCGCGCAGGCCGGCAAGTACCTCGGGCAAAGCATGCGCCTGATGGTCGGCCTGCCGGAATACGACACCTACCTCGCGCACATGGAGCGCGAGCATCCGGATAAACCCGCGATGAGCTACGAGGAGTTTTTCCGCGAGCGCCAGGAAGCGCGCTATGGCTCGGGGCGTAGCGGGGGGTGTTGCTGATGTATCCCGGGGCCGGCGGGTGACGCCGCCGGCCAGGTCACCGTAGGGTGGACGGCTTTGCCGTCCACGCGTTCAAACACAGCAAGATCACACCGATCACGATGTCAGCCGTTCGTTGAACGCGTGGACGGCGG
This sequence comes from Massilia sp. SYSU DXS3249, assembly GCF_053668055.1. Taxonomy (NCBI): domain Bacteria; kingdom Pseudomonadati; phylum Pseudomonadota; class Betaproteobacteria; order Burkholderiales; family Oxalobacteraceae; genus Massilia; species Massilia sp. SYSU DXS3249. Next base: position 12,747 of record NZ_JBSIPX010000017.1, on the reverse strand, counting down.
AGGCGTCCACCCTACCAACGCTGTCCTTCCTTAATTTCCTCGCACCAACCGCTTTGCGCCATCGCAAGGCCGTCTCCTCCCCTCCCACGTAATATTTTTTCTTGCAGGAATTTGCATTTCTGCAAGGAGGGCATGTGCGCACCCGGTGGCGCCGGCCCGCATCGCCATGCAGCTCCTGCACATTGCCTCGATGCCGAATCCAGCACGCTCCAGCCTGAACCGCAAACTGACGTTGATGTCGCTGCTCTCGACGGGCACGGCCTTGCTGTTCGTCTTCGTCGCCTTTGCCGTGAGCTCGGTGCTCAACCACCGCGACGAAGCCGGCAGCCAGCTGTCCTCGCTGGCGGGCGTGGTGGCGGTCAACAGCGCCGACGCCATCGTGTTCAACGACCGCAGCCTGGCCGGCAACCTGCTGGCCGCGCTCAAGACCAAGGACGACATCTCGCTGGCCGCGCTCTACGACAGCCGCGGCCGCCTGTTTGCCGCCTACAGCTCCCCGGCGCACGAAGGCGGCAAGCCGCAGCCGACGCTGGCGATCTCCGAACCGGCGGCGCTGGACGAGGCCAACCTTGCCGGCAGCCGCCTGTGGTCGCCGCGCATGCGCCTGTACCGCCCCGTGATGGGCGCCCAGTCCCAGGTCGGCGCGCAGGTCGGCGTACTTGTGATCGAAGCGGACCTGCTGCCGATGTGGCGCGACATCCTCGACAGCGTCGGCGTGGCCGGCGCGGCGATGTGCGTGTCGCTGCTGGTGGCGCTGGTGCTGGCGCGGCGTTTCACGCGCAGCATCGCCGAGCCGGTCACGAAACTGATCCAGACCGCGAAGAAGGTGTCGGAGAGCCAGAACTACACGCTGCGCGTCGGCCACCAGCGCAGCGACGAACTGGGCATGCTGATCGACAGCTTCAACGACATGCTGGCCCAGATCGAAGGGCGCGGCGCCGCCCTCACCCTGCACCGCGACGAGCTCGAACGCCAGGTATCGGTGCGCACCGAGCAGCTCGAGCGCGCCAAGAACGCCGCCGAGGCCGCCAGCCGCGCGAAGAGCGCTTTCCTGGCCACCATGAGCCACGAGATCCGCACCCCGATGAACGGCGTGCTCGGCATGACCGAGATGCTGCTCGGGACCCAGCTCAGCGAAGTCCAGCGCAACTACACGCGCCTGGTGAAGCGCTCGGGCGAGCACCTGCTGGTGATCATCAACGACATCCTCGATTTTTCCAAGATCGAGGCCGGCAAGCTCACCATCGAGTACATCAACTTCAACCTCTGGGACCTGCTCGAAGACATCCACACCGTCTACACCCCGCAAGCCCAGAACAAGGGCATCGCCCTCGACTTCGACATCGCCAACGACATCCCGGTCGCCATCTGCGGCGACCCGAACCGGCTGCGCCAGATCATGGCCAATTTGCTCGGCAACGCCATCAAGTTCACCGAGCAGGGCCGGATCGAAGCCCGCGTGCGCGTGGCCAGCGAGGACAGCCAGGCCGTGATGCTGCGCTTCGAGGTGATCGACACCGGCATCGGCATTTCGCGCGAGGCGCGTTCGCGCCTGTTCGAAGCCTTCTCCCAGGCCGACGATTCGACCACCCGCAAGTTCGGCGGCACCGGCCTCGGGCTGGCCATTTCGAAGCAGCTGGTGGAACTGATGGGCGGCGCGATCGGCGTCGACAACAACGGCGTGCGCCAGGGCTCCGTGTTCTGGTTCACGGTCAGTTTCGACAAGCGCCGGGTCGACCCCGACGCCCCCGACGATGCGGAGCACAAGACGCAGCACAGCCTGGCCGGCCTGCGCGTGCTGGTGGTCGACGAGAACGAGACCAGCCGCGTCGGCCTGGAGCGCCACCTGGCGGCCTGGAATGTCGCCTGCGAGGGCGCGGCCGGCGCCCAGGAAGCGGTCACCCGCCTGCGCGCGGCGGCCGCCACGCCCAAGCCCTTCGACGCCGCCGTCATCGACATGGAACTGACCCACTCGAGCGGCCTGCTGCTGGCCACCACGATCAAGGCCGACCCGCTGACCCGGCCGACGCGCCTGATCCTGCTCAGCCCCGAGCGGCTGGCGGCCGATCCGGTGCAGCGGCGCGAGGCGGGCGTGGCCTACCAGCTGATCGAGCCGGCGCGCGCGGCCGACCTCTTCGCCTGCCTCGGCACCCGGCCGCGCGGCATCACCGCGCCGGCGGCGCAGTTCCTGCCGCCGCCACCGTCCGGCAATGCGCGCGACGAGCGGGGCGTTGGGCAAGGCAGCGGCAAGCCGCGCGTGCGGCGCGTCCTGCTGGCCGAGGACAACCCGGTCAACGTCGAAGTGGCCAAGGCCATGCTGGAAAGCTTGGGCCTGCAGGCGCACATCGCGCGCAACGGGCTCGAGGCGCTGGAGGCGGTGCGCGCCGGCGGTTTCGAGGTGGTGCTGATGGATTGCCAGATGCCGGTGATGGACGGCTTTGCCGCCACCGCCGCGATCCGGCGCGAGGAAACCGACGCCGGGCGTCCGCGCACCCTGCCGGTGATCGCCATCACGGCCAACGCCCTGCAGGGCGACCGCGAAGCCTGCCTGGCGGCCGGCATGGACGACTACCTGTCCAAGCCTTTCACCCAGGCCGAACTGGCCGCCGTGATCGGGCGCTGGATGGCGCTGCCGCTCTCGGCCAGCCGCCACCACGACGATGCGGCGCCGACCCTGCCGCCCGAGACCCGCGAAGTGATCCAGCGCGACGTCATCAACGCCGCCGCGCTCGGGAAGATCCGCGCCCTCAGCCAGGCGGGCGGCGACGCGCTGGTGCAGAAGGTGATTGCCGCCTACGTCGGCGACACGCCGCGCCAGTTGAAGGCCCTGCACCAGGCGGTCGAGGGACAGGATCCGGACACCGTGCGCCGCGTCGCGCACAGCCTGAAGTCGGCCAGCGCCAACGTCGGCGCCGACACGCTCGCGCGCCTGTGCAAGGACCTCGAACACCTCGGCCGGAGTGCCAGCGTCGTTGGCGCGGCCGGCCTGCTGTCCGACATGGAACAGGAATTCCAGGCGGTCCAGCACTCGCTCAATGCCATGCTAGAGAAGGAAACATGATGCCAGCCTCCCCTTCCCAACAACGCGGTATCCGTGGAATTGTGCTGGTCGCCGACGACGATCCGGTCATGCGTCTCCTGATGCTGGAGATGCTGCAGCAGGTCGGCCTGGACGGGATCGAAGCCGAGGACGGACGCCAGGCCGTGGAACTCGCCGCGGCGCGCCGGCCCGACCTGATCCTGATGGACGTGGAGATGCCGCACCTCGACGGCTTCGCCGCCTGCCGCGCGATCCGCCGCGCCGAGGGCCCCGGCGCCTCGGTGCCGATCGTGATGGTCACCGGCGGCGACGACGTCGAAGCCGTGACCAGCGCCTACGAGGCCGGCGCCACCGATTTCGTCTCCAAGCCGATCAACTGGCCCATCCTCGGCCACCGGGTGCTGTACGTGCTGCGCGCGAGCGACGCCATCGCCCGCCTGCGCATCGCCGACGCCCAGAACCGCGCGGTGCTGGCGGCGATCCCGGACACTTTCTTCCGCATGAACTGCGACGGGTTCTACCTCGACTACGAGCCGGGCCGCGGCCGGATGCACGGCGCCCTGCAGGGCCGGGCGCGCCAGGGGCGCCGCGACGGCGCCATCGAGGAGGCGGTGCCGTTCACCAGCGAGCGCTGCGTCGGCCGCCACATCACCGAAGTGCTGCCGAAGGAGATCGCCGCGCGCGTGATGGCCCAGCTCAAGGAGGTGCTGCGCACCGAGCAGGTGCGCTCGGTCGAATACGAACTGGTGCGCTTCGGCGAAACCCAGCATTTCGAAGCGCGCCTGGTCGCCACCGGCCCCTCCGAGGTGCTCGGCCTGGTGCGCGACATCAGCGAGCGCAAGCGCACCGAGGAACAGATCCGCCGCCTGGCCTACTGCGACAGCCTGACCGGCATCCCGAACCGCCAGGCCTTCCTCGAGACCCTGGAGCGGGAACTGCAGCGCTCGAAGATCGGCAACAAGAAATTCGCCGTGCTGTTCATGGACCTCGACGCCTTCAAGCGCATCAACGACACCCTCGGCCACAACGTCGGCGATCACCTCCTGAAGATCGTCTCGGAGCGCCTGCGCGAGACGATCCGCCCGAGCGACCTGGTGTCGCGCAGCGAAGCGCTGCCGGGCGATGCGACGATGGGCGCATCGGAATCGTCCTCGCTGGCGCGCCTGGGCGGCGACGAGTTCACGATCCTGATCCCCGACCTGGAACGGGTCGAGCATGCACTCAATGTCGCCCACCGCGTTAAGGAAGCCATGCGCCGCCCCTTCCTGATCGAGGGCCACGAGATCTTCGTCACCGCCAGCATCGGCATCTCGCTGTTCCCGGAAGACGGCGACGACTGCAATTCGCTGCTCAAGTACGCCGACACGGCCATGTACCACGCGAAGAACTGCGGCAAGAACAACGCCAAGCTGTACAGCTCTTCGCTGACCATGCAGATCATGAGCCACGTGAAGCTCGAGGTCGGCCTGCGCAAGGCCTTGCAGAACGACGAACTGTACCTGCTGTACCAGCCGCAGCTCGAAGTGCGTTCGTCCGAGATCGTCGGCGTCGAGGCCCTGGTGCGCTGGCGGCATCCCGAGCGCGGCATCATTTCGCCGACCGAATTCATTCCGCTGGCCGAGGAGACCGGCCTGATCGTCCCGATCGGCGAATGGGTGCTGCGCACGGCCTGCAACCAGGCCCGCATGTGGCAGTCGCTGCCGCGCCGGCCGGTGCGCATGGCGGTCAACCTGTCGGCCAAGCAGTTCAAGGACGAGAACCTGTCGCAGATCGTGCTCTCGGCGCTGGACGAGACCGGCCTCGACCCCAAGCTGCTCGAACTGGAGCTGACCGAGGGCACGCTGATGGACGATGCGATGGCGACCCTGGCCACCCTCGAACGCCTGCGCGGCATCGGCGTCTACCTGTCGATCGACGACTTCGGCACCGGCTACTCGTCGATGAACTACCTGAAGCGCTTCGACGTGCGTGCGCTCAAAATCGACCGCAGCTTCATTTCCGGCCTGCCCCAGGACTCGGAAAACGCGGCCATCACGCGCGCCATCATCGCCATGGCCCACGGCCTCAAGATGGCCGTGGTGGCCGAAGGCGTCGAGACCGACGAGCAGCTGCTGCTGCTCGAGCAGTACGGCTGCGACATGGTGCAGGGCTACTTCCTGGGCCACCCGTCGAGCGCCGAGGCGATCACGCTGATGCTGGGAACCGTGCAGGCCGCGCTGCCTTCGAAGTAAACCAACCAACTCCGGCGCGCGGCGCGCTCGAAAACGATGCGCGCCGCTGTATGTAGGGTGGAGTCCCGACTCCACGCGTCTGCGAACCTGAGATGTACTCGCGACTCCACGCCTCGCACGCGCCCGCTCATCGCCCCGGCACCAGCGTCAGCGTCGTCCGCGCCGCCCCCGGCAGCAGCGGCACCGGCGTCGCGCGCACCCACTCCGCATGTCCCTTCAGGAAAAAGGGCGACAAGGGATGGCCGCTCTGCCCGCCCGGCATGTTGTAGAGCCCTTCTTCCTCGCGCCCCGGCGACACCGTCATCCGCTCCGACTGGCCGAACTTCGGCCCGGCCACGCGCGGCATGTGCGCGTCGCCCGCCAGTTGGTCGGGCGGCACGCCGAGCAGCGGAGCGAGCGCCGGCACGGCCAGCGCGATCGGATGCGCGAAGGCCGCCGTGTTGCGCGCGCCCCAGGTGGCCTTCTCCAGCGGCACCCCTTCCCGCTCGAAGTCGGCGATGACGCGGTCGATGGCCGCCAGCTGCACCGCGCGCCAGTCGCGCATGCCCGGCGGCAGCCAGCCGGGCGGGCCCTCGTCGAGCAGGCGCGCCACCACCGCCGGCCAGCGCGGGTTGGCGGCCGCCATGGTCGCCTTCGGGTCCAGCGCCGTCATCGGCTCGGCGGCGCCGGCGAACAGCAGGTCGTGCAGCGCCCACATGAAGTTGCGCGCCAGCCGGTAGCCGCTCGAATCGACGCTGGCGTGGCCGTTCCAGCTGGTCTCGAGCAGGCGCCGGAAGGCGGCGCGGCGCGGGTGGCCGCCGGTCGCCTCCGGGTCGAGCACGCGCAGAGCGCGCTCGCGCCAGCCGGCGATGAACAGGGCACGGTCGTCGAGGGCCGCCGCGAAGGCGCGGGACACGTCGGTGCGGCCGCCCAGCTGGCGCAGGCGCTCGTCCAGCTGGCGTGTGCGCGCGCCGAGGTCGAAGCCACCGTCGCCCAGCAGCCCCGCCTCCGGCCCCATCAGCTGGCGACTGTTGGCCGTCGCCAGCTGGCCGCTCGCCGGGTTGACGATGCGAGGATAGTCCTCGAGATCGAGCAGGCCGTTCCAGGTCGGCGTTCCGCCTGGCGCCAGCGGAAAGCTGGTGGCGATGCCGCCCACGGTCCGCCGCGGCAGGCGGCCGGCGACGGTCCAGCCGATGTTGCCCTGGGCGTCGCCGGCGACGAAGTTCTGGGCCGGGATACCGTCGCTCGCGGCGATCGCCAGGGCTGCGTCGACCGTCGTCGCGGCTTCCAGGCGCAGGTGGTCCAGGTTGACGGCACCGGGCGCATGCGCCACCCAATGCAGCGCATAGTGCTTGCCCCCTACGGTGCGGATCGGCCCGAAGGCGGTCTCGCGCACGGCCAGGCGCTCGGCCAGACCACCCTTGACCAGGATCGTTTCGACCTGTTCGGCCGGCCGCTCCCAGCCGCCCGGCGTGCGCACCTGGCCCGGATGCGCAGCGTCGACCCCGAGTTCGACCAGGTCGAGGTAGTCGCCATAGCTATTGGTGAAGCCCCAGGCGACCTTGCCGTTGCTGCCCGCGATGACGAGCGGCGGCGCCCCGGGCAGGGTCACCCCGACCAGGCGGCGCTCGCCGCCCTGCCCGTCGGGATAGGCCAGCGCCAGCCGGTACCAGATGTTCGGCAGTTGCAGGCCGAGGTGCATGTCGTCGGCGACGATGGCCGCCCCGGTCGTGCTGCGGCTGCCGGCAATCGCATAGTTGTTGCTGCCGACCAGGTTCTCCGTATCGAGCGCCGCCAGCTGCACGGGCGCCGCGCGCGGCTTGCCCCACCAGCCGGGGGCCGCCGCCGGGATGGGCGCTGGCGCGGGTGCGGCCAGGCCGTCGAGCGGCGCGTCCCAGATGCTGGCCTCGGGCAGCAGGAAGGCCAGCTGCCCGGCGTCGCTGTGCTCCCGCAGCCAGCCGCGCGCCAGCTCGCGCGGCTCCTGGTTCCCCTGCAGGTCGATGTACATGGCCCACACCACGAGCAGGGTATCCTCGGCGCGCCAGGGGATGGGCGCGCTGCCGGTCAGCAGGTATTCGAAGGGACGCGCGCCGAGTTGCCCCAGGCCGGCATTGACGCCGGCGACATAGCGCTCGAGAAAGGCGCGTTCGGGCGGCGACAGCGCCGCCAGTGCCCCCGCGGCGCGGGCGCGGAAGCGGTGCAGGCGGCGTGCGCGGTCGAGCGGCAGCGCGCGCGGGCCGAACAGCTCGGCCAGCTCGCCCGCGGCCGTGCGGCGCAGCAGGTCCATCTGGAAGAAGCGCTCCTGCGCATGCACGAAACCGGTGGCGTAAGCGAGGTCGAAGCGGTTGGCGCCGCGGATCAGCGGCACCCCGGCCTCGTCGCGCGCGACCGTCACCGGCGCCGCCAGTCCGCTTGCTGCGACCCGGCCGTCGAGCTGCGCCAGGCTGGCGCGCAGGGTCAGCCAGGCGCCGAGCAGCGCCAGCAGCACCAGTGCCGCGAGCAGCGCCAGGATGCGCAAGATCCAGGACCGCCAGCGGCGTCGTTGCATATTTCTTCTCCCTTTTGTTCTTTTTGAATCTAAATATCTTGCCAGAAAAGCCACGCCGGCGAAAGCGCAACACGGCGGACGGGCGGACCGTGTGGCCCCGTCCGATTGGTGCGAATCGAGCAGTGTTCTGATTCTTGCGCTAAGCTCGAAACCAACGAAAGCTAACCGAGAAGGAGTCGGCGATGCGTCACTTGATTGTTCTATCGGCGGTGCTCTTGCTGGGCGCCTGCGCCACCCCGCAGGAACGGGCGGCGCGCAAGCAAGCGGAAATGGCGGAAATGATCGCGGTCTATGGCCCGGCCTGCGACCGGCTCGGCTATGCGCAGCAATCCGACCAATGGCGAAACTGCATCCTCAGCCTGAGCACGAAGGACGAGGTGCAGCGCTACGGCAACCATCCGGGTTACTACGGCGGCTGGGGGCCGAGGTACTGGGGCGGCGGCTACTGGGGACGCTGGTAAGCGAGTACTGGCTTGTGCTGCTTGCAGCTTCGTGGGCTCACGGCTCATGAGCTTCATCGCTCATGGGCTCGCGGGATCACAGCCGGAAATATCGCGTGATGTTTCCGTTTACGAGTTCCGCCGCGCACAACCGCGTGGAGTCGGGACTCCACCCTACAAATCGCGCCATATGTAGGGTGGAGTCCTGACTCCACGCGTTTTGGCCCCCTTGCACAGCTGTACTGCGTGGCTCACCAAACCCACTTTATTGACCAGCATTAAGCTCACCGGCTTACGACCGATACGGCTTGCCACCCGGCCGCGGCGTCGCCTCCGCCGCGCCTCCCGTTTGCAGCACCTGCGCGCACGCCGCCTTGGTGACGGCCGTGTGCGAAGCCAGCATGCGTTCGACCAGCTTCTGCGCGTGCGCCACCAGGCGCGGATAGCGCACGTCCGGCGGATGCAGGCTCAGCCGCATGAGCGGTGCCCGCGCCAGCAGGGGCGCGGCGAGGCTGGCGGCCAGCGGCGACAGCATCCGCCCGCTGCGGTTGCGCGCCGTGTAGACCAGCGAAGGCGCGAACACCGAGCCGCCTGCTCGCAGCAGGTGGAAGCGGGTGAAGGTGGTCGTGTAGCTGAACCCGAAAGCCGGCAGCGCTTCCCACGCGCCCGGTCCCAGCAGCCAGGCCGGCGCCACGAAACCGCTGGCTTGCCAGCCGCGCGCCCGGAACCACGCCAGCCCCTGCTCGATGCGGCGCCGCGCCTCGTCGGCGCCCAATGCGGAAAACTCGCCCTCGCTGCGCGTGTACACGCCGCGCAGGAAACGCTCGCGCAGGCCGCCGGCCTGGCGTCCGGTATCGAGGTGGGTGTAACCGTGCAGCACCAGTTCGTCGCCGCGCGCCACGGCGGCATCGAGGCCTGCGCGCATGATGCTGTCGTCGCGATCGTGCCCGTGCTCGTGATAATGCGGCACCACCAGCCAGCTCAGGGGAATGTCGGCGACGCTGCGCAGGGCCTGCGCGAGCCGTTCGCACTCGCCCCAGGTCGCCGGCGCGACGTCGTGGATCGACACGCACAGCATCGGCGGCCGCCCTCGCCCGTGGCCAGGAAGTTCAGTCGGTGACACAGATCCCCCTGGACCCCGGCTCGTCCTGCTCGCGCGTGCCGAGCACGGCGTGATAGCGGCGCATCACCTGCGGCAGGATTTCGTTCCAGTCGTAGCAATCGGCCGCCCTGCGGCGCGCGTGCTCGCCCAGCTGGGCCAGGTTGCGCTCGTAGATGGCTTCGATGGCGGCGGCCAGGCTGTCCACGCTGTTCGGTTCGGCGAGGATGCCGGTCTGCTCGTCGACCAGCTCGGCCACGCCGCCGCCGGCCGTGGCCACGACGGGGCGGCCGCAGGCCATGGCCTCGAGCACGATCAGGCCGAAGGTTTCGCAGTCGCCGGGATGCACCAGCACGTCGCAGCTGGCCAGCAGGCGCGCCAGCTGGCGCTGGTTGTGCCGGAACGGCAGGTAAGTGATCTGCGGATAGCGCGGCAGGTCGAGACCGCCGCCGACCATCACCAGGTGATAGGGACGGCCGAGTTTGCGCACCGCCTCGATCAGCAGCGGCAGCTTCTTCTCGGCCGTGAAGCGCCCGGCGTACACCAGCAGCCGCGCGTTCTCGGGCAGGCGCAGGTGGGCGCGCAGGGTTTCGACCCGGCGCGAGGGGTGGAACACGCTGGAATCGATGCCGAGCGGCTGGTGGCGCGCGTCGTGCACGCCGATCTCGTGGAGCTGCTCGACCATCACCCGGCTCGGCGCCAGCACGAGGTCGAACTGGCGGTACAGGTGGGCCAGGTATTTGCAGGTGACGCCCTCGGCCGTCTGGCCGAAGCGCGGCCGCACCAGGCTAGGCAGGTCGGAATGGTAGAAGGCGATCGCCGGCACGCCCAGGCGCCGGCGCAGCTGCAGGGCAGCCCAGGCGCTGTGGCCGGCGTCGCCGACCTCGATGAGGTCCGGGCGCGCCTGGCGCAGCAGGCGTGCGGGGGCGCGCACCGACATCGGCATGCGAAAGCCGTTGATGCCGGGCAGCGCGAACGCCGGCACGCGCACCAGGGCGGGTGCCTCGCCGCCGCTGTCGACGTTGGGGCTGAGGATGGTGTGCCGCACGCGGCTATGCCGCGCCAGCCAGCGTGCCTTGGCATTCAGGTAGGTGCTCACGCCATTGCCTTCGGCGGCGTAGAACATCGTGATGTCGACTAGGTGCATTCGCAGGTCCGCTTGAAGTGTGGCCACGATAGCAGCGGACCGGTCGCACTGATTGCGCGCACGCAAACGGCGAACCGCCGCGACGGAGTACCCGGCTAAAAATAAATCGGAACTTTTGGCAGGCAGGCCGGAATGCGATGCGGGGCAACCGCCACGCCGCAGTGCAGGCACTGCAAGCGGCAAGCAAGGCCGCAGCGCGCCGGTATGGCAGCCAAAAAGCGGATGTGTTTTAGTCGAGGACCGTACTACCGGGTCTTGTCAAAGCGATTATGCGCTGCGGCGGTCGAGCATGGCGCGCGCTATGGTGCCGGCGTCGACATACTCCAGCTCGCCGCCGACGGGCACGCCGCGCGCCAGCCGGCTCACCTTCAGGCCACGGGCCTTGAGCATTTCGCTGATGTAGTGGGCGGTCGCTTCGCCCTCGTTGGTGAAATTGGTCGCAAGCACGACCTCGCTGACGACGCCATCGGCCGCGCGGCCGATCAGCTTGTCGAGGTGGAGGTCTTTCGGACCGATGCCGTCCAGCGGCGAGAGCCGCCCCATCAGCACGAAGTACAGGCCCTTGTAGGTCAGGGTCTGCTCGATCATCATCTGGTCGGCCGGGGTTTCGACGATGCACAGCAGGCTGCGCTCGCGCGCCTCGTCGGCGCACATCTCGCAGACCTCGGTGTCGGCGAAGGTATTGCACATGGCGCAGTGGTGCACCGTGTCGACCGCCTGGTAGAGCGCGCGCGACAGCATCGCTGCGCCCTCGCGGTCGTGCTGCAGCAGGTGGAAGGCCATGCGCTGCGCGGACTTCGGGCCGATGCCCGGCAGGCGGCGCAGGGCTTCGGTCAGGAAGTCGAGGGACTTGGACATCAGGCGCGGCCCTGCTGCAGTACGGCAGGCATCAGAACGGCATCTTGAAGCCGGGCGGCAGGCCAGGCATGCCGGCGGTCAGGCCGCTCATCTTTTCGGCGGAGGTGGCTTCGGCCTTGCGCACGGCGTCGTTGAAGGCGGCGGCGACCAGGTCTTCCAGCATGTCCTTGTCGTCGGCCAGCAGCGACGGGTCGATCTGGACGCGCTTGACGTCGTTCTTGCAGGTCATCGTGACTTTCACCATGCCGGCGCCGGACTGGCCTTCGACTTCGATCAGGGCCAGCTGCTCCTGCGCCTTCTTCATGTTGTCCTGCATGGCTTGCGCCTGTTTCATCAGGCCTGCGAGCTGGTTTTTCATCATGATGCGGTTCTCCGTTGATTCGTTAGAAGGGTATTCGTTCAGGCGGCAGGCGGCTTCACCGAGCCGGGCACGACGAAGGCGCCCAGGGTGCGTTCCATTTCCTGCACAAAGGGGTCGCCGGCCACCAGGGCTTCGGCCTGGCGCTGGCGCTCTTCGCGCGCGGCTTTCGCCTCGGCGCCCGCCGTGTACCAGACCGGGCCGATTTCGGTTTCGACCGTGATGCGCTTGCCCGGGAAGCAGTCCTGCAGGGCCGCCTGCAGCTTTTCGCTGTTGCCGCTGGCGCGCAGGGTGTCGACCGGGACGCGCAGGCGGAACACGGCGGCGGCGCCTTCGGCGTGGCAATCGACCAGTTCGGTCTGCAAGGCGAGCTGCTGCGACACGCCGCGCAGCGGCAGCGTGGCGGCCAGCGCCGGCCAGTTGCCGTCCCAGTCGAGGCCGGGAACCGGCGTGACGACATAGGCGTGCGGCGGCGCGGCCGGGGCGCGCGCCGGCGCCGGCACGTTCACGGGTGCGGCGACGGTGTTCGTTTCGGCGGCGACGGCGGTATCGTCGGAAAAATCGGTGACCCAGGACGGCGGCTCGTCATCGGCCATGCTGTTCGCGTTGGCGTTCGACTGCGACTGCGACTGCGGCTGCTGGCGTGCCTGGGCCTGGGCGCCGGGCTGTTCCCATGGCGGCGTGCCGCCCTGGCGCGGGCCGGCGGCCGGTGCCGAAGGCGCAGGCGGCGGCGCCATGCGGGCCCCGGGACCTGGCGTCGCGCCGGGGCCGACGTTGATCGGGCGTGCGGGTGCCGCCGGGCCGGAAGCCGGGGGCGCGGACGGCGCCGGAGCTGCCGGCGGCGCATCGGCGCCCGGACGCTTCGGCGCCACACGCTGGCCGGAGGCGGCGCGTGCCGCCTCGAGCGCGGCGTTGATGGCGGCGCGCGCCGAATTCATGGCCGGTGCCGGATTGGCGGGCGCCGGCGCGGCCGCGGCCGGGGGAGGTTGCGCGGGGTGGCCCACCCCCCGCAGCCCCAGCCACGCGCTTGCCCCCACCACCGCCGCC
>NZ_JBSIPX010000016.1:0-136237 GCF_053668055.1 Massilia sp. SYSU DXS3249 | reverse complement strand
CCCCCGGGCTTGCGGGGGCGGGCGGCGGTCGCGGCCCCCTCAACCCAGTTTGTTTGTGCGGGCGGCCCCGCCGCGCGGCGCCGGCGCGATGTTGACCGCGACGTCGGTGAACTGGCGCTGGGCCAGGTCGTTGCGCAGGTTCTCGCCGACCGCCTGCAGCTGGCGCAGCACTTCGCCATGGGTGGCCGAGATGTGCACCTCGAGGGAGCCGGCGCTGTGGCGGATCGCGATCTCGACGCGGCCCAGCATCGGCGGCTCGAGACGGATGGTCGCCTGCTCGGCGTTCTTGCCGAGCTGGAGCTGCAGGCGGTCGCCGAGCGCTTCCTGCAAGGTCTGGCGCCAGGCCGTCGGCGGGCCGGACAGGGTCACCGTGTCGGCCGTGCGCTGGGCGTTGCCCGGGGCAAGGGCGGCCATGCCGACCGTGTTGGCGGCGCCGCGTTCGAGCGCAAAGGAGGCGCCATCCTGCGGGGCTTCGTTGCCGGCGGCGAGCGTCTCGGCCGGCAGGGCGGCAGGTGCCGCTGCAGTGTTCGATGCCGCGCTGCTTGCCGGCAGGGCGGCCACAGGACGCTGGGTGGAAGCCGCGACGGGCAAAGATGCCGCGTCGCCGTCGGCGGCAGGCGCCGGCTCCTCGGCTGCAGGCAAACCCGGCACGCCCGGCAGCGCGGCGACGACCGCGGCCAGCGCCGTTTGCGCGACCGGCATCAGCGGCAGGTTCATCGCCATCGCGCCCAGCAGGGGCGTGTCGGCACTGGCCTGCTGTTCCTCGGCGGCGGCCTCGGTGTCAGGCACGACGGCGGCGCCGTCGGCTTGCGGGGCCGCCTGTTCCAGGCCGAGCCATTGGGCAAAGGCGAGCGCCGGCTGCGCAGGAGCGGGCTGGCCGGCATCGAGGGCAGGCTGGCGCGCGTCGGCGGCGCTTGCATCGACGCCCTGGGGCGCGGCCACATCGCTTGCGGCAGGCGCTGCGGGCCTGGCCTGTGCGGCCGGCCCGTTCGTGTTATTGAAAGTCAGGTTCATTCTTGGTATCCGGTGGAGTCGGTGTCGCTGGCGAGCGCATAGGCGATCCACCCGTCCTTGTTGTTTCGCATGTCGGCCAGGCGCGCGCCCAGGGTCTCGAGGGCTTCGGCGCAGGCGGCGGCGGCAGCGTCATGGCTGGCGCGCAGCTGCGCCAGCGCGGCCAGCTCGCGCCCGTTCCACGGCCCGCGCGCCTGCAAGGCGGCCAGCTGCGGTGCGAGTGCACGGGAGATGGCGCCGAGGCGCTCCCAGTCGCGCGCCGTGCCGGCCTGGGCCAGCGCGGCGGCCAGCTGGCCTATCGCCGCGGTCCTAGGCATTGCGCGCCTGTACGCCTTGCCAGCCCTGGCGGATCGTGGTCAGCACGCCGACGACTTCGTCAACCATCGCCGGGTCCATCTTGATGCCGGCACCCTGCAGGCGCGCCGAGCAGAAGTCGTACAGGTTGGCCAGGTTGGCGACGACTTCGCCGCCCTGTTCGAAGTCGAGCGAACTCGACAGGCCATTGATGATCTCGCAGCACTTGTCGATGCTGTTGGCTTTCTGTTCGTAGCGCTTGCCGACGATGTGGCCGCGTACCCGGGCCAGCTCGTCGAGCAGGCCATCGGTCAGCAGCAGCACCAGTTCGACCGGGGTGGCACGCGAGGTTTGGGAGTCGAGGTTGACAGCGTGATAATTGCCGTAGGCTTCTTGATAGGACATGGCTATGAGTTTAGTCTTTGTCGCTGCTGAACAAAGCGTCAAACAGCGAGGTGTTATAGGACATGCTGCTTTGAAGAGACTGCAGCTGGGTGAACTGCGCCAGGTAGCGCGCGTAGGCGCTGTCGTACTGCCGGTCGAGCGAGGTCTGGCGATCGGTCAGGCTGTCGCGCAGCCGGGCGACGGCCTCCTTCCGGCTGCCGATCTGGCCGTCGGTCGTATCGGTCCACACTTTCAGGTAGGTCTGGAGCTGGCCTGCGATGCCGCTCGGGGTCGCGCTCGAGCCGTCGCCGATCAGCGTGTCCAGCCCGGTCGGGTTGGCAGCCAGCGCCTTGGTCAGGCGGGTGTTGTCAACCGAGAGCGTGCCCTGGCGATTGGCGATGATGCCGTAGCCGGCCAGGCTGGTGCCGCCCGTGCCGCGCACCAGGCTCACCAGGCGGTCGCGCAGGGCGCGCACGCCGCTGTCGCCGGCAAAGGCGCCGGCGGCGGCGCCCGATGCCGGATCGCCCGGCGCCACCAGGGCGTCGACCGTCGACTTCAGCTTGTTGTAGGCGTCCACGAAAGCCTGGACGTTGGCCGCCGTCTTCGCGCTGTCGGTGCCCACGGTCAGCGTGACCGGCGCGCTGCCGGCGGCTTGCGCTTTCGAGACCGTCATGCTGACGCCGTCGACCAGGTTGAAGGTATTCGTGGCGCTGTAGGTCGGCGTGCCGGTGCTCGAACCGATGTGCACGATGGCGTCGTTCGCCGGCACCAGGGTTTTCAGGGTGCTCGATCCGAACGCCGTTGCGGCATCGCCGCCCGCAGTCATCTTGATGTTGTTGGCCTTGCCGGTCAGCTTGGAGGTCAGCACCAGTTCCGAGAAGGCGTTGCCGTCAGCGTCGGTGCCGGTCACGACCGAGGCCAGCACGCTGGTATTGCCTGCAGCACCGTTGATCGCCGCCGCCAGGTCGCGCACCGTATGGGTGCCTTGTGCGAGGTTGACGGTGAAGCGGCCGACACTGGTTCCGTCACCGGCCACGCTGTCGAAGGCCAGGGTGCCGCTGCCGGTGAATTCTTCCACCCCGCTGTACGACACCTGGTGGGCGCTGGCCAGTTGGGAGACGAAGAACGAATAGGTGCCGGCCGCCGCAGTGGAGGAGGCGCTGGCGCTGGCCACGGCGGGATCGCTGAAGACCGCGCTGCTGGCCGCCATGGTCTTGTTCAGGCCGGTCAGGCTGGCCAGGCTGTTCTGGAACGCGGACAGCGCCGAGCCGAGCGTGCCCAGGGCCTTTTCGGTGGCGCCGGCCTGCGCGGTCTGGCGCGTCAGGATTTGCTGGCGCGAGGCCGTGAAGCTTTCCGCCAGCGCCTGGGCGGTGGTCGCCGGATCGTAGTTGGTGCCGATGCTTGCCATGGATTCTCCTTATGTGCTCAATGCGCGGGCGTGATAGCGTTACGCCCGTCCTGCCAGCCACGACTGCGTGGCGATCTCGTCTTCGCGCTTGCGGGCCGCGCGCTCCTGCTCGCGCGCCAACGCGTCCTGCTGCTGATCGCGCACCTTGCCGAGCAGTTCGCGGCGCGTCCATGCCTGCGCCAGGTTGCGCTGCGATACCGCCATGTTCGCCTCGTGCAGCTGGAGGTCGGTACGGTGGTGGTCGGCCAGCGCGAACACGGCCTGCTTGTACTGTCCGCAGTTCAGTGCCAGGGCAGGGGCCAGGCGGCCCGCTGGACTTTTTCCCGATGCGCCGCTGCCTTCGGCCAGCGAATGAAGGCGCTCGAGGTTGGCCTGGTAGCGCGCACGGGTCGCTTCCTGGCGCGCCAGTTCGGTCTGCAGGCGGTCGACTTCGGTACTGCGCAGCTGGACCAGGGTGTCGAGGCTGTGGATTTGATCGCGGCGGTTCATGACATCATCCCTTGCAGTTGGGTCACGCAGGTGTCGAGCGGCGCGCCTTCGCGCGTGCCCTGGCACAGGAAGGCGTCGATGTGCGGGTGCAGGCGCACCGCGCGGTCGGTTTCCGGGTCTGCGCCGGGGGTGTAGGCGCCCAGCGGGATCAGGTCGCGCACGCGGGCGTGGCGGGCCAGCGACGCCTTCAGCTTGCGCGCAGCGTCGGCGTGTTCGGGCGTGACCACCTGGGCCATGCAGCGGCTGATCGACTGGGCGACGTCGATCGCCGGATAGTGGCCGCGCTCGGCCAGTTCTCGGGTCAGCACGATGTGGCCGTCGAGGATCGCGCGGGCGGTGTCGACCACCGGATCCTGCTGGTCGTCGCCCTCGGCCAGCACCGTATAGATGGCGCTCATGCTGCCGTTCGGGTTTTCGCCGTTGCCGGCCGATTCCACCAGCTGCGGCAGGTTCGAGAACACCGAGGGCGGATAGCCGCGCGTGGCCGGCGGCTCGCCCAGCGAAAGCGCCACTTCGCGCAGCGCCATCGCGTAGCGGGTCAGCGAATCGACCAGCAGCAGCACGTTCTGGCCGCGGTCGCGGAAGTGGGCCGCGATCGAGTGGCACAGTTCGGTGGCCATGACGCGCATCATCGGCGACTCGTCGGCCGGCGCCACCACCAGTACCGCGCGCTTCAGGCCTTCCGGCCCGAGCGACTTCTCGACGAATTCGCGCACCTCGCGGTTACGCTCGCCGATCAGGCCGACCACGATCACGTCGGCCACGGTCTGGCGCGTGATCAGGCCGAGCAGCACCGACTTGCCGACGCCGGAACCGGCCATCAGGCCGACCCGCTGGCCCTTGCCGAGAGTGAGCATCGAATTGATCGCGCGCACGCCGACATCGAGCGGCTCGTCGACCGGGGTTTTCCTCAGCGGGTTGACTTTCGGCGGGGTGAAATTCAGGGGCTGGTCGCCGCCCAGGCGGCCCATGCCGTCGATTTCTTCGCCCAGGCCGTTGACCATGCGGCCCAGCCAGGACGGGCCGACCATCAGGCTGGCGGCCGTCTTTTCCGGCAGCACGCGCGCGCCCGTCGCCAGGCCATTCGCCTTTTTGAACGGCATCAGGTAGGAGACCTTGTCGCGAAAGCCCACCACCTGCGCGTCGAGCCAGCCGCCGTCGTTCAGTTCGACGCGGCAGCGCTGGCCGGTATGCAGCTTGCAGCCGACAGACTCCAGCAGCAGGCCCTGCGCGCCGACGAGGCGGCCGGTCGGCGTGGCCACCGGCACCGCGCCGATGTCGAGCGAGCGCAGGGTGTCCGCCAGCGCCGTCATGCCTTCTCTCCTTCGGCGGCGGCCAGGCCGTCGCGCACCTGGTCCATGCAGGCGGCAAGGCGGCCCTGGCAGCCGGCGTCGACTTCATGGTCGCCGGCCTTGACGCGGATCTCGCCCGCTTCCAGGGACGGGTCGGCCAGCAGGTTCCACTTCTTGGCACGCTTCGGATCGAGTTCGGAGACGCGCTTGAGTTCTTCGGGATTCATCAGCACTTCGACGCCGTCGCGTGCCGGCGGCATCGCGGCCAGGGCCTCGTCGACCAGGGCCAGCAGCTGGGTCGGCTGCAGGGCGAGTTCGGCACGGATCACCTGGCGCGCGATCTTGCCGACCAGGTCGACGACTTCCTTGCGCTGGGCGGCCTTGTAATCGCTCTTGAGTTTTTTCAGGGCTTTCAGGGCGGCGTCGACCGGCTTGCCGATCTGGTCCAGGTGAGCGAGCGCCTGCGCGCGGCCTTCTTCCAGCCCGCGCTCGAGTCCCTCGGCATGGCCGCGCGCGTAGCCGTCGGCCTGCGCGGCTTCGAAGCCGGCGTCGTAGCCGTCCTGCTGGCCCTGGCGATAGCCGGCAGCCAGCGCGCTGTCCCAGTCCTCCTGGGTCGGCGCATCGGAAGCAGGCGCGGCGCCGGCGGCAGGCAGGGTACCGTTCGCCGCGCGCACCTGGTGCAGCGGAGGGAAGTGATAAGGCCGGAACTGCTTCATTCGGCGGTGGCTTCGGCGAACAGCTGCACGTCGATTTCGCCGGCGTCGGCCAGCGCCTTGACGGCAGTCATGATGTCCTTGCGGGTCTGCTCGATGCGCGACATCGGCACCGGGCCCGAACGGCGCATCAGGTCCTCAAAACTCTGCGCCTGGCGCTTCGGCATCGCGGACAGGATGGCGTCGCGCAGGGCCGGCTCGGCGCCTTTCAGCGCGATCGCCCACTGCTCGAGCGGAATGTCGTCGAGCAGGCGCGTGATGACCTGTTCGGTCTGGCGCGACAGGATGAAGAAGTCGTACATCGACATCTCGATCTGCGACACCACCTCCGGATCGTGGGCGCGCAGCAGTTCGACCATGCCGGCGCGGTTGTTCGGCAGGCGGTTCAGGATCTCGGCGACCTGGCGCACGCCTTCGACGCTGGCGCTTTGCGTATCCAGCGCGGACAGGCAGCGCGCCACCAGCTCTTCCAGTTCGCGCAGCAGGTCGCGGTCGATCTCGTCCAGGCGCGCGAGGTTCAGCAGCACCAGGTCGCGGCCCGACTCGGGCAGGCCTTCGATGATCTGGCCGGCCAGTGCCGGCGGCAGGAAGGCGAGGAAGACCGCCTGCATCTGCACGTGCTCGTGCGAGATGAATTCGGCCAGCCACTTCGGCGAGGCGTACTGCAGGCGCGCCATCATCGGGCGGATCGCGTCGCCATAAATCGTGTTCAGGACGCTGTTGGCGATGTCGCTGCCCAGGGCCAGGTCGAGCGAGCGCTTCAGGTAGGTACGCGAGGCGCCGTGCAGGCCACTTTGCTCGCGGTAGTCGTCGAAGAAGTTCTGGACGGCGTACTTCACCGAGTCCACCTTGATCCCGCTCATGCGCGACATCACCTGGGTCAGTTCGATCAGCTCGTCGCGCTCGAGGCAGCGCAGGACGGCCGCCGCCGGCTCTTCGCCGATCGACAGCAGGACGATCGCAGCTTGCTCGACCGGGGTCAGGACCGCACCCTCGGCGTTATTGTTCAGTTCGGCCATGTTTTTTCTGCACCCATTGTTTGACGACTTCGGCAACGCGCTCCGGCTCTTTGCCGGCGAGCACCTTGAGGTGATCGACCATCACATCCACGGCGGAGCCCGCCGGCGGCAGATCGTAGTTCTCTAACAGCGGCACGACCGCGGCCGCACCGGCGCCGGCCGGCAGCATCGCCGCAGTACCCGCCAGCGCTGGAGCAGCGCTTTCGGCAACGGCATTGTTCGGCAGCGCAATCGCTGCACCTGCGGCGGCCCCGGCCGGTGCCGGCAGGGCCGGCGCCAGGCGCTGGGTCACGGTGCGCAGCAGCGGACGGGCCAGCAGCAGGTAGCCGAGCAGGGCGCCGACGATCCAGAGGCCGTAGCCGGTGGCGTCGACGACCGTGTCGCGCTCTTGCCACCACGGTTCGACCGGGGCGGCCGCCGGGAAGCTCAGGCTCGAGACGGCCAGCACGTCGCCGCGCTCCTGGTCGATGCCGAGGCCGCCGCGCAGGATCTTGTCGATGTTGGCCAGTTCCGCCGGCGTGAAGCCCGTCTTGGCATTTGCCGCGCTGGCGTTGTTCAGGACCACCGCCACCGACAGCTTGCGCAGGCGGCCGCGCGAACGCTTGATCTGGGTGATCGCACGGTCGTAGGCATACTGGCGGGTGGTGGCGTTCTTGCGCGAGTTGCTGTTGTCCTTCTCGGCAGCGGCGGCGGCTGCAGCGGCGCCCGCGGCATCGGCAGGGGCCGGAGCGGCAGGATCGGCCGGCACCGGCGGACGGTTCGACAGCGTGCCCGGCACGCCCAGCGCGAGGCGATTCTTTTCCAGCTCTTCGCGCATGGCTTCGCTCGTGACCTTCGGGGCTTCGCCGTACTTTTCCTGGGTTTCCTCGATCTTGTCGTTGTCGATGTCGGCCGTGACGCTGACCTTGAAATTGTTCGCGCCCAGCACCGGGCCAAGCAGCTCGGCGACGTTGGCGCGCACCTCGTTCGAGACGCGCTGGGCGGCGGCGTCGCCTTGCGTCGCACCGTCGAAGCCCTCGCTCAGGTCGACGCGCGAGGAGAGGTAGTTACCGGCCTGGTCGACCAGCGACACGCGCGCGGGCGACAGGCTGGCCACGCTGCCCGAGACCATGTTGACGATCGCGGCGATCTGCTCGTTGCCCAGCGTGCGGCCCGGTTTCGTCGCGATCACCACCGAGGCCGAGCTCTGGTCCGAGGCGCCGGCGACGAAGGAATTGGTCTTGGCGATCGCCAGGTGCACGCGCGCCGAGGCGATGGCGTCGAGCGTCAGGATGCTCTGCGCCAGTTCGCCTTCCAGGCCGCGCCGGAAGCGCACGTCCTGCACGAACTGCGACACGCCCAGCGGGTCGCTCTTGTCCATCAGTTCCAGGCCGGCCGGCAGCTGGGCGGTCACGCCCTTGGCGGCCAGCAGCATGCGCACCTTGCCCAGTTCGCCCGCAGGCACCATCACCTGGCCGCTGTCCGGATGGACGCGGTAGGGAATCTGCTCGGCCTCCAGTACGCCCATCATGTCGCTGGCGGCGACTTTTTCGCGGGCGCCGAAGACCGGCTTGTAGTTGGCCTGGTCCTGCCACATGAACATCATGACGGCGGCCGTGATGACGACCGCCAGCACCAGCAGCGGCGTCAGGTTGTTGCGGAGCAGGGGAGGAAGACCCGGCAGGGCACCGGTACCGGCACCCGTGAAAGCGTTCTTGAGTTTGGAAATCACGTTGTTGGCTTTTCGCTGGTTTTCGCGGGATCAGACGGGCAGCTTGATCAATTCGTCGACCGCGCCCATGACCTTGTTACGCACTTGCATGAGCATCGAGAACGACAGGCTGGCCTGCTGGCTCGCCAGCATCGCGCCGACCAGGTCGTCGCTCTTGCCCGTTTCGACATCGGCCATCTTCACGGCGGCGGCCTGGTCCTGGTCGTCCACGCTGCGCACCGCATCCTTCAAGGTCTGGGCAAAAGAGAAGTCGCCCTGGCCACCTTGTGCCGGAGCGCCGGCAGCCGGCGCAATCGCCAGGCGCTGGGCTTCGTTTGTCAGTGCGGCAAGATCAGCCTTGATAAGACCAGCCATTTCAGTTTGCATTTGTTAAATCCTGTGCGTTCGATGTTGCGTATCAGTGACAGATTGAGTCGCTTATTTACGACATTCGGCGGTTAAAGCGTCGTCAACATAACAACAAATGTTAAATCTTGCGCATGTCAAACTTATATAAAAACCTGTTTCCAAAATGCAGGTATTTTACGTTTTCCCTCTAGGAGTACTCCGATCTTCCTAGGAGTCTGCGCAGATCAGGTTACGATCTTACCGTAGGGCAACGAGGAATTCAAAGAGGAATATCAAGTGATCCGACACAATAAAGTGGCTATAATTGTTGCCTTAGGGAATGAATGAAAATCAAATCTCTCCAAATCCCACTTTCAAATAGCTATGCCGATTAACAATTCAAGCGATCA
Source organism: Massilia sp. SYSU DXS3249 (assembly GCF_053668055.1). Classification (NCBI taxonomy): domain Bacteria; kingdom Pseudomonadati; phylum Pseudomonadota; class Betaproteobacteria; order Burkholderiales; family Oxalobacteraceae; genus Massilia; species Massilia sp. SYSU DXS3249. Next base: position 127,179 of record NZ_JBSIPX010000016.1, on the reverse strand, counting down.
GGCACGACTGCACCAGGTGCTCGATCCTTCCCTGCTGGGTCGGCCTGTGCACCTGTTGCCGGCATTTGCGGCCGCGTTTGCAGACGACCTGGCCGCCATGCTGGCGGCGCCGTCCGGACGCCGCTACTGGGGCGGCTTCGCGCTCGGTCGGGTCGAGTTCGCCCGCGCCCCGGAAGGCGGCGCGCTGCGCTGGCTCACTATCGGGGGTGCCCATGGCGCCGCCGGCGTGGCCTTCGAACGTGCGTTGCTGGTGGGCTTGCTGGAGGCGCGCTACAACAAGGGCCAGCCCCGGCAGCTGCGCGACCCGGAAGGCGAACGCGTTACCGCCACCGAAGAGCGCCTGGCGCAGACGCTGACTCAGCAACTGTTCGAGGTCCTGGCGCAGCGTGTGCGCCTGGCCGCGGGCGCCGCCGGCATCGATGCGGCAGGACTCGATGCGGTGCCGCCGGTGGGCGCAGCGACCGCGCCGGGCAGGAATGCCTGGGCGCTCGCGATCACTTTGCGCGAGCCGCAGGGCGGCGGGGAAGCACGCTGCTTCATCGCGCCCGACGCAAGCATGATGGGCCTGATCCTGCAGGCGCTGCAGCCGGAACGTCCGCAGCGCGCACAGCGCCAGGCCGAGCCGCTCGGGGCGAACCTGAAGGTCAAGCTGGAGGGCCGCCTGGTGAGCCATGAAATGACGCTCGGCGCGCTGTTCGGGCTGAAGGTGGGCGACGTGATTCCGGTCACAGTCGGCCGCGCCGACGTCCTGCTCGACGAAGCTCGCCTGTTCACGGCGGCGGTCGCCGAGCACAAGGGCAAGCTGTGTTTAACCTCTTTTGTAGACGCTGAATAAATGGACATGAATCTCAACGAGCAACTGGCTGTCGACGTCCTCCTGGATGACAACGTGGAAGTCGCAGCGCCTGTACGCAATACCCGCCTGCCGCAGATGATGCGCCGCATCCCGGTCACGCTGACGCTCGAAGTGGGTTCGGCCCGCGTCTCGCTGCAGGACCTGATGGACCTCGGCCCGGCCAGCGTGCTGCCGCTCGATTCGGTGGCCGGCGAGCCGCTCGTCATCAAGGTCAACGGCACGCCGATCGGCCGCGCCGAAGTGGTGGTGGCCGGCGAACAGTACGGCCTGAAAGTGATCGACCTCGACGGCCTGAACCTGGACCTGCTCGCACAATGATGTTCACCACGCGCGGCGCCGCCTTGCGCCGTATGACCGTGCCCGCGCTTGCCGGTGCCGTTCTACTGTCCTGTGCCGCTCCCGCGAGCGCCGCCGACGTGCTGGCCGGGGTGATCCCCGGCGCCAATTCCGGGATGAGCGTCAAGTCCCAGATCCTGGTCCTGATGACGCTGCTCGGGCTGCTGCCCGTGCTGGTCATGATGATGACCAGCTTCACGCGCTTCGTGATCGTGCTCTCCCTGCTGCGCCAGGCCCTCGGCCTGCAGCAGGGCCTGCCGAGCCGCGTGATCACCGGGATCGCCCTGATCCTTACCCTGCTGGTGATGCGCCCGATCGGCGTCCAGGTCTGGAACGAAGCCTTCCTGCCCTACGACCAGAACAAGATCGGCCTGGAGCAGGCCCTCAAGACCGCCGAAGTGCCGTTGTCGCGCTTCATGCTGGCCCAGACCAGCAAGAGCGCGCTGGCCCAGGTGGCCCACCTGGCGGGCGAGCCGGCCAACATGAAGCCGGAAGAGCGTGCCTTCACCGTGAAGCTGGCCGCCTTCGTGCTGTCCGAACTGAAGACCGCCTTCCAGATCGGCGCGATGCTGTTCATCCCCTTCCTGATCATCGACCTGGTGGTGTCCTCGGTGCTGATGGCGATGGGCATGATGATGCTGTCGCCGCTCGTCATTTCGCTGCCGTTCAAGCTGCTGCTGTTCGTGCTGGTGGACGGCTGGACGCTGACCGTCAACACGCTCGTGGGCAGTATCCACGGTTATTAGAACTTTTAACGTGAGTCCCGCTTCATGAGTCCTGACATTGCGGTCGACCTGGTCGCCGAAGCGCTGCGCGTGGTGATGCTGCTGGTGATGGTGCTGGTGGTGCCGGGCCTGATCATCGGCCTGCTGGTCGCGCTGTTCCAGGCGGCCACCCAGATCAACGAACAGACTCTGAGCTTCCTGCCGCGCCTGCTGGTGACGCTGGTGGCGCTGATCCTGGCCGGCCACTGGATGACCGGCTACCTGATGGACTACTGCGTGTCGGTGTTCCAGCGCGCCGCGACGCTCGCCTCCTGACCGAATGGACCTGGTCAGCTTCCTGCTGCCCCTGATCGGCGCGCTGTGGTGGCCGTTCTGCCGCATCATGGCGATGTTCGCCATGGCGCCGGCGATCGGCGAGGGCATGGTGCCGGTCCCGGTGCGCGCGCTGCTGGCGCTGGTTTTGGCCTTCCTGATGCTGCCGCTGACGAAAAACATGGCGATGCCGGATCCGTTTTCGCTGGCCGGCGTGGTCGCCATGTTCGAGCAGGCCGTGATCGGCGGCGTGCTCGGCTTCGCGCTGCAGTTCGCCACCTCCGCCATCTCCATGCTCGGCTTCCTGGCCTCGAGCCAGATCGGCTTTTCGATGGCGCAGATGAACGACCCGGTCAACGGCCAGCAGTCCGACGTGATCTCGAGCCTGCTGGCGCTGGTGGCGATCTTCGTCTTCTTCGCGATCGACGGCCACCTGGTGCTGGCCAGCGTGCTCGGACAGAGCTTCAAGGCCTGGCCGGTGGGGCAGGGCTTCGGCCCGCTGGTGCTGCAGACGGTGGCCCTGAACGTGGGCTGGGTGTTCGCCGCGGCGATGCTGCTGGCGCTCCCGATCGTGTTCTCGACGATGGTGGTGCAGATCGGCTTCGGCTTCCTGAACCGGGTGGCGCCTTCGCTGAACCTGTTCTCGCTGGGCTTTTCGCTGGTGACGATCTTCGGCCTGCTGATGCTGGTGCAGCTGGTGCGCTTCATCCCGGAACACTATATCGCCCTGACCAACCAGGTGCTCGACATGCTGCAGCAACAGATGAGGGCGGCCCATGGCTGACAGCAGCACCGCCGACAAGACCGAAAAGGCCTCAGCGCAAAAACTCAAGAAGGCGCGCGAGGAAGGCCAGGTCGTCCGCTCGCGCGACCTGGCCACGGCGATCGGCATCCTCGCCAGCCTGAAGCTGTTCGCGCTGATGCTGCCCGATTACCTCGAGTCCTTCCGCGCCCTGTTCCGGATGGTGTTCGTGCCGCTGGGGGAGACCGGCGCGATCGAGAACGCGATGTCGGTGGTGTTCATGGCGGCCACGCTCCTCCTGATCAAGATGCTGCTGCCGCTGGCGGTGATCCCGGTGGCGATCATCCTTGGCGGCCTGGTGCCCGGCGGCTGGGTCGCGTCGACCAAGAACATGGCGCCCAAGTTCGATCGCCTCAGCCCGATGAAAAACCTCGGCAACCTGGTCTCGCAAAAGCATGCGATCGGCGTCGCGACCTCGATCGCCAAGGCGGCGGTGCTGGGCTTCGTGCTGGTGCACGTGTCGCGCTCGAGCGTTGCCGCCTACATCGAGCTGCAGCGCCTGCCCCTGATGGACGCGATCGCGCGCGGCGCTGCGATGATGTTCGACGGCCTGATGGCCATGGTGGCGGTGTTCGTGATTTTCGCCGTGCTCGACGTGCCGATCCAGGCCTACCAGTTCGCGAAAAACCAGCGCATGAGCAAGCAGGACCAGAAGGAAGAACACAAGAGCACCGAGGGCCGGCCCGAGGTCAAGCAGCGCGTGCGCCAGCTGCAGCGCCAGCTGGCCCAGCGCAACGTGAACAAGACGGTGCCGACGGCCGACGTGGTGATCGTCAACCCCGAGCACTACGCGGTGGCCCTGAAGTACGACACGAACCGCGCCGAGGCCCCCTTCGTGGTCGCCAAGGGCGTGGACGAGATGGCGCTCTACATCAAGGGCGTCGCCGCGAAACACAAGATCGAGACCGTGTCGCTGCCGCCGCTGGCGCGCGCGATCTACAACACCAGCCAGGTGCAGCAGCAGATCCCGGCCCAGCTCTACCAGGCCGTGTCGCAGGTGCTGAACTATGTGCTGCAATTGAATGCTTTCCGTGACGGCCGGCGCCAGGCGCCCCCGCGGTTCCCTGTTGACGTGGCAGTGCCATCTCATCTTAGCGAGGTAACACCTTCATGAATTCCCTGAACGCCTTCGTCGCAGAACTGCGGCGCCAGAAATACGCCGCCCCGGTCTTCATCCTGATGCTGCTCGGGATGATCATGCTGCCGCTGCCGCCGGTGCTGCTCGACGTCCTGTTCACCTTCAACATCGTGCTGTCGCTGATCGTGATCATGGTCGCGGTAACGGCCAAGCGGCCGCTCGACTTCTCGGTGTTCCCGACCGTGATCCTCGGCACCACCCTGATGCGCCTGGCCCTGAACGTGGCCTCCACGCGCGTGGTCCTGCTGCACGGCCACGAGGGCACGCACGCGGCCGGTAACGTCATCGAGTCCTTCGGCAACGTCGTCATCGGCGGTAACTTCGTGGTCGGCCTGGTGGTCTTCATCATCCTGATGATCATCAATTTCGTGGTCGTGACCAAGGGTTCGGAGCGCATCTCGGAAGTGTCGGCGCGCTTCACGCTCGACGCGTTGCCCGGCAAGCAGATGGCGATCGACGCCGACCTGAACGCGGGCCTGATCAACCAGGAAAAGGCGACCCAGCGCAGGAAAGATGTAGCGGCAGAGGCCGACTTCTACGGGGCGATGGATGGCGCCTCGAAGTTCGTGCGTGGCGATGCCGTCGCCTCGATCCTGATCCTGATCATCAACCTGATCGGCGGTATCGCCATCGGCGCCTTGATGTACGACCTGCCGCTGGGCGACGCCTTCCGCGTGTATGCGCTGCTGACCATCGGCGACGGCCTGGTCGCCCAGATCCCGGCGCTGCTGCTGTCGGCTGCCGCCGCCATCCTGGTCACGCGCATCGGCGAAGCGGGGGACCTCGACAAGCAGGTCGGCAACCAGCTGCTGGCCCAGCCGCCGACCCTGTTCTCGGCGGCCGGCGTGATGGTCATCCTGGCGCTGATCCCGGGCATGCCCTTCTTCACCTTCGCCGTGTTCGCCGCCGCGCTCGCCTATGCCGGCTGGCGCCTGGCGAACCGGGTGGCGCCGCCCGACACCGCCGGCGTGGCCGCGATCGAGGCCGCGCTGCGCGACGACCGCGCGCCCGACCTGGACTGGGAACAGCTGCCGGTGGTGCAGCCGATCTCGGTGGCGGTCGGCTATAAACTGGTCGGCATGGTCGACAAGGCGCAGGGCGAGCAGCTCACCAAGCGCATCAAGGGCATCCGCCAAAGCCTCTCCGAATCGATGGGCGTGCTGTTGCCCGCCATCGGCGTGCGCGACGACCTCGCGCTGCGCCCGTCCCAGTATTCGGTCAGCCTGTCGGGCGTGGTGGTGGCGGAAGGGGAAGTGCATCCCGAGCACCTGATGGCGATTCCCTCGCCGAACGTGTACGGCGAGCTCGATGGCATCCCCGGCCTGGAGCCGGCCTTCGGCATGGCCGTGACCTGGATCGCGCCGGACCAGAAGGGCCATGCGCTGGGCCTGGGCTACCAGGTGGTCGAGGTGCCGAGCGTGATCGCGACCCACTGCTCGAAAGTGGTCCGCGATCACCTGCACGAACTGTTCCGCCACGAAGACGTGCCGGCCCTCGTCGAGCGCCTGACGGCCCTGTCGCCGAAACTGGCCGATGCCCTCGGCAAGGCGCTGAACCACACCCAGCTGCTGCGCGTGTTCCGCGTGTTATTGGCGGAAGGCGTGTCGCTCAAGGATATCGTCGTCATCGGCACCACGCTGCTCGACGCCTCCGAGACCACCAAGGATCCGATTTTGCTGGCGGCCGAAGTGCGCTGCGCGCTGCGCCGCCAGATTGTCTCCAGCCTGTTCGGCAAGAAGAAGGACATGCCGGCCTTTAACCTGTCGGCGGAACTCGAGAACATGCTGCTCGGTTCCCTGAACCAGGCCCGCCAGAGCGGCGGCGGCAAGGTCGCGCTGGACAACTACCCGATCGACCCGCAGCTGCTGTCGCAACTGCAGGTCAACATGCCGGTCGCGCGCGAGCAGATGAAGGGGCAGCACACGCCGCCGCTGCTGCTGGTGCTGCCGCAGGTGCGCCCGCTGCTGGCGCGTTACGCCAAGCTGTTCGCGCCGGGGCTGCATGTGCTGTCGTATAACGAGATTCCCGAGAATCGGGAAGTGGCGATCGTGGGGACGGTGGGGTAGGCGAGGCGGGAGTTCGCGGTATGCATGGGTCGTAACCGCGTGGGCACAAGTGCCCACGCGGTCGTACCCATGCACACCACCACATTCACGATTCGCGCAATGAAATATCCTTTCACTGCAGCCCTTCAACGGAAATAAAATTTCACCCCTGCGCCGGCAACAGCAACGCCATCTCCGCCACCGCCCGGAACACCGGCATCGTCAGCACCTCCGCCACATCCTCTTCCGGCAGCGAGGCATGCGCTGACCCGCCCGCCATCACCCCATGCAGGAAACTCCAGCGCAGCACGCTCAGCCCCGCGCGCTGCACCGCCGCGTCGAACACGGGCTGCAGGGTGCGCAGCCGCGCCAGCGTCGCCGCGTCCGGCGCGGCCATCTCGATGGCGACGCCGCCCGGCACCGGCTCGACCTGCACCGCGACCTGGCTGCCGTCGGCCAGCGCGAGTTCGAGGCGCAGGGCCGCGCGCGGACGGCGCCGGCGGCCGGACTGGCCGTCGGGACCCTTGCGCAGTACCTGCAGGTGCTGTTCCCGGGCGCTCCCCGCGTGCACCGTGAAGCGCCACGGGTCGGCCGGCAGCACGTGGGCATCGAGCGCGCGTCCGGGCACGCGCCCATCCGGCGCGGCTGCCAGTAACGCGGCCGGCAGGGCGCCGCTGCGCGTGCGCAGCTCGCGCTCGGCCAGGGTCGCACCGAGCTTGCCGACCAGCGCGCGCCAGTTGCCGGCCAGCGTACCTCCGTCCTGCGGGAAAACTAGCTGGCGCGACATGAAGACCTGGTCCGGACGCATCGCGGCGCCGTCGCCGGTCTCGGCGCCGGCGGCGCCGGGCTGGTTCGGCAGGGGCGTAGCCTGCGGCAGCGGCAGCTGGCTGTGCGCCTCGGCAAAGCCCGCGGGCGCGACCGCCGCGACGGCGACCGCCTGCAGGGGCGGTACGGTCGGAGGCAGCAGGGGAACGATGGAAGTGAGCGGGTTCATGGCGCGATCCAAATAAAAAAGGCCAGCCTGGAAGCGGCTGGCCCTTGGAACTCCTGGCTGGTGTCAGCCGGGGGAAGCCGGGATTACTGCAGGAGCGACATGACCATCGACGACATCTGGTTGGTCTGCTTCAGCATCGCGGTGCCGGCTTGCATCAACATGTTCTTGGAGGTCATGTTCGCGCTTTCCGTTGCGAAGTCGACGTCCATGATACGGCCGGTGGCGTTCTTGGTGTTGGTGCTGATGTTCGACAGGTTGTTGTACACGTGGTCCAGACGGTTCGACACGGCACCGATCTTCGAACGCAGGGCGCTGACGCTTTCGATCGCGGTGGTCAGGGTGGTGATCGCCGCGGTGGCGCCGGTGTTGGTGGCGACAGTACCCGGTGCGCCGACGGCGGTCGTGACAGCATCCAGTTCAGTGAAGTCAGCTTCCATTTGTTCGGCCGCGTCGGAGCCGATCTGGAAGGTGATCGGCTCGGAGAGCTTGCCATCGGCAGCCAGCAGGGCCTCACCGCCGAACTTGGTGTTGTCCATGATGTTGACCAGTTCTTCGGACAGCGAAGTGAACTCGGCCTCCATCGCGGTACGGTCGGCGTCGCTCGAGGAGCCGTCAGCCGATTGGGTCGCCAGGTCCTTCATGCGGGTCATGATGTTGGTCACTTCGTTCAGCGCGCCTTCGGCGGTCTGCAGCATCGAGATCGAATTCTGGGTGTTGCGCATTGCAACGGCCATGCCGCTGGTCTGGGCCTTCAGGCGGGTGGCGATCTGCAGGCCGGCTGCGTCGTCCATGGCCGAGTTGATGCGGAAGCCGGTCGACAGGCGGGTCATCGAGGTCGACAGCGAATTTTGGGTACGGCCGATCGAGTTCTGTGCGGACAGGGAAGCGGCGTTGGTGTGCAGGCTCAGCATGGTGAACTCCTAGTATTGGGTGGAATCTGGTTAAAAAGTCGCGTTCGTCGCGCTCTCACAAGTACAAGACGACCGTTTCCTCCAGTCCATTAAGTGCCGTACGGAAATTTTTTTAAATATTTTTCCGACCCCAAAAAATCGTGCGGCATGCCCCGTGCCAACGGCGCCGTCCGTTTAGCGCTATGATGTCGCCCTTGTTTCGCCACCGTATATATGTAGACCCCGCCGTGACCGCCACCAACTCCCCTTACCGCAGCCGCCGCCTCTCTGTAGCCCCCATGATGGACTGGACCGACCGCCACTGCCGCGTGTTCCACCGCCAGATCACCCGCCATACCTGGCTGTATACAGAGATGGTGACCACCGGCGCGCTGGTCTATGGCGACGTCGAGCGCCACCTGCGCTACGACGAGATCGAACACCCGATCGCCCTGCAGCTGGGCGGCAGCGAACCGGCGGACCTGGCGAAAAGCGCGAAGCTCGGCCAAGAGTGGGGCTACGACGAGATCAACCTGAACTGCGGCTGTCCTTCGGAGCGGGTGCAGAGGGGCGCCTTCGGCGCCTGCCTGATGAACGAGCCGCAACTGGTGGCCGACTGCGTCAAGGCGATGCGCGACGCGGTGTCGATCGACGTCACCGTCAAGCACCGGATCGGCATCGACCACAGCGAGGAATACGGCTTCGTGCGCGATTTCGTCGGCACCATCGCCGATGCCGGCTGCCGCACCTTCATCGTCCATGCGCGCAACGCCATCCTGAAGGGCCTGTCTCCGAAGGAAAACCGCGAGATCCCGCCGCTGCGCTATGAGGTGGCCTACCAGCTCAAGCGCGAATTCCCGGAACTCGAAATCATCATCAACGGCGGCGTCAAGAACGACGAGGAGATCGCGCAGCACCTCCAGCACCTGGACGGCGTCATGCTGGGCCGCGAGGCCTACCACAACCCCTGGGTAATGGCCGACTGGGACGCGCGCTTCTATGGCGACGCGGCCAGCGGCAAGACCCGCGCCGACGTGCTGGCGGCCATGGTGCCCTACATCGCCGACCAGCTCGCCCAGCATGGCGGCCGCGGCCTCAAGCTCAACAGCATCACGCGCCACATGCTGGGGCTGACCGCCGGCCTGCCTGGCGCGCGTGCCTTCCGCCAGATGCTGTCCGACCCGAAGAAGCTGGCCGGCGGCGACCCGCGCCTGCTGCTCGAGGCCGCCAGCCAGATCCGCGGCCTCTGATCCCACCAATCCGCCGCCGCGGGCATGCAGCGGCGGCGCCTGACCTTCCATTCCCTCGCGGCTTCGACGGCACGCGCCACCCCTGGCGCATAAATGTGTTGTCAAGCTGTCTCTTCCTGTAGTTACACCGACAAGATCCCCCGCGTGTATGTATCTTTCGTGTAGGAAATTTACTACACGGAAACACCAATTTATATAGACAAATCACGCCTTGGCTTGCCCTAAGGCAAGACCCAATCCATAATTTCGTTGCGGGATTGGAGATTTGCTGCAGGACGGTTCCGCCAGCGGACAACGCTTGCGGATGCACAATTTTCAGACTTGGTAACAAGTTTGATTTATCCTAAGAGAAATTACTTGCCGCTCGGAAAACGAGACAGCCGTGCGGGACCTGCGACAAGTGACAACCGAAGCAACTCTGATCAATAACAGGAAGGCGAAATGAATTTATCGAAGATGAAAGTCGGGATGCGCTTGGGACTGGGCTTTGCCTTGGTGCTAGTGCTGCTGGTCGCAGTGACCGTGGTCGGCATCGTGCGCATGGCGCAGATCCAGGACCGCCTCGATCACGTGGTCAGCGTCAACAACGTCTCGAGTCGCGCCGTCATCGAAATGCGCAACAACGTCCAGGACCGCCTCGCCTCCCTGCGCGTGCTGACGCTGATGACCGACGCCTCCGAGATGGAGGGGGACCTCAAGCGCTTCAAGGAACAGACCGCCAAGTACGACGAAGCCCAGCAAAAAGTCGCCCGCATCTTCGCCGCAGCCGGTACCGATGCCGAAAAGGCGCTGCTGGCCGAGATCAAGGCCCACGAAACGGCCGCCATGCCGGCCATCGCCAAGGCCTCCGAGCTGTACCTGGCCAACGACGCCATGAACGCTACCCGCGTCATGATCAGGGAAGTGCGCCCGGTCCAGAAGAAGTGGACCGAGGCACTCGACAAGCTCGTCGCCCTGGAAGACAAGCAGAGCGCACAGAGCCAGCTCGATGCGCAGGCAGGTTTTGAAAGCGCCCGTAACGTCATGATCATCACGCTGGTGCTGGCCGTCGCCATGGGCGTGGCCGCAGCCTGGATCATCACCCGCGGCCTGATCAAGCAGCTCGGCGGCGAGCCGGACTACACCACGAAGATCGCCGGCAGCATCGCCCACGGCGACCTGTCGATCGCCATCGACACCAGCACCGCTCAGCGCGGCAGCCTGCTGGCCGAAATGAACGGCATGCGCGACAGCCTGGTCAGCATCGTCGGCCAGGTGCGCCGCGGCACCGAAACCATCGGCACCGCCTCGCGCGAAATCGCGGCCGGCAACATCGACCTGTCCTCGCGTACCGAACTGCAGGCCAGCTCGCTGGAAAAGACCGCTTCGGCGATGGAAACCCTGACAACGACCGTCAAGCAGAACGCGGAACACGCCCGCGAAGCCAACCAGCTGGCAGCCAGCGCTTCGGACGTGGCCCGCAAGGGCGGCGACGTAGTCTCGCAGGTGGTCGGCACGATGGGCGAGATCAACAGCTCGGCCAGCAAGATCGCCGACATCATCGGCGTCATCGACGGCATCGCCTTCCAGACCAACATCCTGGCGCTGAACGCCGCGGTCGAAGCGGCACGTGCCGGCGAGCAGGGCCGTGGTTTCGCGGTCGTTGCATCGGAGGTGCGCAACCTGGCCCAGCGCTCGGCTGCGGCCGCCAAGGAAATCAAGACCCTGATCGGCGACTCGGTCGAGAAGGTCGAGCGCGGCAGCAAGCTGGTCGGCCAGGCCGGCGTGACGATGGACGAAGTGGTGGCGAGCGTCAAGCGCGTGACCGACATCATGGGCGAGATCGCCAATGCCAGCGCCGAGCAGAGCGCCGGCATCGAGCAGGTCAACATGTCGATCATCGAGATGGACAGCATGACCCAGCAAAACGCGGCCCTGGTCGAGGAAGCGGCAGCCGCCGCCCAGAGCCTGCAGGACCAGGCCGGCGAACTGGCGCGCGTGGTCAGCATCTTCAAGCTGGTCGACGGTGAAGAGCAGGCCGTCGAGCCGACGCTGGCAGCACCTGCCGCACCGGTGGCGGCATTGCCTGCGGTGCGTGCCCCGGCAGCCCGCACGACCGCTGCCCGCACGCCGCGCCCGGCACTGAAGAAGCCCGCCGCAGCCGCAGCTTCGGCAACCGCCGCCGCCAAGCCGAAAAAGGCCCCGGTGGCCGCCGGCAGCGACGAATGGGAAGAATTTTAATTCACGGCGAAACCAGCCGGACTCACTGAAAGACCGCAAGCAGTCAGCGGCAGATTAATAAAAACCTTTTTGGGAACCACCATCATGAAAAAGCCTTACCTGAGCGCCATCGCCATCTTCGCAGTCTCCGCCATCGCCGGCTCGGCATTCGCCGCCGAAACCCCAGCCTCGTTCGATCCGTCGAAGTGCAAGGTGGAATATCCGAAAGCATCGCTGATGAACGAAGAGCAGGGCACGACGACCATGTCCTTCCTGGTCAACGCCGACGGCAGCGTCGCCGACTCGAAGCTGGAAAAGTCGAGCGGCTTCAAAGGCCTCGACAAGGCAGCCCAGAAAGGCCTGTCCGCCTGCAAGTTCAAGCCGGGCACCAAGGACGGTTCGCCAGCCCAGACCTGGGCCAAGGTCGACTACGCCTGGAAGCTCGACTAATCCCTGCGGTTCTTACGCATGACAGACAGCCGGCCTTGCGCCGGCTGTTTTGTTTTGGGCAGGTTCGGAACGCAAGTGTTAACGAAATCTTGATGGCCGGTCGCAGAATGTATCCATTGTAAGAACTTGCATCAGTACTACTGTGCACCGGTACGGTTGGCTATAGTGATCTCACACCGAACCGAAAGGAGCACTACCATGAAACGAATCCTCTTCACCGTCGCAGCTGCCGTGATCAGTACCGCCGCCTTCACCCCGGTGCACGCACAAGCGCAATCCAGGACCGAGATCATCGTCGTGCAGAAGGCCCCGCCAGCAATGCGCTCCGAGCGCATCCCTGCGGCCCGCCGCGGCTTCGAATGGGTGCCGGGCTACTGGGACTGGAACGGCCGCCGCTACACCTGGGTTGCCGGCCACTACGAAAAAGTTCGCCCAGGCTATGTGTACGCCCGCCCCGAATGGCGCCGCGACCGTGGCGGCTGGGTCCTCGAACGCGGCGGCTGGCGCCACGGCGAGCGCGTGGCAGGCCGCGGCGACCGCGACCGCGACGGCGTCCCGAACCGCTACGACCGCGACCGCGACAACGATGGCGTCCGCAACAGCGTCGACCGCGATCGCGACAACGACGGCGTCCCGAACCGCGTCGATAACCGTCCGAACAACCCGAACCGGTATTGATGGGGCAGGGCTGGCGTAAGCTGATATAAACAAGAGCCACAGGTGCTAACCCACCTGTGGCTTTTCTCATTCATGCCTGAAAGCACCGGAAGTGCAGTGGCAATTGTCACGGAACGATCATGGCTTCGCACGAAAGCCGGGTATCGCGCGGTACGACATTCGCCGGCACCGTCCCGCCAGGGGAATGAGAAAACGCTGGTAGCGTACAAGTCGCCTTGAATTGCTGTGATTGCGTACTCTTCGCTGGGAAGGCAAGGAGAATCCAGACAACTCCGACAATCACAATCGGGGATGCCAGGAGAGCTGCCCAGCTTGTCCTCCGGTAGCCGGGCTCGCCGCGTTTGATATCCTCCCACACCCCCTTGATCACGACGGCAGTCGCGGTATCGATAACACGGATACCGTGCTCGATCTTCGGAATATCCTTGAGAACGTCGTCGTAGTCCGCGTGCAGTAGCTGTCGGGTCGCAAATGCAGAGAGCAGCAAGCATGAACCCGCGCCACTTGCCAGGACTTCAATCTTGTTCCTCTCTTTCGAGAACGGATCCGAAGTCGAGAGATCCAGATCCGTTGCAGTTGCCGAACGATAAGCCTTGCCGAAATCCTGACGGCTATCCGGTTTGGGGGCAGGCTTTGCGCTATTACGCTCTGCGCAATCGATACACGAATATAAGAAATCCGAGACCCGCTCGCGAGTGTCGGGAGTGTCGTCGGGGTTGAGTTTGACGAAGGCGGCGAGCGCCGCTTCTGCCTGGATATATGCCAGGTGCTCGGCGGGGTTTAAATGAAGTACAAGCTTGTTGTAAGAGAGCCGAAGCGTCGACCACTGAGTCAGAAGCTCGGACTCGAATTGCTTGTCGAACGTCGACTTTTCTGGTGTCGCAGGCTCGTTGAGGAGGCAATCGGATTCGGGTTGCGACTTTTTATCCTGCCCTGCCTTACTGCCTTTCGTGTCGTGCCGATTCCGGATTTTGATCCTGCCCGCGACCGTATGCATGCTGCCGCTGAACTCGGCAACTGCGAGCCGTAGGGTTTCGATCCATGCTTTACGGAAATCGGTAACTTTCGCTGCTTTATCTGAATAAAACTTCAGGCTGGCGAATGCACCGGTGACGGCTGCGGCAACGGTGGCCGCAACTGCGGCTGGGTTGCCGGAGAAAACGGAAAGATCAAGCATGGAATTGACCAAAAGTTAAAACACCATTTTCTCATGGTCGGAGAGGAAAGTCCCTAGCAGTTTTATCTTGGAAAGATGCTTGCTGTCCTGGCATGCAGGATTCGGCCTCTAAACGCAAAAAAGCCCAGTTGCATGAACTGGGCTTTCGCTTGAAATCTTGGGGTGGCTGATGGGACTCGAACCCACGACAACAGGAATCACAATCCTGGACTCTACCAACTGAGCTACAGCCACCACTGTCTTACATCACTTCTTTGCTTAACTATCTCAGCACTGCCGAGACAGAACGAGATTATACAAACTCCGAAGCAAACTGGCAAATCTAATTGTTCTGTCGGGTCAACATCGTACCGCCGTCCCCGGAGGCGACCTCATGCACAGGCGGATCGAGGCCCAGCAGGCCGGCGAAAGCGGCCGACAGGGCGGCTGCGCTGGCGCTCGTGTAGCCGTCGAGGCGGGCAGGTTCAGGCGCCGTGGCGGGGCGCGCCAGTTCGCCGGACAGCAGCAGCCGCTCCAGCTGGCGCGCGACGGCTTCACCCGTATCGATCAGCGTCACCGGCGAAGCCGTGTGCGCGGCGATCACGCGTTCGATCGAGGCCTGCACCAGCGGGTAGTGGGTGCAGCCCAGCACCAGCGTGTCGGCGCCCTGGTCGAGCAGGGGTGTGACGAAGCGGCGCAGCAGGGTGTCGGTGGTGCTTGACTCGAGCTCGCCGAACTCGATCTGGTCCGCCAGGCCGACGCAGGGTTGCAGCAGGAAGCGGGCGCCGGTGCTGTCCGCGACCTGGTCGCGCAGCAGCAGGAATTTGGGGCCAAGCAGGGTGCGCTCGGTGGCGAGCACGCCGACGATGCCGGTTTTGGTTGCCGCGGCGGCGGGTTTCAGGCCGGGTTCGACGCCGACGATGGGCATGCCGGGATAGCGTTCGCGCAGTACGGCAATCGCCGCCACGGTGGCGGTGTTGCAAGCGACGACGATGGCTTTCGCGCCTTGCGCCACGAAGAAGGCGCCGATGGCGAGCACGCGTTCGATGACCTGGTGTTCCGGTTTGCCGCCGTAGGGGGCGAAGCCGGAATCGGCGAAGTACATCAGGTGTTCGTGAGGGAGCTGCGCGCGGATGTGGCGCAGGACCGAGAGGCCGCCGACGCCGGAATCGAAGATGCCGATGGGGGCGTCGGACGGGGAGGGGGACATGGATGCCAAGGATGTGTGCGAACGCGCGTTGGACGCGTGGAGTCATTCAGGCCGGGGGCCTGAAGTCATTCAGACCGGGGGCCTGAATGACAAGCCGTCCACGCAGCTTATACCACTGCGACCGGAATGCCCTTCAGCGATTCGATCTTCGCCGACCATTCCTTCGGCCCGGTGTTGTGCACCGAGGTACCGTTGGAATCGACCGCCACCGTCACCGGCATGTCGGTCACGTCGAACTCGTAGATCGCTTCCATGCCCAGGTCTTCGAAGCCGACCACGCGGGCCGACTTGATCGCCTTCGAGACCAGGTAGGCCGAGCCGCCGACGGCCATCAAGTAGGCCGACTTGTGCTTCTGGATCGATTCGATCGCCATCGGGCCGCGCTCGGCCTTGCCGATCATCGAGATCAGGCCGGTCTTCTCCAGCATCATGTCGGTGAACTTGTCCATGCGGGTCGCGGTCGTCGGGCCGGCAGGGCCCACGACTTCTTCGCGCACCGGATCGACCGGGCCGACGTAATAGATCACGCGGTTGGTGAAATCCACCGGCAGCGGCTCGCCCTTGGCCAGCATGTCCTGGATGCGCTTGTGCGCGGCGTCGCGGCCGGTCAGCATTTTGCCGTTCAGCAGCAGGGTCTGGCCCGGCGTCCAGGAAGCGACTTCTTCCTTCGTCAGCGTGTTCAGGTCGACGCGCTTCGATTTTTCCGTGTCCGGCATCCACTGCACGTCAGGCCAGGTCGACAGCGCAGGCGGCTCGATGTAGGCCGGGCCCGAGCCGTCCAGCACGAAGTGCGCGTGGCGGGTGGCGGCGCAGTTCGGGATCATGGCGACCGGTTTCGAGGCGGCGTGGGTCGGGTACATGTTGATCTTCACGTCGAGCACCGTGGTCAGGCCGCCCAGGCCCTGGGCGCCGATGCCCAGCGCGTTGATCTTGTCGCACAGTTCGATACGCAGTTCTTCCAGCTTGTTCTGCGGGCCGCGCTGCTTGAGCTCGTACATGTCGATGTCTTCCATCAGCGACTCTTTCGCCATCAGCATCGCCTTTTCGGCGGTGCCGCCGATGCCGATGCCGAGCATGCCCGGCGGGCACCAGCCGGCGCCCATCAGCGGCACGGTCTTCAGCACCCAGTCGACCAGCGAATCGGACGGGTTGAGCATGACGAACTTGGTCTTGTTTTCCGAGCCGCCGCCCTTGGCCGCGATCTTGATGTCGACCGTGTTGCCCTCGACCAGTTCCATGTGGACCACGGCCGGGGTGTTGTCCTTGGTGTTCTTGCGCTCGAAATGCGGGTCGGCCACGATCGATGCGCGCAGCTTGTTGTCGGCGAAGTTGTACGCGCGGCGTACGCCTTCGTTGACGGCGTCGGTGACGGTGCCGCTGAAGCCTTCGAAGCGCACGCCCATGCCCACTTTCAGGAACACGTTGACGATGCCGGTGTCCTGGCAGATCGGGCGCTTGCCCTCGGCGCACATGCGCGAGTTGGTCAGGATCTGGGCGATCGCGTCCTTCGCGGCCGGGCTTTGCTCGGCCTCGTAAGCGCGCGCCAGGTGTTCGATGTAGTCAGCCGGGTGGTAGTAGCTGATGTACTGGAGCGCGGCGGCGACCGATTCGATCAGGTCTTCCTGTTTAATGACTGTCATGGGAATTCTCGTGGATGAAAAATTAATGGTGCTTGGACTGGTGGGTCGTCATGACGATGCGGTCGGTATAGGCGATCGCCATGGCCGACAGCAGGAACGCGAAGTGGATGATGGTCTGGAACATCATCGTCTCCGCGGTGTAGTTCGCTGCGTTGATGAAGGTCTTCAACAGGTGAATCGAGGAGATGCCGATGATCGCCATCGCCAGCTTGGTCTTGAGCACGGAAGCGTTCACGTGCGACAGCCACTCCGGCTGGTCGGGGTGGCCTTCCAGATGCATGCGCGAGACGAAGGTTTCGTAGCCGCCGACGATGACCATGATCAGCAGGTTCGAGATCATGACCACGTCGATCAGGCCCAGCACCACCAGCATGATCGTGGTCTCGGTCAGCTTCGTCGGGCGGGCAGCCCCGGGAACGGTCACCACGTCCAGGATATGGTTCAGCGAAGCGACATTTCCCATCGCCGCGCCGATCAGGTCCTTCAGCTCGACCCAGAAGTGAAATACATACACGCACTGTGCCAGGATCAGGCCCAGGTAGAGCGGCAGCTGCAGCCAGCGGCTTGCGAAAATCAGGTTGTTCAGGGGAGTCAGCTTCGGGCGGTCGTTGCTTGGAATGTGTTGCGACATCAGGTGCGGCTCCAGAGTTCGGCAAAATACAGCCCATCATTTTACACGGCTGGCGCGCGCTTGCAGACGGCTGCGTCGGAATCCCCCGAGGTTGGTAAAATCGCACCTGAATAGGGAGGGCGCACCCGCGCAGCATGTAAGGGCTCAGTAAGCGAGCGCGCCTAAGGTAAGGGCAAAACTACTACGATGGAGACTAGCATGGCCGAGAACGAGACCAACCAGGAAAACCATGGCTTGCAGGAGAACCGCGTATTCCCGCCGCCGTCCGAATTTAAGGCGAACGCCGCCATTTCCGGCATGGAAGCCTACGACAAGCTGTGCGCCGAGGCCGCCAGCGACTACGAAGGCTTCTGGGCGCGCCTGGCGCGCGAGCACCTCGACTGGCAAAAGCCATTCACCAATACCCTCGACGAATCGAACGCGCCGTTCTACAAATGGTTCGCCGACGGCCAGCTGAACGCCTCCTACAACTGCCTCGACCGCAACCTGATCAACGGTAACGCCGACAAGACGGCCATCATCTTCGAGGCCGACGACGGCAGCAGCACCAACGTTACCTACCGCGACCTGCACGCACGCGTCTGCAAGTTCGCCAACGGCCTCAAGTCGCGCGGTATTAAAAAGGGCGACCGCGTCATCATCTACATGTCGATGTCGGTCGAAGGCGTGGCCGCGATGCAGGCCTGCGCCCGCATCGGCGCCACCCACTCGGTCGTGTTCGGCGGTTTCTCGGCCAAGTCGCTGCAGGAACGCATCATCGACGCCGGCGCCGTCGCCATCATAACGGCCGACGAGCAACTGCGCGGCGGCAAGCCGCTGCCGCTGAAGGCCATCGTCGACGAAGCGCTCGCCATGGGCGGCTGCGAGACCGTCAAGGACGTTATCGTCTATAAGCGTACCGGCGGCAACATCGCCTTCACCGAAGGCCGCGACCTCTGGCTGCACGAGCTGGTCGACAACCAGAGCACCGACTGCGAGCCGGAGTGGGTCGATGCCGAGCACCCGCTGTTCATCCTCTACACCTCGGGCTCGACCGGCACGCCGAAGGGCGTCCAGCACTCGACCGGCGGCTACCTGCTGTGGGCTGCGCTGACGATGAAATGGACCTTCGACGTCAAGCCGGACGACGTGTTCTGGTGCACCGCCGACATCGGCTGGGTCACCGGTCACAGCTACATCACCTACGGCCCGCTGGCCGTCGGCGCCACCGAAGTCGTGTTCGAGGGCATCCCAACCTACCCGAACGCCGGCCGCTTCTGGGAAACCATCGCCAAGCACAAGGTGACGATCTTCTACACCGCGCCGACCGCCATCCGCTCCCTGATCAAGGCCTCGGATGTGGACGAGAAAGTGCATCCGAAGAACTACGACCTGTCCTCGCTGCGCCTGCTGGGCTCGGTGGGCGAACCGATCAATCCGGAAGCCTGGATGTGGTACTACAAGAACGTCGGCCAGGAACGCTGCCCGATCGTCGACACCTTCTGGCAGACCGAAACGGGCGGCCACATGATCACACCGCTGCCGGGCGCCACCCCGATGGTGCCGGGCTCCTGCACGCTGCCGCTGCCGGGCATCATGGCGGCCATCGTCGACGAGTCGGGTGCCGACGTGCCGAACGGGCAGGGCGGCATCCTGGTCGTCAAGCGTCCATGGCCGTCGATGATCCGCACCATCTGGAACAATCCGGAGCGCTTCCGTACCAGCTACTTCCCTGAAGAACTGGGCGGCAAGTACTACCTGGCCGGCGACGGCGCGATCCGCCACAAGGACACGGCCAATTTCACCATTACCGGCCGCATCGACGACGTGCTCAACGTCTCGGGCCACCGCATGGGCACGATGGAAATCGAGTCGGCGCTGGTGGCCAATCCGATCGTCGCCGAAGCGGCGGTGGTCGGCAAGCCGGACGAGACCACCGGCGAGGCGATCTGCGCCTTCGTCGTGCTCAAGCAGGCGCGCCCGACCGGCGAAGAGGCGAAGAAGCTGGCGGCGGAACTGCGCGCCTGGGTCGGCAAGGAAATCGGCCCGATCGCCAAGCCGAAGGAAATCCGCTTCGGCGACAACCTGCCGAAGACCCGCTCGGGCAAGATCATGCGCCGCCTGCTGCGCGTGCTGGCCAAGGGCGAGACCATCACGCAGGATGTCTCGACGCTGGAAAACCCGGCCATCCTCGACCAGCTCAAGGAATCGGCATGATGCGCTAAGGTGTCAGCGTCGACGACCGTCACAGGCGGCCCGTGCAGTCATTGCGGGCCGCCTGTTTTTATATGTGCACGTCGAATCCTGGGCGCCGTGCATCGTGTCGCCGGGTCGCAATTCGATTGCAGCATGGAAAAGAGCAGGTGTGACATCGCTGGAGAACGGGTACACTGGCAAGCTCCCGCATTGATTGTTGATATCGCCAGCTCCTGACGAGAGGCACGGCCAACCCCGACCCCATGCCATACCCGGATAACGCAGTCGATACCGCCGCGCCTCCTGCACTTCCCGCTACCTTGCTGGCAGTCGCGGCCGACACGGTCGATGCCTGCGTTGCCATCCTGACGGGGCCCGAGCTGCGCTTCACCTTCGCCAACCGCGCCTGCCAGGCCCTGCGTCCCGGCATGTCGATGGTGGGGCGGGCGCTGTTCGACGTCTTCCCGCGCGCCGGCCGCGAGCTGGAAGTCCAGCTGCAGCGCGTCATGCGCACCGGCGAGCCATGGAAGGCGCACCGCTTCGAGGCCGTCAGCGACAGGGGCGAACTGCGGGTCTGGGAAGGCGAAGTCGTGCCGGCCGCCACCAGCGGCGATCCCGTGCCCTCGGTCGTCGTGTTCGCGCGCAACGTCACCGCGACCGTCCGTGTCGAGCGCGCGCTGGCCGCCAGCGAAGAGGCTCTGCGCCGCTCGAACCAGAAGCTGCGCGACACGATCGACAGCATCACCGACGGCCTGCTGGTGATCGACCGCGACTGGCGCTACACCGTGGTCAGCGACCGCGCCGCGACCATCCTCGGCATGCGCCAGGAAGACCTGGTCGGCTGCCGCGTCTGGGACCTGTTCCCCTATGCGCCGGGATCGAAGTTCTACGACGGCTATCACGAGGCGATGGAAACCGGCCAGCCGGTCCAGTTCGAGGAATATTATCCGGCGCCGCTCGACCTCTGGCTCGAGTGCAATTGCTACCCCTCGGCCGAAGGCCTGACCGTGTATTTCCGCGACGTGTCGGCACGCCATCATGCAGAACAGGCGCTGCGCGAAAGCACTGTGCTGCTGAGCGCCATCAGCGACAGCTCGCCCGACGTGATCTATGCCAAGGATGCCCAGGGCCGGCTGCGCTTCGCCAACCCGGCCACCGTGGCGCTGATCGGCAAGCCGCTAGCCCAGATCCTCGGCCGCACCGACGCCGAACTGCTGGCCGACCCTGAAGTCGCGCGGCAGGTGATGGACAACGATCGCCGCATCATGGGCAGCGGCAACGGCGAGGAGCTGGAAGAGCTGGTGCCGATGCCCGACGGCGAAGAGCGGATCTGGCTGTCGATGAAGATTCCCCTGTGCGACGCGGCGGGGGAGGTCGTCGGCCTGCTGGGCATCTCGCGCGACACCACCGACCGCAAGCGCGCCGAGCAGCGCCTGCGCGACGAGAACCACCGCAAGGACGAATTCCTCGCCATGCTGGCGCACGAGCTGCGCAACCCGCTGGCGCCCATCGTCACCGGCGCCCGCCTGCTCGACATGTCCGCGCACGACGAAACCCGGGTCCGTCACGCCGCCCGCATCATCACGCGCCAGGCCGCCCACATGACCGAGCTGGTCGACGACCTGCTGGACGTCTCGCGCGTCACGCGCGGCCTGATCACGCTGGAAAAGACCGACGTCGACCTGCGCCAGGTGCTGTCGCACGCCGTCGAGCAGGCCCGGCCCCTGATCGACACGCGCGGCCACGGCTTCCAGGCGGCGATCTGCCCCGACCCTGTCTTCGTCCACGCCGACCGCACCCGCCTGATCCAGGCCGTCTCCAACCTGCTCAACAACGCCGCCAAGTACACCCCGCCCGGCGGCCGGCTCACGCTGGCGCTCGACGTCGGAGAGGACAGCGTCGAAATCAGCGTCACCGACACCGGCATCGGCATCGCCCCCGCCTTATTGCCGAAAGTGTTCGACCTGTTCAGCCAGGGCGAACGCACCCCGGACCGCTCCCAGGGCGGACTCGGCCTGGGCCTCGCGCTGGTGAAAAGCATCGTCGCCATGCACGGCGGCGAGGTAGCCGCCCGCAGCGACGGGGCGGGGCGGGGCAGTACCTTTGTCATCACCCTGCCTCGCCAGGTGGGGCTAGTCGGTTGAACCGTTGGCTGAACTAAAAACGCGTGGAGTCAGGAGGCTCGGCGCCCCCCCTCACACCCTACGCATTGCGCCAGATGTAGGGTGGAGTCCCGACTCCACGTGTTGCTGCGCCGGCAGAAAACTAAACGATGAAATGCCGCGATCAATGAAAAACGCCGCTGCGATGTGAATCGAAGCGGCGTTTTTGGCTGACGAGCAGGCTAACCTGCGACTGATTTACGACCCGGCAAACGGGCTACCGACAATCCCCACCGCCAGCTCAGCCCAGATAAACAGGAAGGCGAACCCAATCGCACCCAGGGCCAACAAGCGATTCTTGCCGCTGCGAATCCTGTTCGCAGCCAACTGCAGTAGCAGCCCGGTACCAAACAACAGCACACCCATGATCACGAAGTCGCTCGCGGTCCAGTTCACCTCGCCCGTGAACTGCATGGCCACCAGCGGGATCATCAGGAGCGCCGCGGTCGCGAGGACGATGCGCAGCAGCTGTTTCGAATCGAAATGTTTTACTGGGTGGTTTGCGCCGCCGGTCATGGTGGTCATTGGGGTCTCCTGGGTGGTAGGGCATGCTTGAACTGTCAGTTTGCCATCATTGGGGAGGGGGTTCAAGCGGTAAATACGGCGCGGGTTCGACAGGAAAAGCGAAGGAACAAGGCCCGGTACCCGCCGCTTACGATGGACGATTCCGGCCATGCCGCGTTGCCCAATGAATCGCCATTGCAAAGGGACCGGCGACAAACGCGATGCCAGGGAATAGCTCCCTCAGGATCATCGTGAACGACGCGAGACGATGGTTGCGATGCCAGTCGTTCGTCGGGAAAAGCCACAGCAAAACCGTGAGCGCCAGCCAGCATGCAGCGAGCGCCAGGATCATGTTGCGAACGCTAAACCGGCTGCGTTTCAGGAGGAATGCCGACACCGGCACGCCAATTAGTCCGAGCAAGGGCAGGACGATCACGAGCGAGATGACCGCGATATACACGGTCCAGCCCGGGACGATGGTCCACCGTTGTGCTTCACGGAGCAAGCCGGCGGCGGCTTGTTCGTTGAAGTTGAGATAGGAAGAAGTGAAGCTGAGAAGCACCAGGCCGAGCAGGCCTGCACCATAGCCCATGAGATAGGGGCGGATACCGATGTGTTGATAGGTCGGGCCGAGCAAGGAGCGCCACAGGGCGAATGGGAGGGCGGCGACGCCGATTGTTACTACGATGCCCAAGGGGAGTGTCATCCAGTAGAAAAGCCAGTCGGTGGGCATGGGGCGGTCTTGTGCGGTGTGGTTGTTTGGCTGTTACGTGGTGCCATTGGCTTAATGTATCAGAGTTACGGATCAGTTAAGTCCGTGGATTGGCGGGGGCGATGACTGGCGCGGAGCTGGGCGCTTTGCTAGAGGGGGCTCTGCTTCTGGCCGTTGGGAGCGAGCCGGAGGGCCAGCGGCGTGAAAAGATTGAAATGGCCGCCCGAAGGGCGGCAGGAGAGAGGGGGATTCGGTCACGTCCCGCGACCCCGCCGCGCCCTGCAGGGCGACGGCTTTCGAACCTGCCGCCTTGGCGACCGCGCAGAGCCCGCAGGGCTCTGCTTCTCTCCGCCAGGACAACAATGAAAAAGGGCAACCCTCGGGTTGCCCTTTTTCATTGTTGTCCTGGCGGAGAGAGGGTCCGCCGAGACCAAAGATCCGGCCTGAAACGAGCTGAGCTGTAGCGAGACCTGCATCTTGGCTGGATCGTCTTCCGACACTCTAGGAAAAATCGAAAACGAGCGTGTCAACACGAGAAAAAAGCCGTAAACCGTTGTGTCAATACGGCTCATGCATTAGCATAAAAGCGCAGCCCTTTTTGGGGGGTAGGAAAGGGGGTAGCTGTGCCACGCGTTGCAAAGGAACTCAGTGCTCTTGAAGTGCGCCGCTTGACGACGCCTGGCTATCATTCCGTCGGTGGGGTGCCGGGCTTGTTACTGCAGGTTATGGAATCGGGCAGTCGCTCGTGGGTCCTGCGGGTCATGGTGGCTGGCAAACGCCGTGAAATCGGCCTTGGCTCATACCCTGCTGTTTCGCTGGCGCTGGCGCGCGAAAAGGCCCAGGCGATGCGCGACGAAATCGCTGCCGGTACCGATCCTGTTTCCAAACGCAAGTCGAACAGGCAAGCCCTGCACGAACAACAGGAAGCCGAAAAACGCTTGGCCTGGACCTTCTACCGTTGCGCCGAAAAGTTTATCGATGTGAAGAAGCCGGGCTGGCGTAATGCCAAGCACGCGCAGCAATGGCATAACACGCTGGCCAGCTACGCCTACCCGCTGATCGGCGACATGGCCGTAGCGAGCATTCGTGTTGAGCACATCATGCAGGTCGTGGAGCCCCACTGGACAACCAAGAACGAAACCATGAACCGTGTGCGTAACCGCATCGAGCAGGTCCTCGACTGGGCGGCCGTGCATGGCTACCGCGAACAGGTCAACCCCGCCCGGTGGCGTGGCTGCATCGACAAATTGTTGCCCAAGCCCTCGGATGTCGCACCGGTCGAACATCATCCCGCTATGCCCGCGGAAGGGATGTATGAGTTCATGCGTCGTCTGCGGGCCATCACGGGCGTGAGCGCACGTTGCCTCGAATTTGTCGTCCTCACCGCATGCCGCTCTGGCGCTGCCAGGCTTGCCACCTGGGATGAGATCGACTGGAAGAACCGCGTCTGGAACATCCCGGCCGAGCCGGGTCGGAAGATGAAACGGCCGCTGCGTGTCCCGCTGTCTGATCCTGCCATCGCCCTGCTGAAGTCCGTACCGCAGGGTGAAGGTGAGGCACTCATCTTCCCGCACAAGAAAGGTCAGCCACTGTCCGACATGGCACTTACGGAGCTCATGCGTGGCATGGCGCTCGATGCGGTCCCGCACGGGTTCCGCTCGACGTTTTCGAGCTGGGCTGCATCATCCACCGCCTATCCCTCCGAGGTGCGCGAAATGGCGCTCGGGCATACCGTGGGCAGCGACACCGTGCGCGCTTATCAGCGTGACGACCTGTTCGTAAAGCGAGTCTCCATGATGGCGGACTGGGCCGCGTTCATAAATGCCAGCCCGCATACCGAACAGCAGCCGATCTGAACAGATTCGCAGCTGCATCGAGCGTCTGTTCACCGGCGCCAGTTCTAAATAAAACCTCTCCTGGGGCAATGAGCGCTATGGAAAATTACTCGATGTGGTTCCAGTATCAGCATGAAGTGGCGGTACATCTTTTGCGCTGGCCCCCCCAATTTACCGCGCGGGTCTGGGCCGCGCTGTCCTCCGACCTGGCCCCATTCCTGTCCGGTCGTGATCCCAAGGCGCCCGACCCCATCACGGCCGCCCTCCTGCTCCGCAAGCAAGCTCCGACCGTGCTCGCCGACCTCGCAAGCAGGTGCAATATTAGCGAAAAACAAGTCTGGGCTCTGTTGATCGACCGAGCTGAGCCGACTACCACGCCCTTGGACCGTCTTTCGGCTGCGCGCGACCAGATTCGCCAGCTGACGGCGCAGGAAGACTTTGCTGAGCAGCAGCGACTGCACCGCAACTTCAACTACGGTTCAGAGGAACGTCAACGCCAGTCGGGCCGCGCGCAAAAGCCCCGCGTTAAGGTTGACGAGGGTTCGGGCCAGCTGTCCCCCGCCGAGATCATCACCAAGCTGGCTGGCGCGAAGCAGTATAAGGACTGGAGCGCGAAGGAGCTTTGGCCTGCTTTCCTGGGCGAGATGGGAGTCAACCATTTCGATCCCGTGGAAGGTAACTCCAAACGTGGCGACCTCAACTGCACGTATGATCTCAAGGGCAAGAACAGGACTATTTCACTGGGGTATTTTGCCTGCTTGGTATCTGGTCATCGTAAGGAAAAATAATATTAGCCGGGCTACCCTGATTTCCTGAGGACCATGGGTGTTTTACTCACAAGGAGGCACACCATGGCAGCAAAAGTCATCCAGGATCACCAACCGGAAGCATCCGGACACGGTTCCAAAAACGATCGCATCCCCACCGCGCTCAAGCACTTCGACGAGCTCCCCGACTCAGCACACGTGCGTCAGCCCGTCGTAGAGGGGCTCTACGGCTGCTCGGCCGCCACCGTCTGGCGCCGCGTCAAGGCCGGCGATATTCCGGCACCGAGCCGCTTCGCCGGCCGCGTCACCGCATGGAACGTCGGCGAGCTGCGCCGCGCCCTGAAGATCGTGAACGTGTA
Organism: Massilia sp. SYSU DXS3249; assembly: GCF_053668055.1. Taxonomy (NCBI): domain Bacteria; kingdom Pseudomonadati; phylum Pseudomonadota; class Betaproteobacteria; order Burkholderiales; family Oxalobacteraceae; genus Massilia; species Massilia sp. SYSU DXS3249. The sequence goes on along the minus strand of NZ_JBSIPX010000016.1, from coordinate 101,353 downwards.
AGGGGGCGACGATGAACACCACTACGAAGAAGAACCACTACGCCAATGTTGGCGGGTATGCCGACTACCAGGAGGGAGTTCAACAGTTCGAGCGCATGGCAATCGACTTCGGCTTCAGGGCTGACTTCAAGGCGGAAGCCGACGGTTTGCTGCACCGTACCGCGCTGGAGAAGGACAAGCGTGGCCGCCGCAACGGATGGTACGTGCTGCACGCGGACGACCGCGTCGCTGGCGTAGTCGCCAACTGGACCACGGGTGAATCGAAGAACTGGTGCGCCAAGTCGCCGATGCGCATGTCGGCAGCTGAAGCGGAGGCGTTCCGCATCCGCGTCGAGTCGGCCAAGGAGGCGCGCGCTGAAGTCCAACACGCGCGCCACCAGAAAGCTGCGCACCGCGCGGCAGATCTCTGGCTGCGCGCCAAACCCTGTACCGATCACCCATACCTGACGACCAAAGGCATCAGCGCCGGCGGGGCACGCGTATGTGCGTGGCCGCAGGGGTTCATTGACCCGACGTCGGGCGAGCGCGATCGCACGCCGGTTCAGTCGCTCATTATCCCGATGCGCGACACCAACGGTACGATTATGAGCCTGGCAGCCATTGCCCCCGATGGTCGCAAGGACTTCCTGTTCGGTGGCCGCAAACGCGGTTGCTACTACACGATGGGAGTGGTGGTTGATACGGTGTGCATCACCGAGGGCTTCGCCACGGGCGTGAGCGTTTATGACGCGACTGGCTACGCGGTCGCTATCGCTTTCGACTGCTACAACCTGCTGCCGGTGGCGCTGGAACTGCGGGCCAAATACCCGACTGTCCGCATCATCCTCTGCGCCGACGACGACCGCTACACGGCCGGGAACCCGGGGTTGACCAAGGCGACCGAAGCAGCAAAGGCGATCAATGGCCTGATCGCGAAGCCGATCTTCACGTGTGGGGGCGCCCAGTGAACAAGCTCACCGACTTCAACGATTTGCGTGACCGCGGCTTGATTGCGGAGTGTATCGCTGCTGCACAGCCTGTGGCGCCGATCGAACCGGCGGTGGTGGAAGGCGCGACGCCGACGGTGCAGGAAGCAATGCCGGACGCAATGCCATCGCCCGGTTTGGCGACGCAGGTCCCTACGCCCGCCCCAGTCGCCGTCTCGGTCAACCGCCTTGCCGCACTCGGGCCGGTCGAGTACGACCGTGTGCGCAAAGACGAAGCGAAGAAGCTCGATCTCCGTCTGGGCACGCTCGACAACTTGGTGGCAGAAGCGCGGCAGCAGCTGTGCCGCGGACAGGATGAGCAGAATGACGGCAACGAGGAGGCGGAGGCACACTTGACCTCCGACGCCGCATACACGATTGGGGTCCCACCCGACTTCGTCGTCACCAGTGACGGGGTTTACTCGTGTAGCCGCAGCGGGCGCGAGGAGGACGTAGTGCGTGTCTGCGCAGCACTGCGCGTCACGGCTTTGGTGCGCGACACGGCATCCGCCAATTGGGGACGCGTGCTGGAATTCGTCGATGCCGATGACATCCCACACAAATGGGTGATGCCAATGGCCACACTGGTCGGGGACGGCCTGGAGCTCTGTCGCGAACTCGCGCAACAAGGCCTCGAGATCGACACGGGACCACGTGCTCGGGCCTTGCTCATCAAGTACATCGCCAGCTGCAAACCGGACTCGCGTGGCAGGTGCGTACAGAAGACGGGCTGGTACCAGAGCGTGTTCGTGCTGCCTGACCGCACGGTCGGGAAGGGTACCGAAAACGTGTTGTACCAGTCTGAGAGGGCCGGCAAGCACTACGCTCAGGCCGGTACGCTCGACGAATGGAAGTACCATGTTAGCCGCCTGTGCAGTGGCAACAGCCGCTTGGCCCTGTCGGTGTGCGCCGCGTTCGCGGGCCCGTTGCTGCACTTCGTCGGGCAGGATTCTGGTGGCGTGCATTTTGTCGGATCAAGCAGCATCGGCAAGACCACAATGCTCGGCGTTGGCGCGTCGGTGTTCGGTGGCCCCAGCTACATCCAGACCTGGCGCGCCACCGGCAATGGCCTGGAAGGACTGTGTGAGCTGCACAATGACACCCTGCTGGTGTTGGACGAAATGGGCGAGGTTGACGCGAAAGATGCTGGCTCGATCGCCTACATGATCGGCAATGGGGCCGGCAAGACCCGCTCGGATCGTAACGGCGATGCGCGCATTAAGAAAACTTGGCGCCTCATGTTCCTCAGTTCGGGGGAGGTGGGGCTGGCCCAGCACATGACGGAAGGCGGCAAGGTGGCCCGCGCTGGGCAGGAGGTGCGGCTGATCGACCTCCCGGCTGACGCGCGCGCCGGTCACGGGGTCTTTGAGCACTTGCACGGGTTCGGCAACGGCGGCGCGCTTTCCAATGCGCTCAAGGAGGCAACCCGGCAATACCATGGCGTTGCCGGGCTGGCATTTATCGAAGCCGTGACCGAGCAGCTTGCCGCGCTCCCGGCCCACATTAACCAAGCCATTACGGCCTTCGTCAATGCAAACTTGCCGGAAAACGCTGGCGGCCAAGCTGCCCGGGTCTGCGCTCGCTTCGCCATCATGGCAGCAGCTGGTGAAATGGCGACGGCATACGGCGTAACGGGCTGGGAACGGGGCAGCGCAAAGCAGGCCGCTGCAACATGCTTCCGGGCGTGGCTCGACCAGCGCGGCGGCGCTGGCAACAGCGAGCGGGAAAAAATTCTGGCGGCGGTACGGGCCTTCTTCGAAACGCATGGTGACGCCCGCTTCACGGAGTTGATGCCCCAGAATGACCGTGCGACGATCAACCGTGCCGGTTTCCGGAAGTGGAGCGACGCGGGAGAGGAATTTTATGTGCTGCCCGAAGCCTATAAGCGTGAAGTGTGCGCGGGATTCGACCAACGCACCGTCACCAAAGTGTTGCTCGAGGCAGGCTGGCTCCAGCCGGGGAAGGACCAGAAATCGGCGCAGAAAAAGTCCTTGCCGGGCTTGGGAGAAACGCGTGTCTACGTGATTACCGCGGCGATGTGGCGCGGTAATGAATCTGACTAGATTTTTGCATTGGTGGCCGACGGATCGCTTCGCGCTGGTCCATAGTGTCGATTATGCCGACGCCAATGGGCACAGCTATCCCACTGCAGATGACCCGTCCTTTAAAGCGGGTCTACCTCCATTTTTAAGTATCCGCACCAGCGGTGAGAAGGTGGGAACGACGCATTGAAACTTTCTCATCAAGGTAATGCCACAAATTCATCGTTAATGCGTACAATTTTGAGCTTATAAATTTGCACACGGTGAAGGATTTTGAGATGCGGATGATTCAGGAAGCACAAAAGCATGCTGCACGGCTCGCCTCTTGCGCCAGCAAAGCCGGGACAACCGAGCTGTATAACTCGTGCCTTGGCATGGTCATCGATATGGCGGTTGCGCTGGGCTGTGATCAAGCGCGAAATACTTCGGACCCCGGCTATGGCGTTCTTTTCGAGATCAAAGGGCGTAATACCACTGGGCGGAATAGCGGTGGCCAGTTCTCGTTCTTTGCGAGCCGGCCGAAGTTCGAAAGGGGTGTCGTCGCGCTCTCGATCAGCGACGATGCGGTTGGCGATCGCGCCGCTGCGTTGCGTGCCCGGGTGAGCGAAATCTGCCGCAAGCATGGCGTGGCCGTACAAGGGGATCGACGTTACACCTGGCCGGCAATTGGTTTTACATCGGTTGCCGCCGGCAAGCGGATTGTGCAGGAAATAACCGCTTTCCTTCTTGACCAAGAGCCACCCGCGCCTGATCCGGAATCTACGACAGACCAAGTGGTCCTACGCGCGATCAAGGAACGGCGCGGCCAGGATGAGTTCCGGCAGCGGCTGATCTCGGCCTATGGTGGCCGGTGCGCCATCTCTGGCTGCGGCGTCGTCGAAGCGCTAGAGGCGGCACATATTGTTCCGCATTCGATCAATGCCAGCTATGCCGGTTCGAATGGTTTGCTGATGCGCGCGGACATCCACACGGTATTCGATTTACACCTGCTATCCGTTTGTCCCGACACCCTTCTCGTGAAAGTCAATCCCCGATTAAGGCCAGAGTACACTCAGTTCGAAAATCAGACTCTTCCTTTGCCGAAAATCCTACCCGATCGGCCCGACAGGGAAGGCCTGGCCCTTCACTATGCACTTTACCAGTCCTTGTTATAGCTACTGCGCTAAGCCAAGACAGCATGATTGCCTGGGGCCTCCCCGCAAGGAACAAACCACGTCCCTCAATGACGGATGAGCGCTGCCGCCTGCGCATTCAATCGGTCGACGCAAAACGATGGAGCGCGTCAAATACATCGCCAACTGGGCTGAGAAAAACCACGAGCCCCACCACCCCTTTTTAAATATGCCACTTGATCAATTAAAAGACACACGCTCACGCTGGAGTATCCTGTCAAAAGTAGACCAGCTTGGGGCCATCGATTTTTGGACATTGACGATCAGCCTTGATGCCTTGAGTCCAACGGACACTGCTGGCTTGAGTGTGGACGACCTTCAACTCCCCAAAGGCACAATCTTCAACTACGCCGAATATGAACGCAGAAAGAGAGTGTTGGCGCTCGCAGCTCACGAATACGCGCATTTCGTGGATGCCACTTCCTCCCTCTGGGGAATGCGTCACTTAAGCTACATCAATGCGTGCCATAATGTCGGTAGCCGGAGCGAGGCTGAATTCTTTGTTTTAAAGCATGCCTATGATTACATGCGTTCCATACGGCTTCCGGATTACTACACCACGATCAATCGGAAGCTTCCATCTCAACGTCCTTGGGGCAGCGATATCACAAGCGGAGTACTATTCTCAAGCGACGGGAGAATTACTGATCGGCCAGTCATCTTTATGAATTTTCTTACAACGGATGGGGACCGGATCGTCCGCTCCCCGCTCTCCGTCGTATCGCTTCTGGAGGCATCTGCTATGGCCAAGGAGATCGAAGTTCGCATGCGATTGATCGCACACCTGCAAGAGCCCGAAAAAAAGGTGGAAGAGCATCTTTTACGTGAGGAACTCCTGAACTACATCTACAATCCAGAAATCACCGAATATTCTGCATGCTTCCATCTTCTAGCAAATTTGCAGAATGAAAAAGATCTCGGAATTGTCTCCAGAGCCGTTGGTAAATTATCCCGTATCGTTCTTAATGCGCCCCAAATCGCCTTTATAACGGCGAGCAAAGGCATTAAAGCATACGCTGATAAAATAAGGCTGCCCCAAACGAGCTTGGAAGTTGAAAGAATGAAGTCTGCTCTAGAAAAATATGACAGAGGAGCCCTTTTTTTTCTTATTGCCGTCTTGCTTCCAAAAGATTCACTTGAGTCAGAGAAAATGTTCCTTTCCGGCCTGGAGATTGCTTTGAGGTCTGTCGGTCTCAGTATCGAGAAAATAAGACGCGGATCGTACCAAGAGGCTGAGAATCTGCAGGCGGAATTATCAACCTCAGCGTTGCAATCAATTAAATCGTTCGCTATCTGTGGTTATGAGAACTTCAAAAAAATCTTTCCCGCCGGGCTAGAGTATCCTTTAGAACAGCTTTCTCTTCCGCCGGCATTGCATGGCGACGCCGACATGACGCCATACACGTTCAATGCTCGCCAGACAAACTCTTTACGAACCTTCAATCTTGAGACGGCGTATGACGAACTAGTCAAATGCCAGTTGAAAGCGGAGAATTTCGCAGATGCGTGCTTATAGCGGAACTAAGCCAAACTGGTGCGGCATTCGCAGCTTTTGTGCGTCGAACTAATGGGTGCGCCATGACGAACTCGACGGCGATGTGGTGCTGTAAGGGATCAGACTAATTTTTTTCAGCCTCGATCCCACAGGTCGCTTACTCCGGTGTCGATAGTGTCGAACGTGCCGGTCGCAGATGGGTACAGCTATCCCACCGCAGTGGGAGGTTCCTTGCGGCGGGCCTACCTCCACCTTGAAGTGTCCGGGTCGGGTATGGCGCGGCACCTCTTGTTGTGGGAGGAAAAAATGGAAGAGCCCTTGAGGGGCGACACCGCTAGTGCGTGTCCACATCTGGTTTGCGCGACCGGAGCACGTAACGCGTACACAGAAACGCAATGGTCGCGCACGTAAGGATCTTCGCGAGGGCAAGCATGCCTCCCGACAGGTGCAGCACGTTCGCGAGCAGCCAGTACAGCGCGCAGGTGGCGGCAATCAGCAATGCGGTCCTGCGGCCCTGAGGCGGCTTAATCGGCGATGTAGCCCCTGCAGACCGAGTGAACTGGATCGTGCCGTCGGCGTTGCGGTGTGTGAACATAAAGGCCAATACGGCCACTAAGCACACGACTATCATGAAGACATCTAGTTCTGGCGGTATGTCGTCCAAAAGGCCGATGGAGCGAAGGAGCCAGAACGTGCCGAGGGTACCCAGCACCGCCCCGAGTACGCCGAACCAGAAAATCCGCGTGGCGGCACGCTGGTCAGTATCGGCTCTGCTGTGTGATGGACTTTTAGACATTGTGCGCTCCAATGTGAGGGGGCTAGAAAACCAGATCAGCTTCAACCTGCCTAGCGGCAACAGCCACCAGCGCGACCGTCTAGCGCGGGCGCATACGGCGGATAACCCGACAACGCAGGCACTCTACTGACCCACGCTCAGCGCACGGTTGAGGTTCCGCATGCAGTGCGAATAACGCCATGGCTTCCTACAAAGCAGCCGTACTTCCCCGCCCGCGCCACTTCAGGTACTGTTGAGTCCGCCTAGCTTAGTGTACGGTCAACCTGACCATCAACGCGCATCGACACAATCGACACAATCGACACACAAAAGGCGCGTAATCCCAGTTGACGGCAAAAGCAGGAAATCTCTGAACCTGGTCCAACCAGGAAAACTGACGCAGTGTCCGCAAATTTTGTGCGTCGAACTAATGGGTGCGTCATGAAGAACTCGAACGGCTGGACACCTGAACGTAGGGCCAAACAGGCGGAGGCAATTCGTCGTTGGGAGCCGTGGCGCAAGTCGACTGGCCCGCGCACATCTGACGGAAAGGCGATTGCAAGCCGCAATGGTCGTAGCCCGAACCCGTGCCGCCAGGAGCTGGCCGTGATCGAGGCAGAGCTGAAGCAGGTCACACGTCTGGTACGCCGCTGCATAAGGCGCAGGGGGCGTGGAAAAGGAGGTTCGGAACAAAGTCGGCCGCGACCCGATGGACGCGAGGTTGATATGCAGATGATGAACCTGGTGGCCTCGGACTGACCAGCTTACTGCAGCAGGATGGAGCTGGCGATGAGCGCATCAGTGTAGCCGCGCCAACGCCGTCGTCTGTACCGCCTGGGTCCAGCTCAAGAGCTTGCGATCGTGCACATTTCACGGTAGTTTGCCGGAGTCGACAACAAGTATTCGGTGCTCAGCGCCCGCAGACGGCCGGAGGCCGTATTTCCACAAGGTTGATTTATGGCTAACTTTATCAAAATTGCAGACTTGGAAGAGACGTGCGATTTTATCGACCTCGACCAAGTGACGAAGGTCTCGTGTACGGTGAGGCGCCATCAGACTGGTGGTGGGCTCAACATTGAAAGTTTTTCTGACCCGTCCGTACCGAGGAGTACACCGTCACGGGAGTCAGTAACTGCTGTGATTATTCTTCACACGAGCGGCGGAACCGGGGAGTTGCGCTTCAGTGATCTCGATGAGGCAGCACAGTGGGCCCAAGAAAATCTGGGAATCGCTGTCCCTTTTGATCAGTTCTAACTCGAAAGAGAAGTAATCGCGCGACCATTTCGACCGGCGTAGTCTAGGTCGATGCGGCATCAGGCGGATTACGATGCAAAAGGCGAATCCCGAAGATCCACTAAAGATTCTGCTCTAAGTGAAGTAGTCTGTCGCCGTTCTCAAATCCCTTCAACGTCGATTCCGTGCTCGGCCAGCCAGGTCTTGCGCTGCGCGAAATCGGGCATCGCTCGCTCGATGCGGAGCCAGAATGCTGGTGTGTGATGTGGTTCGTGCAGGTGGGCGATCTCGTGCACGACAACATATTCGGCGATGCGCGCCGGCAGCAAGATAGACTTCCAGTGGAAGTACAGCCAGTTGCCCTTGCCGCAGGACCCCCAGCGGTAACCCAGGTCCTGCACCTTGACCCCGGCAGGTGCCACTTCCATCCGTGCCTGATACTCGGACACCCGACCCGCGAGCCAAGCCCGAGCGCGCTCGCTGTACCAACGGATGAAGTGGTCTCGCGCATCTGGTAACGCATCGCGACGCAGGGCAAAACGACCATTGATCAGCTTTAGGGGCCCATCCTGTTCGTCCACCAGCTTCAGCCGGTGGCTGCGTCCGAGGTACAGAAACCCTTCACCACCCACAAATTCCTTACGTGGGACCTGTCGTTGCAGTCGGTCCTTTTCGGCCAGCTTGGTATAGATCCAAAACCGCTTTTCAAGAACGAACGCCCGCAACTCGGCTTCATCTACGCTCGGTGGCGCGGACAGCACCAAGGCGCCGTCGCGTTCCACGGTTATCTCAATCGTCCTGCGCCGCGCACTGTGGCGGATCGTGAAATAAAGGTCATCGACCTTCAACGGACGGGCTGCGTCTGCAGCGGGACGGTCGGCTCGCTCTGGGTTGCGGTTCATCGGTGATGCGGGAATTTTTACAGTTGTGCCAGCTTATCGTGGTTCGCGCGAGCCTGTTCCATCAACTTATCAGCGAGTAGGCCGGCTTTGTCGGTATCCACCAATGGCGGGCGTAGGCGCATCAGGTACTCGAATAGCTGCGTATTCAGACCTTCCTGTGCCGCGCGCTTGTAGGGACTCCAAATATCGCGGTTGCCTTGCAGTTCCTGCACTAGTAGGTCGACCAGATCCACGGTGACATCCTTCAGGCGCAGCAACTCGGGCGCCGACGGCGTCTGGCCATTACAAATCACGTCCAGGACGGTGCGCAAGAACGGCGCGCAATGCTCGGGCAAGTCGCTTGGCGCATCGGCACTGCCTGCCGTGCCAGTGCGCAGTTCCCCAATAATCTTCTGCAGTTGCGAGATCACCTCGTCCCACTTTTCACCTAGCGTCTTGAGAATGTCGTTCAAGTGCTCGGAGAGCTTACGGTACAGAACCGGGTCTTCATCAGCGTGCTTACTGATATGTGACCGAATTGCGTGCTCCATCTCGGAAGCCTTCGCGCGGTCGTTTGCTTCTCGAGCAATGTGCGTATCGAATTCGGCATCGGTCAGCTGAATCGGCGGGATTTTCGGATCAACTCCCAACGAGATCACGTGATCGTCGATCAGCTTACGGACCTTGGCGCCGACATCCTTACCCAGTACCGGGGTGTCCTTGTAGCGGTTGCGCGCGCGGGCGTAGATGTAAGCCAGGCGCTTGGCGTCGCCGGAGTAGGGCAGTCCCTCGGGGCGCGGCAACACCGTGTCGAGCGAGCCCAGGAAAGCCTTGAGTTTCACGGCGAACTCGGCGCGCAGTTGCTCGCTGCCCAGTACCTCGACGCACGCTTCGATGTCGTCCAGCGATTCGATGCCCCTCTGGCGAAACAGATCCACCACGCGCAGATGCCGGCTGCGCAACACTGGAACCTCGTCCTTGAGACTGGCCAGTGCGCCTTCTACGTCCTCATCTGCGTAGGCCGCCAGCGCCTCTTTCAAATGCTGGGCTACGCCGTAATAGTCCACCACGATGCCGCAGCGTTTGCCGAAGCCGGTACGGTTGACGCGGGCAATCGCCTGCAGCAGCTCCGCCTCGCGGATAGGACGGTCGAGGTACATCACGCCTTCGATCGGCGCATCAAAGCCGGTCAGCAACATCGACTTCACGACCAAGAAGGCCAGTGGGTCAGTCCTCTCGGGCTTGGCATTAAACAGCGGCTTCTTGAACCGCTTGATCAGTTGCTCGTGCGCGGTGCCATCTGTCCACTTCTTCCAACCCGGGTCATCATTATTGCTGCCCGAGATGATGGGCGCGAACTCGATGCGCGCCAATGTGTCGCGGTAGCGCCATGCCTGCACCATCGCTTGCAATTTGGCCGAACGTTGGCACAACGACTCGTCATCCAGTGCCTTGTCTTCGGGCGAAAGCGCCTCGGCCTCGGCCAGCAACTCGTCGCGGGCCTGCTTCAAGGCAGAAAAATACCGAATGGCCGATAACCGGCTATATGCCACCACCTGCGCCTTGTAGCCGTTGGGCAAGATGTTGGTGACGTAGTGGCGAATGATGTCGTGGGCCTTGTCGGCGATTATCGCTGGCGCGTCGAAAATGTGGCCTTTGGTAGCGTACTTCTTCTTAATCGCCTCGAGTTCCTCAGGCGTATGCTGACGGAAAAGGTCCTCGAATAATTCGTCCAGGCTGGCGCCGTCCTTGATCGCGCCGTTGGCCGTGCGGCCCTCGTAGAGCACTGGCACCGTCGCGCCGTCGGCTTCGGCCTCCTTGATGGTGTAACGGTCGATGAACTCACCAAAAATCTCATGGGTGCGCTTCTTTTCGCCCATGATGATTGGGGTGCCGGTAAAGCCGATGCGTGCGCAGTTGGGCAGGCCTGCCAGCAGGTTGGCGTGCAGATCGCCGGCTTGGGTGCGGTGCGCCTCGTCCACCAGCACGAGGATGCTGTCGTCCTCGTTCAGCACCTCGAATTTTTCGCTGACTTTGTAAGTAGCCTTCGGATCTTCCACCTTAGGCAGATCGGCTGCTGTCAGCGGCGCGTCTCCGGCAGTATCCGGGTCGCGGTATTTCTGGATCGTGGCAAAGATCAGCCCCGGACCCTTGCGCCGCGCCAGCGCCTTGACGCCCACCGTGCTCTCGGCCACGTCCACCGCCTCGCCGGTCAACGTGGCAGTAACGGATAACTGCCCCTGCAGGTCCTTGCGGTCAGTGACGACAATGACCTTGAAGCGCCGCAGTTGTGTGTCCGCGCGCATTTTGCGCACCAGGAACACCATGGTCAGGCTCTTGCCCGAACCTTGGGTATGCCAGATGATGCCGCCCCGCGTATCGTGTTCGCCATGCTGTAAGCGGGTCTGGCCGGTCTTGAGCCGGGCAATCGCGCGGTTGACCGCTCGGTACTGCTGGTAGCGGCACACCGTCTTGATGGTCTGGCCGCTTGCCTGCATGAACAGCATGAAGTTCTTCACAATATCCAGCAGATGCGAGGGCGTGAGCAGCCCAGCGATCAGACGTTCCTGTTCCGAGAGCGCGGGCTTGTCCAAGCCGTGCGTCACCTCGATCTCACTACCTTTGCCATCGGGGCCGACCACCGTTTTCCACTGAGCGTAGTGCTCAAAGGCGGCGCCGACGCAGCCTACGCGTGCCTCGTCAAAGCTGGTAGCCACTAGCAACTGGTTGGTGGCAAAGAGGGCCTCATTGCCCTCATTGTCATCCACCTCGAAAGCGGCCTTGCGCTGGTTGCTATAACGCCGCAGTTGATCAACAGCCTCGGCCAGTGGCTCGGGAATGGATGGGCTCTTGCACTCGACGACCACCAGCGGGATGCCGTTCACCAGCAGCACTAAGTCGGGCACGATGAAAGCTTTGCCGCTGTTAAAGCCGGGAGGGCAGTCCACGCGATACTGATTGATCACCGTGAAACGGTTGTTGGCCGGGGTTTCCCAATCGATGTAGCGGATGGTCTGACCCCGGCCGCCGTCCCAACCGGTCAGTCCCTCGACCGTCAAGCCACGGACTAAGAGTGCGGTAGCCTTTTCGTTGGCCTCCATTAGCTTGTGCGTGCCCAAGCGTGTGATGGCCGCCACGGCTTCGAATAGTCTTTCATCGTCTAACCATGGCGCACCGTCTACGCCTGGGTTTAGCGCACGCAGTTGGCTGCGTAAGACCCCTTCCTGAATTGCCTCGGCGAAGTCGGATCGCCCTGTTACTGCGGGGTCGTCAAGACTGCCTACGATATGTGACCAACCCAGTGTCTGCAGCTGGGCCACGAATGGTTTTTCGACGTCTTCGAGTTCCCAGCCCATCAGGTATCCCCGTGTTGTTTTGCCTCGGGCAGCGGAGGAGTCGTACGGACGCGGCCGGTGAGTAAGTCGTTCATCAGGCCGCTCTTTTGTCGGATCAGCTTTCTCTGGAGTTCTTGCTCATACGCAAGCAATTCTGAGCATGCATCCATCCGTGATGAGATTGCAATTGACTCGTCATAGGGGAGATTGTGCACAAGTAACTCTCGGACGGTTTCAATGCCGAGCGCAGGCTGTGAGGTTGTGTTTGTAATATCAAGAATCTGTCGCTCGAAAGGTGAAGAACAAATCGTCCAGTAAAGAAAAGAGTTTTTGTGCTTCGGCTGGATCAATAGGACATTTGCTGTGATTGCATATCGTCCCTTGGGAAGTAACTTTGGTTTTCCGATCGTTCCTATCTTTCCGAAAATGATATCTCCTTCTCGAATGGAAAAGCGGCGCTCTTGCTTTTCTAAGGCGGGCCAAACAACTTTCCGGCACGAAATCAGATCAATATTGCCAGCAGAATCAAAGTCACCGATGCCGATATATGGCGCGCCGTCTTCCTGTTCTTTGGGGGTTCTGTGGTCCGGTTGTGGGTCTACAACGTCTGCCAACTCCTGCAACGGACTTACTTCCCACTCATTGGGAATCCATCCAAGGGGCGACGGCTTGTAGAGATGCGGTGCCTCGGCTTGTGGGGGGCGCAGTTCGCCGTTGACGTTAATGCCGCGGGTCAGCAAGTCGTGGAGCAGCCCCTGCTTGACGCCCTTGAGCTTAGCGACGATCGCCTCAGTTTGGTTGATGGCGGTGTCAAGGGTGTCGAGTATTTCACCAATGAGTTGCTGCTCAGTAGGTTGCTGAGGGCACGAAAACCGGATTTTTCGAAGCAACTGAATTCCGAGGGATGACCGGGTGGTACCGGTAAGCAGCTTAGCCACGGCGTCATCCCATTCTTTTGACTGTAGAAACTGGGCTAAAAAGCTGGGAATAACACTGTATGGTTTAATCAACGCCATTGTTGGCGAGAGCGCAAAAGGCTCAGTTATTTCTCCAAAGCGCATCACCTTCCCAACAGTCGCAACCCGTCCATAAGCAATATCACCTTTGGCAACCGAATAACGATTCTTGTGTTCGTCCAAGACTGCCGGACTAACCTTACGAGCTGAAGACGCAAGAATTTCCCCGGTTGGTGTTATGTCTCCAATACCAACGAACGGGATACCGCCTTCCACCTCTGGAGGTGCCCTGTGGCTTGGGTGAGGGTCAATAACCTCAGCCACGTCGCCCAGAGTCGGCTGGTTCCAATCGACCTTAAACATATTGCAACCCCTTCAAGAACCCTTGCAACGCGTTCGCCGCTGCATCGCGCTTGTCTTCGATTTCGGTCAGCGTCACCCGGTATTTGTCCCACCAGTTCTCGAACGCGGCCACAATTTGCTTGCGCTGAGCAGCCATGTGGCGCTCGACGATGGCTTGCATGTCGTTGTGCAGAATGGTCAGCAGCAAGTCGGCGGCGGCTTCCGGCGTCAGCCCTTCAACGGCCGTGGCGATGTGCTGCTTGAAGCTGTCGTTCTTGGCCTTGAGTTGCTTCTTGACGGCGGTGAGTTCTTTTTTCCAAGCCTTGAGTTGAGCTTCGTCTACGCCGTCTTCCTCGTCGCCACCTTCCTCCGCAGCGTCGGCTTCGCCGTCCTCGCCCTCGCCCTCGCCCTCGCCCTCGCCCTCGCCATTCTTCGGGCTGACTGCCTTGATCTGGCTGTCCAGTTCGACCTTCTTGGCTTCAAGCTCGGTGATGGCCTCGACAAAATCACTCATCAGAAACTTAACGAGCTTGTGCTCCAGCGGCCTGTCCTTGCTGGCCTTGTCTTCCAAGGCGGTGACGATACTGGTGCGCCAGGCATCGGCCACGCCTTTGGCGCCGCGCGCCATTAGGGTGAGGAAGTCGTACTTTGTTTGGTACCAGAAGCCGGCAACGATGCCGCGCACCTGAAAGGGGTCGAGCAAACCGATGGCCTCCAGGCTTTGGCTGAAGCTGGCTAGCAGGTCGTTGCGCAGAGCCACCAAGCTAGCTGCATTATCCATTTGCCCGGACAGCGCAGTGATGCGTACGCTGTGTTCTTCCCACCACTGCTCGAAAGCGGCACGGATGGCCGCTTCCTTCGCGACCAATCCGGCATTGCCCTCGATGCTCGCTTTGAGGGCATGCCGTTTGCCGAGGGATGGCGCGAAGTCGTAATACTTGGCGTCCCTTTCGACAAGCAGGTCCATCGGGCTCAGTCCGTGGGCATTGAACAGTCCGGCTTTGTCTGCCACCTCAGCCTTGGGGATACCGCCCACCAGATGGGCGCGCACGTCGTGCGGCTCGGGCGGCGGTGCGTTGTCAGCATAGCGGCGGATGTTGAGGTTATAGTCGTTGGCTTTGAGTATGGCATTGTCGACGATGGACGAGAAGCCGTCGATGGCGCGAAATCCATCGAAGGTGGTGACGATCTTTTCGATGTGCTCGGGCAGAAGGTAGTTCTGAGCGCGGCCTTCGAAGAATTCGCGATCGGCATTGATGAACAGCACCTTGCCTTGGCGATCAAAGGGTTTGCCGCTGACGCGGTTAGCGCCGTTCTGCACCCGCTGGCGCAGGACCAGAATACAGGCTGGAATGCCAGTCCCGTAGAACAGGTTGGGGGCGACGCCAATGACTGCTTCAAGCAGGTCGTCTTCGATGATGCCGGCGCGGATGGTCTTTTCCTCACCACCCCGGAACAGCACGCCGTGAGGCAGAACGGTCGCCACCATGCCGCCGTCGCGCGTGACGGCAAGCATGTGCTGCAGGAACATCAAGTCGGCCTTCTTGGCGCCCAGCGGCACCTGGCCGTAGTGGAAGCGCTCAGTTTCAAACTTCGGCTTCCAGGCAGGATTGCCGTCGGCATCCTTCTCGGTATTGCCCCAGTGGATAGAGAACGGCGGATTGGTAAGGACGCGGTCGAACTGCATCAACTCGCCGCCCTCGACGTGCTGCGGCTCGGCCAAGGTGTCCTCGTTCTGTAGGTTGGCAGTGCTGATGCCGTGCAGCAGCATGTTCATCTTGGCGATGGACCAGACCGTGCCATTGAATTCCTGGCCGAACAGGTTGGCCTTGCGACCGTCTTCACCGTGCTCGTCGATGTATTCCTTGGCAGCGATCAGCATGCCGCCGGAACCGCAGCAGGGGTCATAGATATCATGCTTGAGTTCCGGCTTGATCAGCCGGACCATCATCCGCACTACGGAGCGCGGCGTATAGAACTCGCCGCCTTTCTTGCCCGCTGAATCGGCGAATTCGCCAATTAGGTACTCGTAGGCCGCGCCCAGCAGGTCCGGGAACTCGAAGTCTTCATTGCGTAGGCGGTATAGACCGAAGTGGGTGATGAGTTGGCGCAACTTAATGTCGGGGATTTTGCTCTGTCCGATCTTGCGGGTGAAATCGATATGTTCCAGAACGTCAGACAAGCTAGTGTTGGCCGTCTCGATGCCGGTCAGCGCTTTATTCAGGTAGTCGCCTACGTTGTGGTGCGCCTCGTTAAGCAAGAATTTGTAGCGCGACTGTGGCGGTACCCAGAAGGAACCTTCCTTTTTGTACCAACGCGGGTTCTCGGCGGACAACTTCGCGTCAGCCTCACTTTTCCCTGCGTCGATTTCCAACTTTATGACGTCTTCACGGCGCTGGTCGAACACGTCGGAGCAGCGCTTCAGAAACAGCATTCCAAAGATATATTCCTTGAACTCGGACGCATCCATTTTTCCGCGCAAAATGTCGGCGGCCCTGAACAGGTGGCGTTCGAGCTGGGGTAAGGTTAAGGGCATTGAAAAATCCTAACGGTGTTGCGGGCGGGCGCCCAGTAGAGTGTCTTTAAGGAAAGACCTACAGTTTCGCAATGAATAAGCACTTGTACAAGGACTTGTTGTGGCAACGTGCCTTGCGGGCCGATTTTGACAGAGCACGTAGGTCGAAACGAAAAAATTGCAGCAAAAACAGCAAAGCCCGCACAGGGCGGGCTTCGGGAAGCGCTTGTTTCACGCAATCTCATTTCTTTTGAGGGGTCGTTTGGGGGGTACAGCCCGTTCGACCAATTTCTTACTCTTGTCTTGGCGGAGAGAGGGGGATTCGAACCCCCGATAGGCTATGAACCTATACACGCTTTCCAGGCGTGCGACTTAAACCACTCATCCATCTCTCCTGCATGCTTCGCTCTCGCGAAGCCGCCTATTATAGCAACAATTCTCGGCAGTTCAAGCGGAATCCTGCCGCCTGCACGTATCAAGCAGGCGACGCACCACTTCACCCCATCCTGTAGCAAATATTTAATCTTGTCATTTTGCTGTCATCGAACGGTAGTTTTTGGCTGGTGTAATGGACTCATCCGCGCTGCACAGGCGCGGCAGGACCGGCGGCAGGGAAGCGCTGGTCGTCCTACCCCGTCGCCGGGTCGACCCGGTTCGACTGACCTTTCGGAGAATGCTCAGCATGACAGACAAGAACATCTCGCCATCGCGGCGCAACCTGCTCAAGGGCGTCGCTGGTGCTTCGGCCTTGCCCTTTGTCGGCGCCTTCGTGGCGATGCAGTCGCAGCAGACCCAGGCCGCCAACGGCTCGACCGCGCTGATCGACAGCCCTTACGGGCCGATCAGCCCGGTCAACGACATGACCACCGGCCTGCCGCTGCTGCAGCTGCCGCCGGGCTTTACTTATAAAAGCTTCGGCTGGCGCGGCGATACGATGACGGATGGGAAGCCGTGCCCGGGTGGGCATGACGGCATGGGCGTCATCGTGTCGCGCAAGGTTGGGCGCAGCAGCGAGCTGGTGCTGGTGCGCAATCACGAGATCGGCGCCGCGTCGGCCGCCAATTTCCTCAATGCGCCGGGCGTCTACGATGGCGGTCCGAATACGGTCGGCTCGAACAACCGCTTCGGCGGCGGCACCACCAACCTGATTTTCCGCGACGGTAACTGGGTCAGCATGACGCCGAGCCTGGGCGGCACCCAGACCAACTGCGCCGGCGGCGTCACGCCCTGGGGCACCTGGCTGACCTGCGAGGAAGTCGGTTCCGACGCCGTCAGCGCCTCCGGCCGCAAGCATGGCTATGTGTTCGAGGTGACGGCCGACCCGTCGCGCACCACCGGCCTGCCGATCATCGGCATGGGCCGCTTCGCGCACGAAGCGGCGGCCGTCGATCCGGCTACCGGCGACGTCTACGAGACCGAAGATTCCTCGGGCAAGTCGGGCTTCTATCGCTATGTGCCGGACGTCAAAAACGGCGCGCCGGGTTCGCTGGCGATGGGCGGCGTGCTGCAGATGGCGAAGGTCAAGGGCATGGCCAACGTCAACCTCGGCACCGCGCCGATCAACGCGCGTTACGAACTCGAGTGGGTGACCATCGCCGATCCGGACCAGGACCGCGGCAACGCGACCGGGCCTGCCGGCGTCACGATCACGAATGCGGCCGGTCCCTTCGTGCAGGGCTGGACGCAGGGTGCGCTGCGCATGAACCGCGGCGAGGGCATCTGGTATGCGCAGGGCAAGATGTACGTGATGGACACCGCCGGCGGCGCCATCTCGCGCGGTGCGATCTGGGAACTCGACCTGGCCACGCAAGTGCTGACCTGTATCTACTCGAGCCCGAGCACGCTGGTCGGCAACATGGGCGACAACCTGACCGTCAGCCCGCGCAACGCGATCCTGATCTGCGAGGACGCCTCGACCGCCACGACCGACCAGTTCGGCTTCGGCCAGCGCCTGATGGGCATCACGAACGCCGGCGCCGCGTATATCTTCGCCAAGAACAACATCGTCCTGAGCGAAACCCAGCTCGTCGGCGCCGGCAAGCTGGCCAGCCTGGCGGGCGACCATCGCCGCAACGAACTGTGCGGCGCCTGCTTCGACCCGACCGGCCGCTACCTGTTCGTCAACATCCAGACGCCGGGCGTCACCTTCGCGATCGCCGGCCCCTGGGCCCGCGGCCCGCTGTAATCCAACAACACAACAGGGGAAAACCATGACCATCAAACACTTCGCCGCTGCCTGCGCCACCACGCTGGCGCTGGCCTGCGCCGGTTCCGCCAACGCCGCCGTCCTCCTCACCACCGGCGGCTCGCCGGCCAACACGATCACCGACTACAGCACGCCGGGCGCCGTCTCCTTCGACCTCGACCTGGAAAACTTCAACGCCGCCACGCTGCGTTTCTCGCTCGAAGAAGACGACCTGCTCGGGCCCCTGAGCCTGAACGCCATCGTCCGCAACCTGAGCGGCACCGCGTTGAACCAGTTTCAGTTCCGCCTGAAGGGCATCTCGTTCGCCGCGCCCGGCAGCGTCACGCCGACCTTCGGCACGCTGGGGGAGGTCGAGCACGGCGCTTCCTACGCCGGCATCGCCTTCGCCAGCCCCGAGTGGGCGGAATTCCATTTCGGCAATCCGCTCGACATCGAGGGCAGCGCCAACTGGTTCCTCGACACGCGCGGCCTGAACGCGGGCGACACCTTCGTCATCACCGCCAACGTGCCCGAGCCGTCGACGCTGGCCCTGATGCTGCCGACCCTGTGCATGGCCGGTTTCATGGCCGCGCGCCGCCGCCGGAAAGGCTGAGCCGACGCCTGATCGACTCTCCGGCGGGGTGTATTTACCCCGCCGGAATAGCCATTTGTGTCATTTCGTTAAGCACCGCACGGGCGGGGCGGGTGGGGTGGGCTAGCCTAGGCAACTAGTCTGCCCATCCCGAAAGCCCCGCATGCTGGACCCGTCTCTCTACCAACCGATTTTCGCCAGTTCGCCGGTCGGCGCCTGCATCCTCTCGCCCAGCGACGACCCGGTGATCCTCGACGTCAACGACGCCTTCCTGCGCAACGTTGCCCACACCCGCGAGCAGATCGTGGGCATGCGCCTGTTCGCCGCCTTTCCCGCCGATCCGAACGACCAGGACGATACCGGCGTCACGGCGCTCGGCAGGTCGCTGGCGCGCGTCATCGAGACCGGCGAGGCGCAGGCGATGGAGACGCAGCGCTACCCGGTGCGCTCGATCGGCGCGGACGGTGCCGAAGTCTTTGTCGAACGCTTCTGGAATGCCGTCAACACCCCGGTCTTCGACCAGCAGGGCGAGCTGCGCTGCATCTATCACGTCACCACGGAGGTCACCGAGCAGAAGCAGGCCGAGGAAGCGCTGCGCCTGAGCCAGCGCGAAGCGCTCGACGCGGCTGCGCAGGCCGAAGCCGGGCGCATGCGCCTGAAAGCCGTGCTCGAGGCCGCGCCGGTCGGCATCACGATGGTGTCCAGCAATGGCGAAGTGCTCGAAACGAACGCTGCCCACGAAGCCCTGTGGCGCCGCAGCGCCTTGCCGCGGGACGTGCCGCTGGACTTTTCCGAGTGGCGCGGCTGGTGGGCCGACGGTTCCGAGCGTCACGGGCAACCGGTCGCGCCTGGCGACTGGCCGCTGGCGCAGGCGCTGCAGGGTGTCACGCAGTCGCACCGGCTGATCGAAATCGAAACCTTCGACGAGCCGCCCCATCGCCGCGTGGTCGTGTGTTCGGCCGCGCCGATCCGCGACCGCGAGGGCACCGTGCTGGCGGCCGTGGTGGTGCTGCTCGACATGAGCGAGCGCCTGAAGGCCGAGGAAGCGCTGCGCGAAGCCGGCCGACGCAAGGACGAGTTCCTGGCCATGCTGGCGCACGAGCTCCGCAACCCGCTGGCGCCGATCATGGTCGCGGCCGAACTGCTGGGCCATGCGAGCGTCGACGTCGAGCGGGTAAAACGCACCGGCGCGGTGATCCTGCGCCAGGTGAAGCACCTGACCAGCCTGGTCGACGACCTGCTCGACGTCTCGCGCGTCACGCGCGGCCTGGTCGTGATCGACCGCCAGCGGGTCGACCTGCGCACGGTATTGGCCCAGGCCGTCGAGCAGGTGACGCCGCTGCTGCAGGCGCGGCGTCACTTTCTTGACGTGCGCCCGCAGGCGCAGCCGCTGGTGGTGTCGGGCGACGCCAAGCGCCTGATCCAGGTGCTGGCCAACCTCCTGAATAACGCCGTGAAATACACGCCGCCCGGCGGGCGCATCGAGGTCGACAGCCGCATCGATGGCGCCTCCGCCCAGGTGAGCGTGAGCGACAACGGCATCGGCATGAGCGAGGAATTGATCGGGCGCGCCTTCGAGCTGTTCGCCCAGGCCGAGCGCGGCGCCGACCGTACCCAGGGCGGGCTCGGCATCGGCCTGGCCGTGGTCAAGCGGCTGGTCGACCTGCACGGGGGATCGATCCGCGTCGAGAGCGGCGGGCCGGGGCAGGGCAGCCGCTTCACGATGTCGATTCCGCTGGCCGACAGCAGCGAAGCGCTGCCGCCGGCTCCCGCCCGGGAGCCGCTGGCGGGCGCCGGCGGACCGCTGAGCGTTATGGTGGTCGACGACAACGTCGACGCCGCCCAGATGCTGGCGATGATGATCGAAGCCTGCGGCTACCGGGTGCGTACCGAACACGCCTCGCAGGCGGCGCTGATCGCTTCCGCGAGCGATCCGGCCGACGTCTACCTGCTCGATATCGGCCTGCCGGAGATCGACGGCCTGGCGCTGGCGCAGTGCCTGCGCGCCAATCCGGCCACCGCCGGCGCGGTGCTGATCGCCGTCACCGGCTATGGCCGCGTCGAAGACCGCACGGCGTCCAGCCAGGCCGGCTTCGACTTCCACTTTGTGAAGCCGGTCGACAGCGAAGACCTGGCGAGACTGCTGCGCGACATTGCCACCCGCCTCCAGCGCGCCAGACCGGAACGGAGACAGAGTGGTTCGCGCGCCTGGCCGGCAAACGTGACACCCAGTTAGATCTTGCACAAGAGAAGTTTTACCAGGCAAAGGTTGCAGCCGAAATGGCGGCCCCAACTGACGTCTGGGTAAGGCGTAGTCCTACGGCTCCACGGCATGCACATGGTGGTCAGGCAGGCCAGCGCTGACTACGATGTACCTGTCTCAGCCAGTAACAGGCGAGCACTTCACTTGATAACAGGAGGTAACTATGGCAGCTAACAACCAAGGTGGAAACAACCGAGGCGGAAACCAGGGCAATCAAGGTGGTGGTGGCGGCAACCAGGGCAGCAAGCAGAGCGGCGACACCAGCAACCGCGGTTTCGCATCGATGGATCCACAGCGCCAGCGCGAAATCGCCAGCGAAGGTGGCCGTGCGGCGCACGCATCGGGCAATGCCCACGAGTTCACGTCGGAAGAAGCACGCCGTGCCGGCTCGATGAGCCACAAGAACGACGGCAACAACCAGAGCAGCGGTGGCGGCAGCAGGCAAAGCGGCGGCCAGGGCGGCAACCAGGGTAGCGGTAACCAGGGTGGCAACCAGAGCACCCGCGGCGGTTCGCCGGAGCAGCACGCAAAAGCCGGCTCGCAGAGCCACAAGAACGACAAGTGATCATTCCTTGTCGTACCGACCCGAGGTGCTGCATGACAGCTGCGGGTATGTAGCAAGCGGAGAGGTCGCTCCTCTACCGTGAAAATGGCGCCGCCGCGCCGGTCCCATCGACCGGTAGCCCCGGCGCCTCCGTTTTTCTGGGCATTCCATTGACGTCATCCCGGGCGTAGGGTGGGCGCTCCGTGCCCACGCGGAAGCATGAGCAGTGGCTGCCCTGCTTCTGGCACAATAGCCCTTTTGCAGGCGCCCACTGGCGCCGCGACGGATCGTTTGCCGAGGATTGCGTTTGTTGACTGGAGTGTTGTGTGGCGTGCTGGCCGGCGCGTTGTGGGGCATGGTGTTCATCGTCCCCGAATTGCTGCCCGGGTTTTCCCCGGTCGAGCTGGCGGTCGGGCGCTACACGGCTTACGGCGCCATCGCGCTCGGCCTGGTGCTGCCCCGGCTGCGGCGCCTGCTGCGCCGCCTGGTGGCGCGCGATTATCTGGCACTGCTGCGCCAGGCCCTGAGCGGCAACCTCGTCTACTACATGCTGCTGGCGCTGGGCGTCAAACTGGCCGGCGTAGCGCCGACCTCGCTCATCATCGGCCTGGTGCCGGTGGCGGTGACCCTGCTGGGCCGCCGCGACCAGGGCGCCGTGCCGCTGCGCCGCCTGGCGCTGCCGCTGCTGGTCGTCGCGGTGGCGATCGGCTGCATCAACGTCGACGCGCTGGCGCATGCGCAGGCCAGCGGCGCGGGCTGGCCGGTCATCCTGCTGGGCGTAACTTGCGCGGCGGGCGCCTTGCTGTGCTGGACCTGGTACGCGCTCGACAACGCGCGCTACCTGAAGGCCAATCCGCAGTTCAGCGGCGGCGAATGGTCGTCGCTCTACGGCCTGGCGAGCGGCCTGATTGCCTTGCCGATCGGCCTGGCGTCGATGCTGATGACGGGCGGGGGCGAGGCGGGGCCGCCGGTCGAACGCGACTGGATGCTGTTCTGGTTCTATAACGGACTGCTGGCGCTGGGCGCCTCGGTCGTCGGCAACGGCTTGTGGAACATCGCCAGCCGCCGCCTGCCGGTGACGCTGACCGGCCAGCTGATCCTGTTCGAGACGGTGGCGGCGATGTTGTACGGCTTCGTCTACCGCGGCACGCCGCCGCGGCCGCTCGAGCTAATGGCCATCGGCCTGCTGGTGGCCGGCGTGACCTGGTCGGTCAGGCTGCACGCCCAGCCCCGGCGGGGCGCCGTGGCGGCCTGACGACAAACCGGCCGGCCCATGCGCACTGGGGCAGATTGCGGCGTACAATGATTCTTTCATTTAGGCAACATCGCGAGCCATGGACCGATTCCCTTACCCGGCAACAGCCACGCACCCCACGGAACTGAAACTGTCGGAACTGATCGGCGCGCTCAGCTACGCGCTCGACCTCACCGAAGGCCAGCCCGCCGGGCATTGCGTGCGCGTCTGCTGGATCGGCATGCACATCGGCCGCGACGCCGGCATGAACCCGACCCAGCTCTGGGAGCTGTACTACACCCTGCTGCTCAAGGACCTCGGCTGCAGCAGCAATGCCGCGCGCATCTGCGAGCTGTACATGACCGACGACCTCGGTTTCAAGCGCGGCTTCAAGACCGTCGGCGACAGCCTGCCGCAGGTGCTCGGTTTCGTGCTCAAGCATACGGGCCTGAAGGCCGGCCTGGCCGAGCGCTTCCGCAGCGTGATGACGATCCTGCGCGACGGCCCGGCCATTGCCCAGGAGCTGATCGCCACCCGCTGCCAGCGCGGCGCCGACATCGCGCGCCTGCTGCGTTTTCCCGAGGCGGTATCGCGCGGCATCTACAGCCTCGACGAGCATTTCAACGGCAAGGGCAAGCCGGCGCAGCTGGCCGGGGAGGCGATTCCCGTGTATTCGCGCATTGCCCTGCTGGCCCAGGTGGTGGATGTGTTCTACGCCGAAGGCGGACCGGCCGCGGCGCTGGGCGAGGCGCGCCGCCGCGCCGGCAGCTGGTTCGATCCGCGCCTGGTCGCGGCGCTCGAGCGCGTGGCCGCGCATGAGGGATTCTGGGAGACGCTGGCCTCGCCCGGCCTCGACAAGACCGTCTTCGCCATGGAGCCGGCCGAGCACACTATCCCGCTCGACGACGATTACCTCGACGACATTGCCGCCGCCTTCGGCCAGGTGGTCGACTCGAAAAGCCCCTTTACCAGTGGCCACAGCAGCCGGGTGGCGCTCTACACCGACATGATCGCCGAAGCCCTGGGCCTGCCGGCCGAGCGGCGCCGCTGGCTCAAGCGCGGCGCGCTGCTGCATGACGTCGGCAAGCTGGGCGTCAGCAACAGCGTGCTCGACAAGGCCGGCAAGCTCGACCGCGACGAGTGGGCCGCCGTGCGCCGCCACGCCGAATACACCGAAACCATTCTCGGCCGCATCGCCGCCTTCGCGGAACTGGGCCGCATCGCCGGCGCCCACCACGAACGGCTCGACGGCGGCGGCTATCCGCGCGGCTTGACGGGCGAGCAGATCGACATCGAGACGCGCATCATCACCACCGCCGACATCTTCGACGCCATCACCGCCGAGCGCCCTTATCGCGGCGCGATTCCGGTGGCGCAGGCGCTGGACATGATGGAAAAGACGGTCGGCACCGCGCTCGACGCCGATTGTTTCGCCGCGCTCACGCGCGCGGTCGGGCAGGCCGGCCTGCTGGACGAATCCGCCGACCCGGAGCCTGTCAGCTCGCCTTGAACACCAGCGCCGCCACGCGCCGCAGTTTCGGGTAGACCACCGGCACCGTCAGCATGGTGCTGGCAATCGCCATCAGGAGCAGGGCGGTGAAGGTTTCGTTGGTGACGATGCCCTTGTCGAGCAGGATGTTGACGAAGATGATCATGATCAGGGCCTTGGTCTGCAGCAGCCAGCCGATGATCGACGCTTCTCCCTTACCCCAGCCGAGGATGCGCCCGGCGAGGTGGGTGCCGGCCAGCTTGCCCGCCACCGAAGCCACCAGCAGCACCGCCGCCGCCGCGAACACCGCCGTGCCGCCGACGTCCCAGTCGGTGCGCAATCCCGTGCTCAGGAAGTAGACCGGCATCATGGTCAGCAGCACGTGCTGGCGCAGCAGGTCGAGTTTTTTCTGGTCGAACCAGTGCGCATCCATCACCGCGCCGGAGAGGAAGGCGCCGACCATGTAGTGCAGCCCGGCCCAGTCGGCGGCCAGCGCGCAGGCGGCCAGCCAGACCGGCGCGGCGAACCAGCGGTCGCGCTCTTCGAGCCAGACCATCAGGCGGCGGAAAGCGAAGGCCGCGACGGAGAACACCAGGATGAAGCCGAGCTGGCGCCCGACGCGCTCCCAGTCGAGCAGGATCAGCGCCAGCACGCCCCAAATCGCGATGTCGTCCAGGCTGGCGTAGCGCAGCACGCGCTGGCCGATCGGCTCGCGCAGGATCTCCAGTTTTTCCATCAGCAGGATCAGGATCGGCAGCGCCGTCACGGCGCAGGCCATGCCCACGCCCAGCACGAACTGCCAGTCATGGGCGTTCGCCCCCTTCCAGCCGGCGTAGCCGAGCATGCCGGCGGCGGCCACGCAGCCGAACACCAGCGGCACGCCGAGAGCCAGCGTGGCCGTGATCGTGCTTTCGCGGCGGTGCTCCCAGGCCTTCTTCAGATCGAGTTCGATCCCGGCAATCATCACGAAGAGCATCACCGCCCACCAGGCGATGCCGTTCAGCGCGCCCATCACCTGCGGGTTGAACACGAAGCTGTAGTACTCGGGATAGGCGCGGCCCAGGATGCCCGGCCCCAGCAGCACGCCGGTGATGATCTGCACCACGACCAGCGGCGCCCAATAGTCGGTCTTGCCGACCCGCCAGATCAGGTAGGGCAGGGTGAAAATCACCAGCATCGCGATCAGGAAGATCTCCGTCGTTCCCATGGATGAGTGCATAATGTTCTCTTTATGTAGTAGTGTTACTGTTTTGGGCGCGCGCAAAAGAGTAACATGCCCCGTGGGTGAAACAAAACAACAGTATTGACAGGAAGCTCACTGTTGTCGTTTTTTTGCCGGACTACCGGTCTGGCGCCGCGCCGCAGCCAATCAACACCTAGGAATGTTCATGGACCACACCGCACGCCCCACCACGCTGGCCTCGCCCGGCGCAACGAAGTCGAACGTCGGCCCGCTCGTCATCGTCACCATCCTGTTCTTCATGTGGGGCTTGCTGACCTCGCTGAACGACATCCTGATCCCACACCTGAAATCGATCTACACGCTGACCTATGTGCAGGCGATGCTGGTGCAGTTCTGCTTCTTCGGCGCCTACTTCATCGTCTCGATGCCGGCCGGCGCGCTGATACGCCGCATCGGCTACCAGAAGGGCGTGGTGACGGGGCTGGTGATCGCGGCCGCCGGCTGCGCGTTGTTCTACCCGGCTTCCCAGGGCGGCTACGCGCTGTTCCTGTTTGCCTTCTTCGTGCTCGCCAGCGGCATCACGATCCTGCAGGTGGCGGCCAATCCCTACGTGACCGTGCTCGGCCCGGCCAGCACCGCATCCAGCCGGCTGACGCTGACCCAGGCTTTCAATGCGCTCGGCACCACGGTCGGCCCGGCCCTGGGCGGCGTGCTGATCCTGTCGGCGGCGGCCGTCGGCGCCGACCAGATCGCGGCCATGTCGGCCGCCGAACAGGCAGCCCACCGTGCGCAGGAAGCGGCCGCCGTGCAGGGACCCTACCTGGCGCTGGCCGCCGCGCTGGCGGTCCTCGCCGTGCTGTTCGCGCTGGCGCGCCTGCCGAAGGTAGTGCACGAGGACGGCCCGGCCGCAACGGGCGGCGAAGGCTCGGCCTGGAGCCACCGCCACCTGGTGCTGGGCGCCGTCGCCATCTTCCTCTATGTGGGCGGCGAAGTCAGCATCGGCAGCTTCCTGGTCAACTTCCTGGGCGAGCCGCACATTGCCGGCCTCTCGCATGCGGCCGCCTCGCAGTACGTCAGCCTGTACTGGGGCGGCGCGCTGGTCGGGCGCTTCATCGGCTTTGCCGTGATGCGCTACGTCAGCCCGGGCAAGACCCTGGCCTTCAATGCGACCGGCGCCATCGTCCTGCTGCTGGTGGCGATCTTCGGCGAAGGCAAGGTGGCGATGACGGCCATCCTCCTGGTCGGCCTGTGCAACTCGATCATGTTCCCGACCATCTTCAGCATGGCGCTGCACGGCCTCGGGCGCTTCACCGGCCAGGGCTCGGGCATCCTCTGCATGGCCATCGTCGGCGGCGCGATCGTGCCCTTCGCCCAGGGCGCGGTGGCCGACGGCGCCGGCCTGCAGCCGTCCTTCCTGGTGCCGGCGGCGTGCTACCTGTTCATCCTGTTTTATGGGGTGAAGTATGCGATGCTGCATCGGCAGGGCACCACTGCCTGACGGTAGGGTGGGCGGCTCGTAATTCAGGCCCCCGGCCTGAATTACCCCACGCGGACATTGGCGTCGTGTTGGCCGCATTCCGTACCGGGCGATGCGCTACGTCGACGCTCGTGGAAATGGTAGCAAAACGCGTTTGGCAAGATGCTCTTGTCGAGTTAACACTGCGCTAGCTTCCGCGTGGGCACAGGGTGCCCACCCTACGGTAACATGATGGCACCAACACCTCATGGAGCCCCGATGCGCCTTCGTCCCACCTTCGCGGCCGTCGCCCTGACCGCCGCCTCCGCCCTCAGCCTGTCCCCTACCGCCGCCGCCCAGGAGGCGCCCGCGGTATCCGAAACGGCGCTGCGCGCCCATCTCTCCTTTCTCGCCGACGACCTGCTCGAAGGACGCGGCACCGGCCAGCGCGGCGGCACGCTCACGGTGCGCTACCTGGAGACCCAGGCCGCGGCCATCGGCCTGAAGCCCATCCCCGGCGGCGGCTACCGCCAGCCGGTGCCGATCCAGGGCACCAAGCAGCTGCCTGGCAGTACCGCCGAATTCGTCGCCGGCGGCAAGCGCATCTCTCCGGCCCTCGGCAAGGGCATCGTGTTCGGCACCGCGACCGGCAAGACCGAGCTGACGGTCGACGCCCCGCTGGTCTTCGTCGGCTACGGCGTCTCGGCGCCCGAGGAAAACTGGGACGACTACAAGGGCCAGGACGTGAAGGGCAAGATCCTCGTCATGATGGTCAACGACCCGCAGCCCACCAGCGCCGAGCCGAACCGCTTTGCCGGCAAGGCCTACACCTGGTACGGCCGCTGGCTGTATAAATTCGAGGAAGCCGTGCGCCGCGGCGCGGCCGGGGCGCTGCTGATCCACACGACGCCATCGGCCTCCTATGCCTGGGACGTGCCGGCCAACGGCTTCTCGCACGAGCGCTTCCGCCTGGCCGGCGCCGGTAATCCGGTCGAAGGCTGGCTGCACGAAGACACGGCGCGCGAGCTGTTCGCGGCCAGCGGTTTCGACCTGGATAAACTCCGCGCCGACGCCGAGAAGCGCGAGTTCCGCCCGGTCGACCTGAAGACCAGCGCCCGCATCGTCATGAAGTCGACGGTGCGCAAGGTCGACGACGTCAACGTGGTCGGCATCGTGCCCGGCACCGATCCGAAACTGAAGGCCCAGGCGGTCGTGTATTCGGCGCACTGGGACCACTTCGGCGTCGACCCGAACCTGGTCGGCGCGGACGGGCGTGACCACGTCTTCAACGGCGCCATCGACAACGCCACCGGCACCGCCGCGCTGCTGGCGATGGCCGCCGAAGCGGTGAAAAAGCCGGCGCGCCGCACCCAGATCTTCCTGTGGCCGGCCGCCGAAGAGCAGGGCCTGCTGGGCAGCGCCGCGTATGTCGCCAACCCGGTGGTGCCGCTGGCCCAGACCGCGGCCGACCTGAACCTCGACAGTCTGAACTTCGTGGGACGCACGCGCGACATCGGCGTGCCCGGCGCCGAGCGCAGCAGCCTGTACGACACCGCCGCCGTGGTGGCGAAGAAGATGGGCCTCAAACTGGCGCCGACCATCCCCGACCTGTCCGGCGCCTACTTCCGCGCCGACCACTTCAACTTCGCCAAGGCCGGCGTGCCAGCGTTTAACGTCGGCTCGGCCGTGTTCTCGGGCGACGGCCACTTCGAGTTCGAGCACGCCCAGCAGCAGGGCAGCGCGAAGATGGTCGGCTACAAGAAGGACTACCACCAGGTGACCGACGAATACCGCCCCGACTGGGACCTGTCGGGCATGGTGCAGCAGGCCCAGTTCACGCTGAACCTGGGCTATGCGGTGGCGAACGCACCGACGATGCCGACCTGGAAGAAAGGCGACGCGTTTTCGCGGGTCAAGCGTTAAGTCTGCAAGCGTTAAGTCTGCGTTCTGCGCGGGAACACCTGCCCCTTGCCGGCGCGCTTGGCGTCGTACATGTGGCCGTCGGCCTCGCGCAGCAGGTCGTCGACGCTGGCGCGGCTGCCCGGGGTGAAGCGGGCGATGCCGACGCTGGCGCCGACCTGCGCCAGGCCGCCGTCGACCTGGAACGGCCGGCCCAGCGCCTCGACCGCCTTGAGCGCGACGATGTGGGCGTCGTCCTCGCAATCGGCCAGTCCCTCGACCAACACCGTGAACTCGTCGCCCGCGAGGCGGAACACGCTGTCGGTCTTGCGCACCACATCGCGCAGGCGCGCCGCCACTTCGCACAGCAGGCGGTCGCCGGCCTCGTGGCCGTGGGTGTCGTTCACCAGCTTGAAGCCGTCGAGGTCGATGAACAGCAGCGCCATGCTGCGCCCGGTGCGCGCCGCACGCGCCTGGGCCAGCGGCAGCGTCTCGAGCAGGGCGCGCCGGTTCAAGAGGCCGGTGAGCATGTCGTGGCGGCTTTCGTATTCGCGCAGGGCCTCGGCCTGCTTGCGCTCCGAGATGTCGTGTAGGAAGGCGCTGAACACCTTCTGCCCGCGCATTTCCAGCGCGTTGATGCGCACTTCGACCATCAGGGTCGAGCCGTCCTTGCGCACGGCCGGCAGTTCGAGTCGCTTGCCGAGCACCGTCGACGGCCCGCCGCCCACGTTGCGCGACAGGCCGGTGCGGTGCCGGTCGGCGAAGTGGGGCGGGATGATCAGGTCGTCGAGCGGGCGGCCGATGGCCTCCGGCGCCGCATAGCCGAAGGTCTGCTCCGCCGCGCGGTTCCAGACCGTGACGAGGCCGTCCTGGTCCAGGCCGATGTAGGCATCGTTGGCGTTCTCGATCACGCTGCGCAGTTCGAGCTCGCGCTCGTGCAGCTCGCGCGTGCGCACGGCCACGCGCTCTTCCAGTTCGGCGTACACCGCGGCCAGGTCGGCCTGGGTCTCCTTCTGCGCCTGGATGTCCTTCACGACCGACACGTAGTACTCGATCTCGCCGGCCTCGTTGCGCTTTGCGCTGACGTTCAGGTTGACCCAGACCGCCCGGCCGTCCTTGCGGATATAGCGCTTCTCCATCTGGTACTGATCGATCTCGCCCTGGCGCAGGCGCTCGAGCAGGTGCAGGTCGCTGTCGAGGTCCTCGGGGTGGGTGATGTCCTGGAAGGACAAGCGCTGCAGTTCTTCCTGCGAATAGCCGAGGATCGCGCACAGCGCGCCGTTCACGCTGATCCAGGCACCCCCCGGCGCCACCAGCGCGATGCCGATGCTGGCGAGGTCGAAGATCGAGCGGAAGCGCGCCTCGCTGGCGTCGAGCACCGCCGCCGAACGCAGGGTCTGGCGTCCGGCTACGGCGAGCCGTTCGCGGTACTGCACTTCCTGCTGCACGATGTCGGCCAGGTCGATCAGGATGCACAGCTCGTCGGCGGTCAGCACGCGCGCCTCCTGGCCGATCGCGCACAGGGTGCCGATCGCCAGGCCGCCCCTGCTGCGGATCGGCACCCCGGCATAGAAGCGGATGTCGGGCGGGCCGGTCACCAGCGGGTTGTCGGCGAAGCGCGGATCGCTGGCGGCATTGGTCACCACCAGCGGCTGGTCCTGCGCGATGGCGTGGGCGCAGAAGGCGTGTTCGCGCGGCAGCTCGCGCTCGTCCATGCCGACGCGCGACTTGAAATACTGGCGCCGGTTGTCGACCAGCGAGAACAGGGCGATCGGCACCTTCAGCAGGCGGCTGACAAGGCGGGTGATGCGGTCGAATACCTCTTCGGCTTCGGTATCGAGCAGGGCCAGCGATTCGAGCAGCTGCAGCCGTTCGGCTTCATCGGGGGGCGTACGGGGGGCGGGCATGAGTCGATCCGGCATATGCATGATGAATGTCTCCACCACTGTAGCAGATCGCGCCGCGCGGGCGAGCTTGCCAAGGTGTGGCCTGGGGCAAGGGCGCGCGCCGCCGGAAGGCCCCCATGCTAGGATCGGCGCATCGCCCAATACAACACAAGGAAGGACTCGACAACGTGCAACCCGGTATCCTGCAAGCGCCATTCGGCGTGCTTCCCGACGGCCGCGCCGTCAGCGTGTTCACGCTCGTCAACCGCAGCGGCATGACGGTGCGCATCCTGGACCTCGGCGGCATCATCACCGAAATCCACGTGCCCGACCGCCAGGGCGTGTTCGCCGATGTGGCGCTCGGCTTCGACACGGTCGATCCCTACCTCGGCGACAGCCCGTATTTCGGCGCCCTGATCGGCCGCTACGGCAACCGCATCGCGCGCGGGCGTTTCACGCTCGACGGCCAGGATTACGAACTGCCGGTCAACAACGGCAAGAACCACCTGCACGGCGGGACGCCCGGTTTCGACCGCGTCCTGTGGAACGCGCGCATCGATGGGGGCGAACTGGTGCTGGCCTACCGCAGCGCGGACGGCGAGCAGGGCTATCCGGGCACGCTCGACGCCACGGTGCGCTACAGCCTGAACGACGACAACGAAATCGTGGTGCGCTTTTCGGCCGCGACCGACCGCGCCACGCCGGTCAACCTGACCCAGCACAGTTACTTCAACCTGTCCGCGAACGGAAGCGACATCGGCGACATCCTCGGGCACGAACTGCTGCTCGACGCCGACGCCTTCGTCGCGATCGACGCCGACCTGATCCCGCTCGGCAGCCTGGCGCCGGTGGCAGGCACGCCTTTCGATTTCCGTTCCCCGCGCCCCATCGGCGAGGCGATCGGCGCGCCCGACGAGCAGCTCGAGCGCGGCGGCGGCTACGACCACTGCTTTGCACTGAACAAGCCGGCTCCAAAGACCATGACACGCGCCGCGCGCGTGCGCGAGCCCGCCTCCGGGCGGGTGCTGGAACTGTTCACGCAGGAGCCGGGCGTGCAGTTCTACAGCGGGAACTTCCTCGACGGCTCGCTGCAGGGCAAGGGCCGCACCTATGCCTGGCGCACTGGCTTCTGCCTCGAGCCCCAGCACTTCCCCGATTCGCCGAACCAGCCGGGCTTCCCGAACACCATCCTACGTCCCGGCGAGACCTACGAGACCGAATCGCGCTTTCGCTTCTCCGTGGAGCCATGAAGGCCGTGTGAGCAGGCGTTAGCAAGGCCTGGATGCCCCTTTTCATGCGGGGCGCATGAGGTCGGAGGAGGCCTTCATCCGCCTCGCATGACCTGTCGGCGCCGGCGTGCAAGGCGCTGCGCGAGGGCCGATCGGCGGCTATAATCGCCCGGATATCCCTCTGGCTCCCGTGATCCATCCTGCATGACTGAACCGATGCGCGCCCCATCCTTTGCCGACGGCAGCGAATGCCGGCGTTCGGCCGCGCGCGCCGCTGTCGTCTTGCCGGAGGGCGTGTCCGACGGGCTGCGCGTCGTCATCGACTCGGTCTTCGGGGCGCGCCTGCCGATGTTCGTGGCCTGGGGGCGCGAGCTGCGCATCGTCTATAACGACGCCTGCGCCGCCCTGCTCGGCGACTGCCATCCGGCCGCGTTCGGACAGCCGCTGGCGCAGGTGGGTGTGACCGCCTGGTCCGAACTGGCGCCTTTCGTCGTCGCAGCCTTGAAGGGGGAGGCGGCGCTGCTCGAGGACCGGCGCTTCAACGTTCAGCAGGACGGGCACGAAACCCGGCGTTACGTGACCCTGTCGGCCTCGCCCGTGCACGAAGGCGGCGCCATCGTCGCCGCCTGCTGCATCCTGACCGACACCACCGCGCGCGTGCTGGCCGAACAGCAGCACCGCTTCCACCTGCAGCTGGCCGCGACCCTGCGCGAACTGCTCGATCCGCTCGGGATCATGGAAGCGGCCAGCGCCCTGCTGGGCAAGCACCTGGCCGTGGGCCGCGTCGGCTACGGCGAGATCGACGCCGCCGGCCAGCGCGTCACCGTCGAGCGCGACTGGACCGACGGCACGGTCGCCAGCCTGGCCGGCGAGACCCGGCAGCTGGACTCCTTCGGCCCGGCGCTGATCGAGCGCCTGCGCGCGGGCCTGGTGCTGCGCCTCGACGACATCGCCGCCGATCCGCTGGCCGCGCCCTATGCGGACGGCTACGCCAGCATCGGTGCGCGCGCGATGATCGTGGTGCCGATCATCGAAAGCGGGCGGCTGGCGGCGATCTTCTACCTGCACGAAGCGCAGGCGCGCGACTGGACCGCGCGCGAGGCGGCGCTGGCCGAGGATGTGGCGCGTCATACGCGCGAAGCGGTGCGCCGCGCGCGGGTCGAGGAAACCCTGCGCGACGAATCGCGCATCCTCGAGGTGCTGCACCGCACCGGCCAGGCGCTCGCGTCCACGCTCGACCTCGAGACCCTGCTGCAGGCCATCACCGATGCCGCGACCCAGCTCAGCGGCGCCCAGTTCGGCGCCTTTTTCTACAACGGGCAAGGGGAGGGCGGGGAGCGCATCCGCCCCTACACCCTGTCCGGCGCGCCGCTCGAGGCCTTTGCCCATTTCGACAGTCCGGGGCCGACCGCCATCTTCAATCCGACCCTGCACGAACAGACCGCGGTGCGCAGCGACGACATCACGCAGGATCCGCGCTATGGGCGATCGGGTCCGCACCACGGCATGCCGCAAGGCCACCTGCCGGTGCGCAGCTACCTGGCGGTGCCGGTGGTGTCGCGCTCGGGCGCGGTGCTGGGCGGCCTGTTCTTCGGCCACCCCGAGCCGGGGATGTTCACCGAGCGCACCGAACGCGTCGTGGCCGGCGTCGCAGCCCAGGCGGCGGTGGCGATGGACAATGCCCACCTGTACGAGATCGCGCAGAAGTCGGCGCGCGAGCGCGACGCGCTGCTGCAGAGCGAGCGCGCCGCCCGCGTCGAGGCCGAGCGCCTCTCGCGCATGAAGGACGAGTTCCTGGCGATGCTGGCGCACGAACTGCGCAACCCGCTCGCGCCGATCAGCAATTCGGCGGCCCTGCTGTCGATCCAGTTCCGCGACGAGCCGCGCATCCGCCAGGCGGGCGCCATCATCAGCCGCCAGGTCAAGCACATGAGCCGCCTGATCGACGACCTGCTCGACGTCTCGCGTGTGACGCGCGGGCTGGTGACGCTGCAAGTGAGCCGGGTCGACCTCGCCGATGTGCTGCGCAGCGCCCTCGACCAGGCGCGCCCGCTGATCGAGGAAAAATCGCACCGCATCGACGTGCAGCTGCCGCCGCAGCCGGTCATGGTGCAGGGCGATGCGACGCGCCTGATCCAGGCGGTCGCCAACATCCTCAACAACGCGGCGAAGTACACGCCGCCGGCCGGCACCATCCGGCTGGCGCTCGACGTGCACGAGGAACGCGCGCGCGTGCAGGTGCGCGACAACGGCCTGGGCATGCCGCCCGACCTGCTGCCGAGCGTGTTCGAGCTCTTCACCCAGGGCGCGCGCACGCTGGCGCGTTCGCAGGGAGGCCTCGGGCTGGGCCTGGCGCTGGTGAAGAAGCTGGTCGAGCTGCATGGCGGCACGGTGGCCGCGCACAGCGACGGCGTCGGCCTGGGCAGCGTGTTCACGATCGAGCTGCCGCTTGGCGGCGCGGCCGGCACGGAGGGCGGGCAAGCGGGACTGCCGCACAGCCTGGAACCGGCGGCCTACCGCCCGCTGCGCGTCATCATCGTCGACGACAACGAGGACGCGGCCGACAGCCTGGCCACGCTGCTGCGTGCGCAAGGCCATACGGTGCTGGTCGAGTACACGGCGGCGGCGGCACTGCGGTGCGCGAGCACCGAGCGGCCGGACGCGATGGTGGTCGACATCGGCCTGCCGGACATGGACGGCTACCAGCTGGCGGAGCGCCTGCGCAGGCAGGACGAGACGCGCGATACAGTGCTGATCGCGGCAACCGGCTACGGCGGGGAACGCGACCGCGAACGGGCGCGCGAAGCGGGCTTCGCGCACCACCTGGTGAAGCCGGTCGACATGGCGGCGTTGGTGCGGATACTGCAGTCGGTGGCGAGCAGCCGCGCCGAAAACTGAGGCCCCGCTATCAAGCTTCAGTGAGAGCAGCCATCTGCGCCAGCAGGGTAGCGCGCGCCGCGTCGATCTGCCGCGGATTGGTGCGCGAGGACAGCGCCGCACGCTCCTTCCGACCCAGGAAATAGGCAACCCTCTCCGCATTCGCGCCCGACGGGTGGGGCAGGCCATGCAGGATGCGGTCGCGCCGGATCACGCCTTCGCGCGCCAGCCAGTCCAGTCCTTCGGCGACGCTGCCGCCCATCGGGATGTAGAGCGCGTCCGGCAGCTGCGCCGCTTCCTGCGCAAAGTAGCGCAGCACCGTCTCGCGCAGGAAAGGCAGCTTTGCCATGCCGGGCGTGCCGCTGTAGTTGCGGTCGTCGACGAATACCGGGTGGCGCAGGATGGCGCTGATCTGCACCAGGTGCGCATCCTGGTCGAACAGGGTGGCGCAGCTGTCGATGCCCAGCCAGCGCTGGATGCCGATGGCGTTGAGCAGGGCGACGAAGTTCGGGCGGATGGCGCCGCTGAAGGCGCCCGTCAGGCGCGCCGCGCGCAGCACCTCGGCCTGCGGTGCGCCGCTGGCGAGCTGGCGCTGGGTCTCCTGCATCGCAATCTTCCATTGCACGAAACCGGGCGCGATCCCGACGATGACGATGCGCGCCTGCGGATTGACGTGCTCGAAGGGGATGTAATGCATCGTGAAACGCCCCTCGCGCGCCAGCAGGAAGCGCTCGGGAATGGCGGCCGGCCCGGCGATCGACGCCAGGTCGAGCGCGCCGATCGCCTCCGCGTAGTCGGGAAACAGCAGCGGGGTCATGGTGCCGGTCCCAGCGGGTGTGGGAACAGATACGGGAGCCCGCCACGCGCGTCCCATGCGGCGGCTTGCCGGGGCGGCAAGCATGGCGATGGGAGCGGGCGTGTAAACATAATGAACCGACAAGATAGTTAAATTTGGGAAAATTATAGTTCCTATAACAAACGTCGTAAAGGACTATGTCTCTGCGGGGCGCGAGCGCTGCCATGCTGCCGTTCCCGGCTGTGTGGTGGTAAGCTGGAGGTAGGAATCCGCTTCATTGATGAGGCCGGTTCTGACACACTTGCCCGCGCTTTTTGCCCAGTCCTTACGAGGAGGCCGCCATGCCCCAGGTCGCATTGATCACCGTCCACGGAATGGGCGAAACGCCGCGCGACTATGCGGCCGGCGTGTTCGGGCAGATGCGCACCCGGCTCGGCCCCGCGCTGCGCGAACGGGCCGCCTTTTACTCGGTCTACTACCAGCACATCCTCCAGCGCAACGAGCAAGTCGTGTGGGAGCGCGTCGACGCCGGCAGCGAGGTGCATTACGCCGGGCTGCGCAAGTTCATGCTGTTCGGCTTTGCCGACGCCGCCGGGCTCGAGAACCGCAAGGAAGACCCGGGTTCCGTCTACGAACTGGCGCAGGGCGAGATCGCGCGCGCCCTGCTGGCCGCCCATGCGGCCAACCCCGACATGCCGGTTGTGTTCCTGGCCCATTCGCTCGGCTGCCAGGTGCTCTCCAGCTACATCTACGATGCGCAGAAGGCGCTCGGCGGCGGGCGGGTCGACGCCGGCATCTGGCGCGACATCGATGCCTGGTCGCGCCCCGCGCTGGGACGGCTGCTGAGCGCGCACGAGCGGCACTTCCTGGCCGGCGGCACCTGCAGCGCCCTCGTCACGACCGGCTGCAACATCCCCATCTTCGTCGCCGCCCACAAGGAAATGCACATCAAGCCGATCGCGCCGCCGACGCCGCTGTTTCGCTGGCTGAACCTGTACGACCCGGATGACGTGCTCGGCTGGCCGCTGCAGCCCCTGTCGAACGGCTACCGAACCCTGGTCGAGGACCGCACGATCAATGCCGGGCAGGGCGCGGTGGGATGGATGCTCAAGAGCTGGAATCCGCTGTCGCATAACTCGTACTGGCAGGATGGGGAGGTGCTCGAGCCGCTGGCGGCGATGCTGAGGAGGCTGGTGGCGTAGAGTGATCGGGGCCAATGGCCTCAATTACGGGTTCACCGGACACCTATGGCAATGCGGAATGCAGCGCAACGCGGGACTGTCGCACGACGCGAACGTTACGCGTGGACACGAGTGTCACGCCATTTGCAAGCTGAACACCGACCGGATGTCGCCCGCGAGGGTGCCGCGCGCGTTGCGGATTTCCGGGCGGCGGAAGCGTTCGAGCGCCGCGCGGCTGGCGTCGTCGAGCAGGCCCAATTGATCGAGCACGTTGTAGGTGACCGTGTGCAGGCCGCGGTTGTTGCCGTCGGCGATCTTGATGGCGATGCCGATGCCTTTCGAGCGGATGCCGATCGCCTGCACGGCGTCAGCGCCGATCTTGGCGACCCAGTCGCCGCGGCCGGCCGTCATCAGCACCAGGTCGCTGCGCTCGGTGCCGGAGACCATGTCCGGGCGGCCGGTCATGGCGTCGAACAGGGGGCCGAAGGCGCTGCCGTAGCGCGCGTCGGCTGCTCCCTGGCCGAGGCGCGCGAACAGCTGCGCAAGCCCTGCGAGCGGCAGCGCGTAGTTCGGCGCCGAGCAGCCGTCGAGTCCCATCGGCAGCGCGTTTTCAGGCAGGCCGGCGGCGTCGGCCAGCGTACCCCGGATCGCGCGCTGCAGCGGGTGGCCGGGATCGACATAGCCGGCAGTGGGGACGTCGTGCATGCGGCACCAGGCCAGGAAGCCGCTGTGCTTGCCCGAGCAGTTGTGGTGCAGCGGCGTCCACTCGCGGTCCTGGGGCACCGGCAGGCCGTTCGCCTCGTAGTGCAGGGGAACGCCGCAGCCGCATTCGAGGCGGCCGGCGTCCAGGCCGATCTTGCCGAGGATCGAGCGCACGCCCGCCAGGTGCTTTTCCTCGCCCGAATGGCTGGCGCACAACAGCGCCAGTTCTTCCTGCGCCAGCCCGAATTTTGCCGCGCCTTCCGCCAGCAGGAAGGGCAGGGCCTGGAATGGCTTGAGCGCCGAACGGGTGAAGGTCGGGTACTGCGGGTCGCCGGCCCAGGCCAGCAGGCGGCCTTCGGTGTCGACGACGGCGATCGAACCGGCGTGGACGTTCTCGACGACGTAGCCGGAGTCGGGGTAGCCACGGGTGGTGGCGACGAGGGGGACGGCGTGCATGCGGGGTCTCGCGGAAGTTGACTGTCCGGCTACTCTACTCTTTCGATCTCTACATCGGCGCGCCGAAGCGCCCGAGCTGGTAGTCGCGGATGGCCTCCTCGATCTCGGCGCGCGAGTTCATCACGAAGGGCCCGTGCGACACCACCGGCGCGCCGATCGGCTCGGCATGCCCCAGCAGCACCAGGGCGCCTTCCGGCGCCACCACGTCCAGCTCGTCGCCCTCCATCGCCATCTCGGCCAGGTGGAAGGCGGCCACGCGGTCTTCGGCCACGCCGGCCAGCACCGCGCCGCGCACCACGTACAGGAAGACGCTGCGGCGGGCCAGTACCGGCATGCGCAGGCGACCGCCGGCCTGGAATTCCACGGTGCTCATGAAGACGTCCGTCAGCGAGCGCACCGGCCCCGTGCTGCCGCCGAATTCGCCGGACACGAGGTGCATACTCACCCGGCCTTCATCGAGGCGCATGGTGGGGATGTCGTCGCGCTGCAGGCCGGTGTAGGCCGGCTTCGTCATCTTCAGGTGCGGCGGCAGGTTGACCCACAGCTGCAGGATCTCGAGCGGGCCGCCACGCTCCATGAATTCGCGCGGCGAGATCTCGGCGTGAATCAGGCCGCTGCCGGCCGTCATCCACTGCACGCCGCCGGCGCGGATGATGCTCTCGTGGCCGGCACTGTCCTGGTGCGTCAGCATGCCCTCGAGGATGAAGGTGACGGTTTCGAAGCCGCGGTGCGGGTGCGGCCCGAAGGGCAGGCCGCGGTTATGCGGCGGATAGGTTTGCGGGCCATGGTGGTTCAGGAACAGGAAGGGATCGATCTGGTCCAGGTGCCTGCTCGGCACCGGACGCTGGGTGATCAGGTCGCCGATGTCGTCCCGCAGGGCCGGGTGTATCCGGCGCACGCTCTTGATGCTCATGGTTGTCCTTTGTTTGGGAGCTGTCTTCGATGTCGCTACGATAAAGGATTGCGCGTGGATTTGTGCGGCCGGACCCTGTGCTAGACTCGTTGCGCATTTGCAATGGAGACCCTGCAGACATGAAAAAAACGATCCTCGCCAGCCTGCTGCTGGCATGTGCGGTGCATGCCGCGGCCCAGGCGCCTGCGCCGTCCGCGCCTGCCGCCGCCGTACCCAGCCCCGCCGCCGTGAATGCGGCCAAGTACGCCGTCACGACCTACCGCACGAAGGTGGTCGACACGCTCGGAAAGCTGGTCAGCTTCAACACCGTCGCCAACCCTGATGTACCGTCCGACCAGGACCCGCAGCACATCGCCTTCAAGAACTACCTGAAAGCCGAAGCCGGGCGCCTTGGTTTCGATTTCGCCGACCACGGCTGGGTGGTGATCGTCGGCATGGGGCAGGGCAGCGAGCGGGTCGGCATCGTGACCCACGGCGACGTGCAGCCGGTCGACCCGAGCAAGTGGAAGAAGTCGCCCTTCGTGCTCGACCAGACCAGCGAGCCGGGCAAGCTGATGGCGCGCGGCGCCGAGGACGACAAGGGCCCGATCGCCACCGCGCTGTACGCGATGAAGGCGCTGAAGGACCAGCAGCAGCAACTGCGGCTGTCCAAGCGCATCGAGCTGTACGTCTACATGGGCGAGGAATCGAACTGGCAGCCGCTGGTGGACTTCCTGAAAACCCACGAGCCGCCGCAGATGAACATCACGCTCGACGCCGAATACCCGGCGGTAGTCGCGGAAAAGGCGTCCGGCACGATCGCGGTGACGATCCCGAAGGCGGGCGCGCAGGCGGCGCTGGCGGGCGAGCCGCACATCGCCGCCTTTGCGGGAGGCTTCTTCGGCAGCCAGATCCCGGAAGACGCCAGCGCCACGGTCGCCAGCGCGACGCCCGAGCTCGAGAAGCAGATCCGCGCGCGCGGCGCGAAACAGGACGGCATGCGCTACGAATTCGAGTGGAAGGGCAGCGACCTGCTGGTCCGTGCGCGCGGCGTGTCGGCGCACTCGTCGAAACCCGAGGACGGCGTGAACGCGGTCGCCATGCTGGCCGATGCGCTGGCGGTGCGTCCGTGGGCGAACACGACGGCCGGCGGCGTGGTCAACTATCTCAACGAGCTGGTCGGGACCGGGCTGTACGGCGAAAAATTCGGCAACATCGCCTACCGCGACGGCTTCATGGGTCCGATGACGGTGGCGCCGACCGTGATCCGCCAGAAGCCCGAGGGCATCGAGGTGTCGATCAACCTGCGCCGTCCGCAGGGCAAGAGCGTCGAGCAGATCACCAACGAGGTCAACGCGGCGCTGGCGCAATGGCAGGGCCGCAACCTGCCGCTGGCGAACATCTCGGTGCGCACGGGCGAGCCCTGGGTGCGCAAGGACGTGCCGCAGCTTCCGGTGCTGATGAATGTCTTCTCCTACTTCACCGGCGTCAAGGACCCGAAGCCGATCGCCATCGGCGGCGGCACCAACTCGCGCCTGTTCCCGAACGCGGTCAGCTTCGGCCCGGCAATGCCCGGCAAGGTGTACACCGGCCACTCCGAGCACGAGTTCATTACGCTCAAGCAGTTGCTGCTGAACCTGCAGATGTACACGGCGGTACTGGCCGAGCTGGCGAAGTAATCCGTCTTTGTCGTTTTCGTAGGTGGGTACCGTCATCGAAGCCGGGAGCTTCCATGACGGTACCCACCCAACACCCCTCCATGCTTTAAAACTCACAAAATCTTCCCTGCTGAGCTTGTCGGCGGCCTGCTTGCCGGATCGTGTAAATACTTCCAATCGTTTTGTAGGCTTCATCCTACAAGGCCTCAAATTCCCTTCCAGCCGAACACGGCTTTGAAGCACTTTTCATAGGAGAGCCGGCTCTCCACTGCCGGGGCGGCGTCCTGACGCTCCGCTGAGTCATTAACTGTTGGAAAAAACATACATTCTGCTCGGAAAATGCGGCCAAAACACCATGTTAGGATCGTTCCCTAGCCGCGATTCGCGAGGCATCCCTGCCTGCGAGCGTATGTGACCTGCCCGACATTTAAAGATGACATGCACAGCAAAGAACTGACGAAGCCGGACGGAAGACACCTTACTCTCTACAGCAACGAGCCGATTCCGGACGGGATCGAGGCGCCCAGCCCGTTCCCCGATCCGTTGCAGGCCAACCCGCACCTGCGCTGGCATCCGCTGCGCGGCGAGTGGGTCACCTATGCCGGATTCCGGCAGAACCGCACCTTCCTGCCGCCGCCCGAGTACAACCCGCTGGCGGTGACGAAGGATCCCGCCTTCCCGACCGAGATGCCGCAGGGCGACTACGAGATTGCGGTGTTCGACAACCGCTTCCCCTCGCTCGCCCTCACGTCGCACGATCCGCCGCAGCTGACGGTGCCGACGGCGCCCGCCAACGGCCACTGCGAAGTGGTCGTGTTCACCCAGGACCCGAACACGGCGCTGGTGCACCTGCCGCTGTCGCGCATCGAACTGCTGTTCCAGGTGTGGGGCGACCGCACCCGCCGCATCGGCGGCACTCACCACATCCAGTACGTGCTGCCGTTCGAGAACCGCGGCAGCGAGGTCGGCGTGACCCTGCACCATCCGCACGGCCAGATCTATGCCTATCCCTTCGTGCCCCAGGTGCCCGAGCGCATGCTGGCGCAGGAGCGCGAGTACTACCTGCAGCACGGCACCAGCCTGCTGTGCGACATGGCGAAGAACGAAGCGGCCGACGGCCGCCGGGTGCTGTACCAGAACGAGCATGCGATCGCCTTCGTGCCGGCCTGCGCGCGCTATCCCTACGAGGTGTGGGTGATGCCGACCGCGCCCTGCAAGGATTTCGCCAGCCTGACGCCGGAAGCCCGCGCCGGCCTGGCGCGCGCGCTGAAAACCGTGCTGCTCAAGTACGAGAAGATGTGGGACCGACCCTTCCCCTACCTGATGGCCTGGTACCAGGCGCCGACCGATGGCGCCGACCATCCGGAAACCCAGCTGCACGCCCAGTTCTACCCGCCGTACCGCTCGCGCGACCGCCTGAAATACCTGGCCGGCACCGAGCTCGGCGCCGGCATGTTCGCGATGGACGTGCTGCCCGAGAACACGGCGGCCGAGCTGCAGGCGGTGGCGGTGTCGATCGAGGAGGATGCATGAACGGCCCCGAGCGCGCGCAGGAGGCCGGCGCCAAGCTGGCCCTGCTGCGCGGATACCTCGGCAAGCATGGCGCCGTCGCCGTGCGCCTGCGCGGGGTCGACTGGTTTGCCTGGATCACCGCCGGCGGCTCGAATGCGGTGCTGCACACGACCGACACCGGCGTGGCCGAAGTGCTGGTCACGCAGGACGAGGCCGTCGTACTGACGGACGAGATCGAAATGGCGCGTCTGCGCGAGGAGGAGATCCCGGCCGGCTTCACCTTCCACGCTTCTCCCTGGGCCCAGGTCGAGCTGCGCGAACGCTACGTGCTGGGCCTGGCCGGCGACGGACTGGTGCTGTCCGACCGCCCGCACGGCGACGAGCAGCCGCTGGCGAACGGGATGCGCCAGCGCCGCATGGTGCTGCTCGAGTCCGAGCAGGCGCGCTACCGCCAGCTCGGACTTGAGGCCGCCGAGGCAATGACCGCCACCCTGCGCCGCGCGCGTCCGGAATGGACCGAGTACGAACTGGCGGCAAGCGGCGCGGCGGAGCTCTGGCGCCGCGGCATCCACCCGGCGCTGGTGCTGGCGGCCGGCGAACGCCGTTTGCCCTTGTACCGCCATCCGACGCCCACACATGAACGGATCGGAGCGCGGGCGATGCTCGTGTTCTGCGCGCGCCGCCACGGCCTGTATGCCAACCTGACGCGCTGCGTGAGTTTCGCCGGCGAGGGCTCGGCGCCGCAGGACCAGGCGGCGCTGATGGAGGTCGAGGCCACCGGCCTTGCCGCCGTGGTGCCGGGCAAATCGCTGTCGGCGGTGTACCACGCCTTTGCCGCGGCCTACAACCACGCCGACCGGCAGGGCGCGATGGACGAGCACCACCAGGGCGGCATCACCGGCTACCTGGCGCGCGAACTGGTCGCCACGCCCAGCACGGCGACCGAACTGGAGACCGGCATGGCATTCGCATTCAACCCCAGCTTCGCGGGACTGAAGATGGAAGACACCTTCCTCCTCGGCCCGCAGGGGCTGGACAACCTGACCCTGGACCCGCAGTGGCCTGCCGTGACCGTGCAGGGCCG
The DNA here is from genome assembly GCF_053668055.1 of Massilia sp. SYSU DXS3249. Classification (NCBI taxonomy): domain Bacteria; kingdom Pseudomonadati; phylum Pseudomonadota; class Betaproteobacteria; order Burkholderiales; family Oxalobacteraceae; genus Massilia; species Massilia sp. SYSU DXS3249. The sequence goes on along the minus strand of NZ_JBSIPX010000016.1, from coordinate 58,524 downwards.
CCAGCGGCCGCTTTGGCTGGAGATAAGCTGATGGTGACGACCGATTCCTTTTTCGGCGGTGCGCCCGAAGTCCACGCTGCGGCGCCGGGACGCGTGAACCTGCTGGGCGAGCACACCGACTACAACGACGGTTTCATGCTGCCGGTGGCCACGCCCCAGCGCACGACGGTGGCCCTGTCGCGCAGCGGCGACGGCAATTTCATTTTCTATTCGAGCACGCTCGACGCCAACGTGACCTTCGCGCCGGACGGCAGCGCCCCGCCGGGCTTCGGCAGCTACATCGAGGGCTGCATCCGCCTGGTCGAGGCCGAAGGCGTAACGGTGCCGCCGCTGCGCGTCTGGGTCTCGACCGACGTGCCGGTGGGCTCGGGCCTGTCCTCGAGCGCGGCGCTGGAAGTGGCGACCCTGCGCGCGCTGCGCGAGCTGCTCGGGTTCGAGCTCGACGACGTGAAACTGGCGCGCCTGGCGCAGCGTGCCGAGATCGAATACGCGCGGGTCAACTGCGGCATCATGGACCAGATGGCGTCCAGCCTGGCCGACGAATCGAACATGCTGTTCATCGACGCGCGCTCGCTCGAACACCGGCTGGCGCCGCTACCGGAGGGCGTCGAGATCATCGTCATCGACTCGGGCATCGCGCGCAAGCTGGCCGGCAGCAAGTACAACGAGCGCCGCGCCGAGTGCGAGGAAGCCTCGCGCAAGCTGGGCGTGAAGGCCTTGCGCGACGTGAAGGACCCAGCCTCGGTCGAGGAGCTGCCCGAACCGCTGCGCCGCCGCGCACGCCACGTGGTGCAGGAAAACCTGCGGGTGCTGGAGGCGGCCGGCGGCGTGCCGGCCGAGCGCTTCGGCGAACTGATGAACGCGTCGCACTTCAGCCTGCGCGACGATTACGAAGTATCCATCCCCGAACTCGATGAGTTGTGCGAGTTGCTGCGCGCGCAGGACGGCGTGGTCGGCGCGCGCCTGACCGGCGCCGGTTTTGGCGGCGCCTGCGTGGCGCTGTGCAAGACCGGCCTGGCCGAAGCCGCCGCCGCCGCCGCGCTTGCCGAATACAACCGGAAGGGCCGCGAAGGCCGCATCCTGATTCCGGTACCGACTGAACGAAAGGAAAATAATGAGTCAGTTTGAATACCCCCGTCCCCAACTGGTGCGCGACAACTGGATCAGCCTGAACGGCAAGTGGCGCTTCTGTTTCGACGACGCGATGCGCTTCAAGCTGCCCGGCGACGTCTCCGAATGGACCCATGAGATCGAAGTGCCGTTCGCGCCCGAGACGGCGATGTCCGGCATCGGCGACACCGGCTTCCACCGCTTCTGTTGGTACGAGCGCGAGTTCACGGTCATGCCCACCGAAGGGCGCACCATCCTGCACTTCGGCGCGGTCGACTACCATGCCCGCGTCTGGGTCAACGGCCAGCTGGTGGCCGACCACGAGGGCGGGCACACGCCGTTCTCGGCCGACATCACCTCGGCCATGCAGGCCGACGGCAAGCAGACGGTGACCGTGTTCGTCGAAGACGACCCGGCCGACCTTGCCAAGCCGCGCGGCAAGCAGGATTGGCTGCTCGAGCCGCACTCGATCTGGTATCCGCGCACGACCGGCATCTGGCAGACCGTCTGGGTCGAGCAGGTCGAGGAGACCTTCATCGCCAAGCTGAAGTGGACCCCGATCTTCGAGACCTTCGAGATCGGCTGCGAGGTGTTCGCGGGCGGCGCGATCCGCGACGACATGTTTGTCGAAGTGAAGATCTGGCACGGCGAACACCTGCTGGCCGACGACCATTACAAGCTGCTCGGCGGCGAAGCGAACCGCAAGATCGCCCTGTCCGACCCCGGCATCGACGACTCGCGCAACGAATTGCTGTGGAGCCCGGAGCGGCCGACCCTGCTCGACGCCGAGGTGACGCTGCGCTGCGGCGACAAGGTGGTCGACCGCATCCGCTCGTACACGGCGCTGCGCGCGTTCGCGATCAACCGCGACCGCCTGATGTTGAATGGAAGGCCATACCAGCTGCGCCTGGTGCTCGACCAGGGCTACTGGCCGGAGTCCTTCCTGACCGGGCCGTCCGACGAGCACCTCAAGCGCGACGTCGAGCTGGCCAAGCTGATGGGCTTCAACGGCGTGCGCAAGCACCAGAAGATCGAGGACCCGCGCTACCTGTACTGGGCCGACAAGCTGGGCCTGCTGGTCTGGGAAGAGATGCCCTCGGCCTACCGCTTCAGCCCGAAGGCGATCACGCGCATGGTGCGCGAGTGGACCGAAGCCATCGAGCGCGACTACAGCCACCCCTGCATCATCGTCTGGGTCGCCTTCAACGAATCCTGGGGCGTGCCGAACCTGACGCTGACGCAGGCACATCGGAATGCAGTGGAAGCCTTGTACCACCTGACGCGCACGCTCGACGCGACGCGCCCGGTGATCGGCAACGACGGCTGGGAAGCCTCGGCGACCGACATCCTCGGCATCCACGACTACGACTGCGATCCGGAAAAGGTCAAGGCGCGCTACGAGGTGAGCGACCCGGTGCGGACACTCTTCGATCAACGGCGTCCGGGCGGGCGTATCCTCACGCTCGACGGCTTCCCGCACCGCGGCCAGCCGATCGTGCTGACCGAGTTCGGCGGCATCGCCTTCGATACCAAGGGCACGCCGGAAGAGGGCACCTGGGGCTATTCGCGTTCGACGACGGCCGAAGGCTTCGAGAACCTGTATGGCGGGCTGCTGAAGGTGGTCAACGAAACCTTCATGTTCGCGGGCTTCTGCTACACCCAGTTCGCCGATACCTTCCAGGAAGCCAACGGCTTGCTGAATGCGGACCGCACGCCGAAGCTGCCGTTCGAAACGATCTGGGCGTTGACGCGCAATACGTCGTCGCCACCACCGAACCAGGGTGGCGGCGTGCCGCTGACCACCTGATCCCTCACGCCGGCTGCGACCGATCGGTCGCAGCCCGAACGCCGCACAGCCTCTGCGTGCGTGTGAAAAAATCCTTCATGGCTGCGTTGCCTGCGTCTGGCGGTACCCGCGTACCCTCTTCGACGATGCGCCGCTTCCTGAGGGTAGTCCCTCAAGATCCCCTGTCGGTTTTTCCAGACGCTTGACGTTCGCGGCCGGCGTGGCGGCCCGGATCCCGGTTGCCGTCTCAGCGGCGAACCGCTCCGCCGCTCAGGTTGACGCGGTCGCCGCTGCGGAAGTCGGGCGTGGTCTCCTGGGTGACGATCTGGGTGCTGCCGTCGTCCATGCGCAGCGTGACGCGGTAGACGCGGTCGGAAGTCATCGAGCTGCCGGTGGTGCCGGTCGAGCTGCTGCCGGTCGCGCCCCCGGAGAGCGTGTCGCCGCCGCTGACGCCGCTGCTGGGGCGGGCCACCGCTTCGACCGCTACCACGGTGCTGTTCGGGCTGGAGCTGGCGGCGGTGGCGCTGCCCGCGGACGAGCTGCCGGCCTGCCCGCTGGCGGTATCGGCCGTGCTGCCCGTGGAGCTGCCTTCGCCCATGCTGCTCGACGTGCCGGAAGAACCCGAGTTGCCGGACGTGCCCGAGGTGCCGGAGGAATCCGACGTGCCCGAGGTGCCCGAAGTGCCGGAGGTGCCCGAAGTGCCGCTGGTGCCGGACTGGTCAGTGCCGCTGGTGCCGCTGGTCCCCGAGGTGCCCGACGTTCCCGACCCGGTCGAGCTGCCGCCGCCCCATCCGCCGGAGCCGGAGGTGCTGGTACCGGCGCCGGTGCCCGACATGCCGCCGCTACCGCTGCCAGTATCGCCGCTTGCCGAGCTGCCGCTGGTGCCTGCGCCGCTATCGCTGCTGCCGCCGCGCATGGCGGTGCAGCCCGACAGGCCGAGCGCCATGGCCAGCAAGCCCGCCAGGATTGCGCTCTGGTGTGGTTGTTTCATGATCGACTCCTTGATTGGATTTTGTCAGTGGGTATGCGTGACGATGTCGTCTGCCACTCAGGTAAGAGGCGCGAACAGGCGCGACGTTCCAGCTGACTCGGGTGTGACATGAGCCAGATCAAGGGAGGAAGGATTGGAAGTAACCCGGCAGTATCGGGCCCGGCTGCGCGGACCCGGCTGCAGCAACTGCATTGCGCGGATTCAGTTCCGCTGCAGCGCCGCCTTCGGCAACACCAGCCACAGGATCGCGCAGGTGACGACGGCGGCGCTGACATCCACCAGCCAGTCGTGCACGTCGGCGCCGCGGTAGGGGAACAGGCTCTGCACCGATTCGTCGATGGCGCCCATCACGGCGACCGCCAGCACGGCGGCCAGGCTGCGGCTCGCCGCGCTGCCGCGGCTGGCGGTGAACCAGAGCAGGGCCAGGGTCGCATAGGCGAGCGAATGCAGCACCACGCCCGGTGCGTAATGGCCGACGCCGGCGCGCGCGCCCGGGATCGACCCGGTGACGACAATCGACAGGAACATCGCGATCGCGGCGGCATAACGCAGCTTGTTCAGGCGCGGGTCGAGCAGGACGAGGTGGAGCAGTGCAGGCATGGTTGACGAACTGGCAAAAACGGCAACCATACCATGCCGGGTGACCGACCGTGCGCACGGTCGGGCTTGCAACGGAACCTCAGATCGTCAGCGCCGGGGCGCCGTCGGGGTAGCGTGCATCGAAACAGCTCGCGCACTCCGCGCAAAACAGGTGCGCCATGCGCACGGAGGTCTGGCGCAGCACCAGCTTCAGGTGCGTGTTCCGGCACTTCGGGCAGACTTCGCGCACGCTGCCGAAGGTCAGGAGGGTCAGGGGCACGTCTTCGCCGTCGATATGGTCGACGACCACCAGCGGATTAAGTTCGCAGAGGACCAGCCCATCGATACCGTCATGCTGGCGGCGGGTGGGTGGTGGAGTGTGTTTTTCAGAAACTTGAAAATTCATCGGTCCGGCTCCCTGTTATGGTTGGCATGGCTGCGTCCGCTGGCGGTCTTTCTCGGTCCTTCCTGTCTGATTGTTGCAGCCTGGCTGGCGGCTACCGCTTGCGGCGCACGAACTTCATCATAGTCAAAACCGGTCAGCCTGCAAGGGCGGCAGATGCATTTATGCCAAGCACATAGGGACACAGGAAAAAAAATGCCCACCAGGAGAGCGGTGGGCACAACCCAAGACCGGGCCAAGAGACGCTGTTCGGTGGGTGTGCAACGCGAGGCGCCGCACACCTGTCTGCCATCACGCATATCGGTTGCGTGTACCGCAGATGAATCCAGTATAGGCAGCGATTGTTACTCAGGTATGACGTAGCGCAAATCTACACAGCCTTTAGCGAACGATTCCCATTTGGCATGGTCTAGCAGTTGGGAAGAAGCCAGCCGTGCACGCGCAAAAAAAAAGCCCGCTTCAGGAGCGGGCTTAAAACTATTTTCTTGGAGGAGAATAGTGGAGACAGGTGCCATTATGTTGCGCTGCCATATATTTGTCTAATTGTTAAATCAGATACCAGACATGCATTTCGTGAATACCTGCTGAGCTCGGTTTGTGTGCCGGGAGCAGACACTTGATCGAGGCAGTCCGGCGATTCGGCGCAAGGAGGCAAGCCGTCCACGAGGACATCGGGCGCCTTATTCCCGCACTGGAACCGTATAGTTGAGCGGCATACGGCCGCCGTCGGCGTACAGGGTCTGGCCGGTGATGTAGGAGGCGTCGTCGCTGGCGAGGAATGCGGCAATCGCCGCCACTTCTTCCGGTTCGCCGCAGCGGCCGAGCGGGGTGCGCGACAGGATGGTGTGGCGTGCTTCCGGGCTCGACAGCACAGCCTGTTTCGCCAGTTCCGTCAGGATCGTTCCCGGGCCGATGGCGTTGACGCGGATACCTTGCTGGGCCAGGCTGATCGCCGCTACCCGGGTCAGCTGGTTGACGCCGCCCTTCGACACCACATACGGCACCTGGTTCGGGATGACCAGTTCGGCGTTCACGCTCGACATGTTGATGATGCAGCCGCTTTGCCGCTTGACCATGTCGCGCGCGGCGGCCTGGCTGCACAGGAACATCGATTTCAGGTTAATGCGCAGCACGCGGTCAAAGTCTTCCTCGGTCAGGTCGAGGAAGTCGGCGGCGTGCGTCACGCCGGCATTGTTGATCAGGATATCGACGCGGCCGAAGGCTTCGAAGGTGGCGGCGAAGAGGGCGTCGACGTCGGACTTCTGGCTGACGTCGGCACAGAAGAAGCGGGCGGCGTCGCCCAGCGCTTCGGCGGCGGCGGCGCCTTCCGGGCGCACGTCGGCCAGCATCACGCGGGCGCCTTCGCGCACCAGGCGCTGGGCGCAGGCCAGGCCGATGCCCTGGCTGGCGCCCGTGACGAGAGCAATCTTGTTGGCGAGTTTCATGGCGGGGCTTTCAAGAGTTCACAAAACCCGCATTGTAGCGGCGAGCGCCTGACGCGCCTCCATGGCGGCGTTGCGTCGTCTCGCCGTACTGGCGTACTGTCTTCGACGACGCGCCTTGCCCTGAAGGCGCGTCAGGCGCTCGTGGCCATCGAATGAATGGTCCTTACAGCATGATCGGCCGATCCGGCAGCTCGTTCGGACGCGATCCGTTGGCTGGGAAATGTTCCCGCAGCAGGGAATTCACCTGCTCGATCGCCGCCAGCGAAGCGTCGTGGTACTTGCCCTGCCTGAAGCCCTCGGTCATGGTGCGGCAGACCGCCTGCCAGGTCGCGCTGTCGATCTTGCGGTCGATGCCGCGGTCGGCCACGATGTCGACCTTGTGCTCGGCCAGGTTGACGTAGATGAGCACGCCGCAATTGTCCTCGGTATCCCAGACGCCATAGTCGGCGAACAGGGCGAGGGCGCGCTGGCGGTTGGTGATGCCGTCCCAGGCCTCGTCGGTGGGCAGGGCGGCTTCGACGATGAAGCGCACTTCGCCGCGATGGGTCTGCTCGCCGGCGGTGATGGCCTGCGCGGCCGCGGCCAGCGTCGCTTCCGGGAAGGCGCGCTCCGCGTCGCCCTTGCTGCTGCGCCAGTGGCGGATCACGCGGCCCAGGCGTTGTCCAAACGATGCGTGTTCCATTACCAGTCTCCCGAGGCGCCGCCGCCGTCAAAGGTGCCGCCGCCGCCGCCGAAGCCGCCGCCGCCACCGAACCCACCGCCCGAAAAACCGCCGAAGCCGCCGCCGCCGCCGCGTCCCATATTCGAGAGGACGCTACCGAGGATGAAACCCGATGCGCCGCTGCCCCAGCCGCCGCGCGACAGGCGCGGGCGGCGTGGCTTGAAAATCGAGCGCAACAGCATGAAACCAAATATCAATGCCAAGATACCAAACATACCGATCCCGCCTCCCTGTTCTTCCTGTCCCGTAGGCCTTACCTGTTGCTGCGCCACCTCGGGAAATCGTTCCCGGTTCAGCAGCGTGGAAATGGCTCCCACACCTGCGACCAGGCCCTCGTAGTAGTGGTTTTGGCGAAAATGCGGCGCGATCACGTCTTGCAGGATGCGTTTCGATTGCGCATCCGTCAGCACGCCCTGCACGCCGCGGCCGGCCTCGATGCGCAGGCGCCGCAGCGAACTCGGGTTGTCGCGCGCCACCAGCAGCAGCACGCCGTCGTCGACGCCCTTGCGGCCGAGCTTCCACGCCTCGACCACGCGGATGCCGTACTGCTCGATCGCTTCCGGCTCGGTCGACTTGACGAGCAGCACCGCGATCTGGTTGCCGGACTTCGCTTCGTGTTCGGCCAGCACCGCTTCCAGGCGCTGGCGCTGGGTGGCGTCGAGCATGCCGGCCTGGTCGGTGACGCGGGCGGTCAAGGGCGGTACCGCCTTCAGCTGGGCCTGGGCCGGACCGGCCAGCAGGCTTACCAGCAGCAATGCCCATAGGGTACGCAGCAAAGTCATCGCAGATCGGTCCACTGGGTACCCGCTTACTTGCCGAAGTTGACCGTCGGGGCGGTCGAGATCGCTTTTTCGTTCTCGACCGTGAACGAGGGCCGCGCTTCGTAGCCGAACATCATCGCGGTCAGGTTGGTCGGGAACTTGCGCACGGTGACGTTGTAGTCCTGGACCGAGGCGATGTAGCGCTGGCGCGCCACGGTGATGCGGTTCTCGGTGCCCTCGAGCTGCGACTGCAGGTCGCGGAAGCTGGTGTCGGCCTTCAACTGCGGATAGGCCTCGGACACGGCCATCAGGCGCGACAGCGCGCTCGACAGCTCGCCCTGTACCTGCTGGAACTTCTGGAAGGCTTCCGGATTGTTCAGCACTTCCGGCGTGATCTGGAAGCTCGTCGCGGCGGCGCGCGCACGGGTGACGGCCTCCAGGGTCTCGCGTTCGTGCGAGGCATAGCCCTTGACGGTATTGACCAGGTTCGGGATCAGGTCGGCGCGGCGCTGGTACTGGTTGACCACTTCGCCCCAGGCTGCCTTGGTGGCTTCGTCCTTCACCTGGAATTCGTTATAGCCGCAGCCCGAAAGCAGCGAGCCTGCCAGCATTGCCGCCGCCAGCAGGCGGGCCCAGCGCGAGAAGAGGGAAGACGTCATGATGTCCTTGTCCATTGCGAGTTGTCGAATAGTCAAAAATATACATCAGCTTGTCGATACCAGTCGCACGGTCGTGGCCGCCAAAGGGGGCGACAGGAGAAGGGAAGACCGGCGACGGGTACAATATAGGGTTTGCAATGACACTGTTACAAGGGGCGCGACGTGAATTTCATGACTAAACTCTCCGCGGCCTGGGCCCGCAACGATTCGCTGCTGTGCGTCGGGCTCGACCCGGACCTGGCTCGGGTGTTGGAACGTCTGCCGGCCCACCTCCGTCAGGAACCGGACGCCATTTTCCAGTTCTGCAAGGCCATCATCGACGCCACCGCGGATCTCGCCTGCGCCTTCAAGCCGCAGATCGCCTATTTCGCCGCGCTCGGCGCCGAAAGCCAGCTCGAGGACATCTGCCGCTACCTGCGCGAGACCTACCCGCACATTCCCCTGATCCTCGACGCCAAGCGCGGCGACATCGGCGCCACCGCCCACCAGTACGCACGCGAAGCCTTCGACCGCTACGGCGCGGACGCGGTCACGGTCAGCCCCTACATGGGTTCCGATTCGGTCGAGCCGTATTTCGACTGGCCCGACCGCGGTGTGATCGTGCTGTGCCGTACCTCGAACGCAGGCGGCTCCGACCTGCAGTTCCTCGACGTGGGCGGACAGCCGCTGTACCAGCACGTGGCGCGCCTGGTGGCCGAGAAATGGAACCGCAACGGCCAGTGCGCGCTGGTGGTGGGCGCGACCTTCCCGGAGGAACTGGCGCAGGTGCGCGCGATCATCGGCGACATGCCCTTATTGGTGCCGGGCATCGGGGCGCAGGGGGGCGACGTGGCGGCGACCGTGCGCGCCGGGCGTACGGCGAACGGGACCGGGATGATGATCAATTCGTCGCGGGCGATCCTGTATGCGGCGGCGCGGGAGGGAGAGGATTTCGCGGCGGCGGCGAGAAGGGCGGCGCGGGAGACGCGGGATGAGATTAACCGGTATCGGGCGAGCTAGTACGGCGTTGTTGGCCCCGTAGGCAGGAGTTCGTGGGGCTGATGCCTGTGCTGTTAGTGGTGAGCATGATCCGCGTGGGCACTTGTGCCCACGCGGATTCAAAGGACCGATACCGCAACAGGCAACAGCCCCGCTAACAACGCTTAATACCGTTCCGGCGCAATCCCTTCCACGTAATCGTACAAAGCCCCGAGAATCTCCTCGGCCCGCTCGTCCGCCGTCTCCGACAGCGCATCGATCTCGCCAAATAACTGGTCCACCGTACGCGCACCGCCGGCGCCGTCGAACAGCCGCGCCGCCCGATGCTCTTCCCACGCCGCCATTTCTTCGCCGCTGAGCGTCTGCGGGAAGTTGCGGGCGCGGTAGCGGAACAGCAGTTCGGTCAGGCGCGCGTCCTCGAAGGAGGGGTGGGCGCTCGCCAACTGGGCCGGCGTTTGCATGCGCAGCGATTCCAGTTTGCGGCGGTCGTTGTTGCTGACAAAACCGCCATACAGGTCTTCATCGACGTCGGTCTCGTTGGTGCTCGCCGGTTTCTGGAACACCTGGGCCCAGACCGCCGCCATGTTCGGCCCGCGCGCGGCGAGCTCGGCATGCACGCGTCCCTGGTCGAGGTCGATGCCCCAGCGCTGGGCCATGGGCGCGCTCAGGGTTTTCAGGTTCCCGACCAGCATCGGCGACTTGTTCAGGTGCACGCTCTTGATCGGCAGCCGGGTCACGCCCTCGGGCAGGTCGGCGCTGCGCGTGAACATGCGCAGCCGGATCGTCTCGACGTCCATCCCGAACAGTTCTGAGGGATCGTGGCGGCAATCCCAGACCAGGATCTCGTTCTTGTTGCTCGGGTGCTGGGCCAGCGGATATACCAGGCCCAGGCAGCCGCTTTCGGCCGGGAACATGCCGGATACGTGCAGGAAAGGCTGGCGCTGGCTTGGGTCCAGGTGCAGGCCCATTTCGCTGGCGACCTTGTCCTTGCGGCGCAGCTCGAGGCAGAAGTCGAACAGGCGCGGCTGCTTGCTGCGGATCAGGCGTGCCAGCGCGATCGTCGCTCGCACGTCCGACAGGGCGTCGTGGGCGCTCTCGTGGGACAGGCCGTTGGCGCTCGTCAGGTCCTCCAGCCGGAAGCTCGGGCGCCCGTCCGGGTGGCGCGGCCATTCGATGCCTTCCGGACGCAGCGCATAGGTCATGCGCACCACGTCGAGCAGGTCCCAGCGGCCGCAATTGTTCTGCCATTCGCGCGCATAGGGGTCGAGCAGGTTGCGCCAGAACAGGAAGCGGGTCACCTCGTCGTCGAAGCGGATCGTGTTGTAGCCGACGCCGATCGTGCCCGGTTCGGCAAAGGCGGCCTCGACCTGGCGCGCGAATTCGTGCTCGGGCACGCCCTGTTCCAGGCACCGCTGGGGCGTGATGCCGGTGATCAGGCAGGACTGCGGGTCGGGCAGGTAATCGTTGGCCGGCTGGCAGAACAGCATGAGCGGCTCGCCGATCTCGTTCAGCTCGGCATCGGTGCGGATGGCGGCGAACTGCGCGGGACGGTCGCGGCGCGGTTGGGCGCCGAAGGTTTCATAGTCGTGCCAGAGAAAGGTGTGGGTGCTCATCGCTTGTTGGATTGGTGACGACGGCTGCGATTGTCGGGGCGCGGCACCGATCCGTCAATCATGCCGCTCGCGGCACGCCGTATCGCTCAATGGCGCCCTAGACGCTGACGCAATTGCGCCCGGCGTTCTTGGCACGGTACAGGGCGGCGTCGGCCGCTTCGATCAGGCTCGTCTCGTCGCCGTCCGGCCCCAGCACCGCGACGCCGAAGCAGGCCGTCAGGTGCGGCATCGGCACGCGCATGTCGGGAAACAGCACCGCTTCGCGCATCTGCTGGCACAGGCGGTCGGCCACCATCCGGGCCAGTTCGGCCGTGGTTTCCGGCAGCACCGCCATCAATTCCTCGCCGCCGTAGCGCACCGCGTAATCCGACGGACGCAAGCCGTCGCGGATGACGTTCGCGGCCGCGCACAGGGCGGCGTCGCCGATCAGGTGGCCGTGGGTGTCGTTGAACTTCTTGAAATTGTCGAGGTCAACCATCAGCAGGGCCAGCGGGCTGCCCTGGGTGCGGGCGCGGGCGACCAGTTTCGGCAGCATGTCGGCCAGCCAGGCGCGGTTGTACAGGCCGGTGAGGGTGTCGTTCAGCGAGAGCTGGCGGTAGAACTCGCCCAGTTTCTGGCGCCGGCGCAGCAGCGCGTTGGCGGCGCGGATCCGGAAGGACATCAGGCGCAGGAGGTTGCGGGCGACTGCGTTCGACTGGTCGATCAGTTCCCAGGCGAGTTCCGACTCGATCACCAGCAGGCGCGTGTCTTCGACGGCGCGCACGGCGTCGAGGTTGGCGGCATCGTCGAGCACCGACTGCTCGCCCACGCTTTCGCCGGGCAGGATGCGCGTGACGCTGCCGTCCGACGCACCGGCATGGCCATCGGTCTCGACTTCGAGCATGCCCGACAGCACGATGTAGAGCCGGGCGCGCACCGGGTCTTCGATCCGCTCGCCGGGCGTCAGCTGGGCCACCTCGCATTCGGCGAGCGCGGCCGACGCAGCAGCGGTATCCGCGCCGCGAAACAGCTCCAGGTTCTCGACCGTGTAGCCCGAATCACGAAACTTGCCGACAATTCTCAAAACAAAATCCTCCGCGTGGTAGGTGGCATGCTGGCTGGGGCAGTGTAATACGAAACAGGCTCCATGCAGCGCCTGGGCTTCAAGGCTGGCGTTCCGCAGCCAGGGATGTTCCAATAGCGCCCATGAATGCTTCCCACCCCCTCGTCGACGCGCTGGGCGTCGCCCACCGTCCCGCGCCGGACGCGCGCATCGTCTCGCTGGTGCCGTCGATCACCGAACTGCTGTGCGACCTGGGCCTGGCGCCCCAGCTCGTCGGGCGCACGGGTTTCTGCATCCACCCGGCCGAGGTCGTTGCGACGATCCCGAAAATCGGCGGCACGAAAGACGTCAACATCGAGAAGATCCGCAAGCTGGCGCCGACCCACCTGGTCGTCAACATCGACGAGAACGAGAAGCCGACTGTCGAGGCGCTGGCCGAGTTCGTGCCGAACATCGTCGTCACGCATCCGGTGGCGCCGCGCGACAACCTGGCGCTGGCGCGGCTGGTCGGCGGCATCTTCGGGGTCGAGGCGGCGGCCGAAGCCTGGTGCGCCGCCTTCGAGGCCGAGCATGCGCAGTTGGCTGCGATGCCGCCGGGACCGCCACGCACGGTGCTCTACTGCATCTGGCAAGACCCCTGGATGAGCGTGTCCGCCGACACCTATATTGCACGCATGCTGGCCGAACTCGGCTGGCAGGTGCCGCAGCTGCCGGACAGTGCGCGCTATCCCCGTTTCGCCTGGTCGGACGCGCTGGTGAATGAACTGGACGCGGTGCTGCTGTCGACCGAACCCTACCGCTTTACGGACGCGCATGCCGACGCACTGGAAAAGCAGATCGGCATCCCGGTGTACCTGGTCGATGGGGAAATGATGTCGTGGTATGGCAGCCGCGCGCTGGCGGGCCTGCGTTACCTGCGCAGTTTGCGTGACACAGTCGAAGGAAGGGCCGCCGGGTAAGCCGGGCGGCCCTCGCTTTCCTGCCTTCCCGCAGCGATTACGAGTTGCTGGTCAGGTTCTTGTCCTGCTCGGGAACGAGCTCGTCGCCCAGCGGCATCGGTTCACGGCGGCCTTTGTCGTTCAGGCGGCCAATGGCGCTGTCGAGCGCGCGTTTAAGCTTGCCGCCAGCCTGGTTGATGGCCTGGTGCAGGTTCACCCCATGCTCGGTGACGACGACCGGCGCGTAGCCGGTGACGTGCGCTTCCATCATGCAGCGGTTGCCGCCGTCGATCTGCTTCTGGCTGTTTTCGTTACTCAGGTGTACGTCCACGCGGTGGACCTGGTCGAAGCGGCCGACGTTGTCTTTCACGACGGTTTCGACGTGATCGTCCAGACCCTGGTGTTTTTCGATGGTGCGGTCGGTATTAACATTGATTTGCATAAATGGCTCCATTAGTCAGCGATCTGGTGCCGATCTTACACTTTTTGCCATGTTTGCCGCGTACCGTACGCTTGGCTAGGTGCTCTTGTGGTGTGGAAAACGGTCCATCTTCGAGAGGACCGGGAACAGCACCGCCCACAGCCCCGTCACCGCCAGCGTAGCCGCCCCACCCAGCAGAATGGCCCGCACCAGTCCGAACCAGCCGGCAGTCACCCCCGACTCGAATTCCCCAAGTTCGTTGGACGCGCCGATGAAAACCGCGTTGACGGCGCTGACGCGGCCGCGGATGTCGTCCGGCGTTTCGTACTGCACCAGCAGGTGGCGCACGTAGACGCTGACCATGTCGCCCGCGCCGAGCAGGAACAGGGCGACCAGGGCAACCGTGAAATTACTCGTCCAGCCGAGCACCAGCGTGGCCAGGCCGAACACGGCGACGCCGCCGAACATCCAGGCCCCGACGCGGCGCCGCAGCGGGAAGAAGGCCAGCACGATCGAACAGATGGCCGCGCCCGCGCCCGGCGCCGTGCGCAGCCAGCCGAGCGCCGTCGGCCCGGCATGCAGCACGTCGTGCGCGTACGCCGGCAGCAGGGCGGTGGCGCCGCCGAACAGCACCGCGAACAGGTCGAGCGAAATGGCGCCCAGCACGATCGGGCGCGAGCGCACGAAACGCAGGCCCTCGAGCAGGGTGTGCCAGCTGGCCGGCCCGCTGCTTTTCACCTGCGGCGCGCTGCGGGTCGAGGCCATCAGGAAGGTCGCCAGCGCCAGCAGCGCGGCCGAGATCATGTAGACCGTGGTCGGCCCGAAGGCGTACAGCAGGCCGCCGAGCACCGGGCCGGCGATCACGGCGACGTGGAAGGTGGAGGAAGCCAGCGCCACCGCCTGGCCGAAATCCTTGTCCGGCACCAGGTTGCGCAGCACCGCCTGCGAGGCCGGCATCATGAAGGCGCGCGCGCTGCCGAACAGCATCAGCACGGCGAACACCGGCCAGACGACGCGGCTGCCGCTGGCAGTAAAGGCCAGCAGCAGGCCGCTCACCAGCAACTGGGTCAGCATGCACAGCACGATGATCTTGCGCCGGTCGTAGCGGTCGGCGACATGGCCGGCCCACAGGATCAGCACCAGGAAGGGCGCGAACTGCGCCAGGCCGATCAGGCCGAGGTCGAACAGGCTGCCGGTGATCTGGTAGACCTGCCAGCCGACGGCCACGCTCTGCATCTGGACGGCGAGGGTGCCGAGGAAGCGGGCCGACAGGTAAAAGGAGAGGTTGGGGTTGCGCAGGACGGCGAGGCCGCCCGAGGGGGAGAGCAGGGACATGAAGGAGGTGCGTTACTGGCAGGGTGCCAATTGTGCCTCATCCGTTGAATCGTTGCTCATACCCGTAGGGTGGACGGCTTTGCCGTCCACGCGTTCAATGCACGCGTGCGTACCGAAGAATCGTTTTCGCGATTGTGCAATCGTTTGTTGAACGCGTGGACGGGGAACCCGTCCACCCTACGGATTACTCGTCCGCCGCCAGGTCCGCCTCGGTCGTGAACGCATCCGCAAAAAACTCGTCCGCCGGCAGCCCGCACTGCGCCACGTACTGGCTGCGCGCCGCGTCGACCATCACCGGCGCGCCGCAGGCGTAGACCTGCCAGCCGGAGAGGTCCGGGATATCCTGCATGACGGCCGCGTGCACGTAGCCGGTGCGGCCGGTCCACGCATCCTCGGGCAGGGCATCGGAGATCACCGGCACGTACTGGAAGTCGGGCAGGGTGGCGGCCCAGGCTTCGCACAGCTCGTGCATGTACAGGTCCTGCGGGCGGCGTCCGCCCCAGTACAGGCGTACCGGGCGCGTGGATTTCAGGTGCATCAGGTGTTCGACCAGCGCCTTCACGGGCGCGAAGCCGGTGCCCGAGGCCAGCAGCACGATGGGTTTCTCGGAGTCCTCGCGCAGGAAGAAGGTGCCCAGGGGGCCTTCGAAGCGCAGGATGTCGCGCTCCTTCATCGCGCCGAACACGTGGTCGGTGAACAGGCCGCCCGGCAGGTGGCGGATGTGCAGCTCGAGCGGGCGTTCGAGCGAGGGCGCGCTGGCGATGCTGTAGGCGCGGCGCTTGCCGTCCTTGAGCAGGAATTCGACGTACTGGCCGGCGCGGTAGGCAAGCGCCTCGTTGGCCGGCAGCTGCAGCGTGACGATGGCGACGTCCGGCGCGGCGCGGGTGACCGATTGCACCCGAGTCGGCATCTTGCGGATCGGGTACTCGCTGCTGCCGGCGATCTCGCGCGCCTCGATCACCACGTCCCCGCTCGGCACCGCGCAGCAGAACAGGGACATGCCCTGCAGCTTTTCCTGCTCGGTGAGCGCGCGCGCCTGGTGCGGCTTGTGCGCCACTTCGCCCCCGACGATCTTGCCCTTGCACGAACCGCAGGCGCCGTTCTTGCAGCCGTACGGCAGGCCGACGCCGGCGCGGATCGCGGCCGACAGGACGGTTTCGTCGGCTTCGCAGGCAAATTGGGCGCCGCTTGGCTGGACAGTGATCTGGAACGTCATACAATCCTCAAAATGAACTTCAACAGTAAACTTCGTACTACCCCGAAATTGGGCCGGCCGCGCCTGCTCCTGGTCGGCTGCGGCGACGTCGGCATGCGCCTGCTGCCCTTGCTGGTTGCGCGCTTTCGCGTGTTTGCAGTCACCCGCGACGCGGAGCGCGCCGCGGCGCTGCGGGCGGCGGGGGCGGTGCCGGTCGTCGCCGACCTCGACCAGCCGGCCACGCTGGCGCGCCTGCGCGGCCTGGCGCACTACGTCGTGCACCTGGCGCCGCCGCGGCCCGAGGGCGCGCGCGACGTCCGCACGCGCAATTTGTCCGCCATTCTACCCGAGGGGGCGCATGTCGTTTATGTCAGCACGAGCGGCGTGTACGGCGATTGCGGCGGCGCCTTGATCGACGAAACCCGGCGCCTGGCGCCGAAAAACGCACGCGCCGCACGCCGCGTCGATGCAGAACGCGTCCTGCGCGGCTGGGCGCGGCGCACCCAGGGCCGATTGGCGATCCTGCGCGTGCCCGGGATCTATGCGGCCGACCGCCTGCCGCTGCAGCGCCTGCGCGACGGCACCCCGGCCCTGCGGGCCGAAGACGACGTCTACACCAACCACGTGCAGGCCGACGACCTGGCGCAGGCGATCGCGCTGTCGCTGTTCCGTGCGCTGCCCGGACGGGTTTATCATGCGGCGGACGATACGCGCATGAAGATGGGCGAGTATTTCGATGCGGTGGCCGACGCCTATGGCCTGCCGCGCCCGCCGCGGCTGGCGCGCGCCGCGCTGCGCGAGGTGGTCTCGCCGGTGCTGCTGTCCTTCATGTCGGAGTCGCGCCAGCTGGACAACACCCGCCTGCGGCGCGAACTCGGGGTGCGCCTGCGCTATCCCGATGTCCATCACGCCCTGGCCCGGTGGCCGAAGGCGCAGTGACTGTTACAATCACGACCCCTCACGAAAGCAGCTATGACCTACGAAGAATACCTGGACGAAGTCACCACCCTCATCGTCGAAAAATACGACCTGGACGACGAAGCGGCGATCAAGATCGTCGTCGACGCCCAGGCCAAGGGGTATTTCGTCACCCATGACGAGCAGAAGACCATGCGCACCCTGGACCGCGCCCACGAAGACGCGCGTACGCTGTTCAAGGCGAGCCAGAAGAAGTAAACCGGCGGGGCTACGGCCCGGATTTCCTGTTTTTTGTCGTTGCCGGCAAGCTCGCTGCCTGCCCGGCGTTCGCTTGTTTGCGGCGTAGCGTCCTTTCTTGACCCGCTACGGCACCTTGCAGGTACATGACCCGGGTGACTGAGCATGCCACGCTCAATCACCGGGTCATAACGTATCAGGCTGCTTGCGGGACGCCTGGGCCGATGCAGTAGGTAGTCTGGACGTCGGCTGCCTTGCCCGGGCCGATGCAATAAGCGGTCTGGATGTTGGCTGCCTTGCCGGGGCCGATGCAATAAGCGGTCTGGACGTCGGCTGCCTTGCCCGGGCCGATGCAGTAGGCAGTCTGGACGTTAGCAACCTTGCCTGGGCCGATGCAATACGCGGTGCGGGCGTCAGCTGCCTTGACAATGCCCGGGCCGATGCAATAGGCAGTCTGGACGTCGGCTGCCTTGACGATACCTGGGCCGATGCAATAGGCCGAGTTTGCCGCTTGGCCCATGATGGGGTCGCAGGCTGTTTGCACATCGGCAGCTTCGAGGGTGCCCTCCGGCCTCAGCGGGCGCACATACGATACGCCGAACGTGGACTCATACAACTCGCGCATGCGTTCGCCTGCCTGCTGATGCATCTCCACACCGTTTTCGCCCTCCAGGCCGAGGTAGGGGTAGTGGTGCACGAAATAGCCGAAAGCCTGTTGGCAATCGCGGGCGTACTTCATCGTGTCGAGGATGTGGTAATGCCAGAAGGTGTCGACATCCACCAGCGGCGCCGTTTCCACATGCGGGAAGGCCTTCATGAGGTAGAGGAAGCGGCGGTATTCGGTCTCGATGGCGTTGGCGTGCTCCAGCGACCAGCCTTCACCAGATTCCTTGTGCATCAGTTTCAGTTTGATCGGGTTCAAATCCAGGGCGGCAATGACGGCGAAGTCTTTGTTCGAAATCATGATCTATCCTTTGTTTTGGCTACTGCATCGTTATTTTGATTTGACTACGTGGCGATCGATGAAGTGGTGCTGGCAGATAGGAAATCCTCCTCTGGAGTGGCTGCCATCGTCTGCATTGACGAGAAGCATTAAGGAAGATTTTCTACCCCAAACATCCGGAAATCGTTGATTTCGCGCAAGTTGAGAGCTGTCAACAAATTCCTGCGGTAAACGCGCTACATGAGCTCGAAGAATGGGAGGCGGTACGGCTGAAGCCCAGCGAAGGGGCGGCGCCGATGGGCATGCATGCCACTTTGGCGCTTGATGGCAAGGGGAGGCGGCGACCCGGCGGGCGGCACCGGGTCACCAAAAGGGTAACAAGATGCGGGCCGCTTGAACCAGTGCGCGGCTTGTGGTCGCGGCGCCGTCAGCGTTTGTCGGGAATGCCGCGCTAGGCGGTTTGGGCGTCGCTGGCTTTCACGCCTGGGCCGATACACCATGCCGTCCGAGTGTCGGCGGTTTTCACACCGGGTCCGATACACCATGCGGTTTTAGCGTCGGCGGCCTTCACGCCTGGGCCGAGGCAATATGCAGTGGTGGCGTCCGCAGCTTTCACACCCGGGCCCATACACCATGCGGTCTTGCCATCGGCGGCTTTCACACTTGGTCCGATACACCAGGCGGTCTGGGTGTCGGTGGCTTTCACGCCCCGGCCAGCGTACCAGGTTGTTTGTAGGGCAGCAGCCGGCGCGCGGCCATACGATGCGGAGTTCGTGACTTCTTGCGGCGCACCCGCGGCACGTGCATATGATTCGCCGAAGCTCGATTCGTACAGTTCACGCGTGCGGTCGCCCGAATGCTGCTGCATCTCGATGCCGTTTTCGCCGACCAGTCCGAGGTAGGGATAATGGTGCTTGAAGTAGCCGAAGACTTGCTCGCAATCGCGGGCGTACTTCATCGTGTCGAGGATGTGGTAATGCCAGAAAGTGTCGACATCCACGAGTGGAGCGATATCTTCGTTCGGAAAGACTTTTGCGAGGTAAAGGAAACGGCGGTACTCGGCTTCCACGGCCGTTGCATGCTCCAGCGACCAGCCTTCGCCGGATTCTTTGTGCATCAGCTTGGTCTTGATCGGTTCGAGGTCCAGGGCGGAAACGAGAGCGACTGCGTCATTCGAAATCATGATCGATCCTTTGTCTTGGGGAGTGCATCATTATTGTGGTTTGGCATTACAGTCATCGATGGAACGGTGTTTAGGTTGGGCCCTTTTCCTCCTTGATATGCGCCGGTAAGTGATGTGTACAATTTCCTGTGCCGGTCGCAGCTACGCATCATCGAATACCGCTGTTGGCGGGTTGCCAAGCACCGGGGACACGGCAAGCAGGTTGTCGGCTGCGGGGATCGAGACATGGACGGTGGTCCCGCCATCCGGTCCGCTGGTGATGAGGCACTTTCCGCCAAGGATGCGCACCCGCTCTTCGATACCGACCAGGCCGAAGGAGCCAGGCTTCTGTACGCCAGCCTTGGTCAAACCGATGCCGTTGTCGCTGACGGTCATCGAGATCGAGTCGGGGTCGACAGCAAGCTCGACCCGTACCTTGCTGGCGCGGGCGTGGCGCGACACGTTGGTCAGAGATTCCTGGAGGATGCGGAAGAGCGTGGTCGCGCAGCGGTCGCTCACGTGCAGGTCGTGATTGTGGGAGACCAGCTCGCAGGCGAGGCCGGTGCGCCGCTGGAACTCGGCGATTTGCCAGTCGACCGCGGCCGTCAGGCCCAGGTCGAGCACGTTCGGGCGCAGGTCGTTGATGATCTGGCGCACGCTCTTGATGGTGGCGTCGATTTGCTCGAGCATCCAGCGCGCACGCGTATGCAGCCGTGGGTGGCGCGCGTCGGTGCGAGCGGCCAGCAAATCGACCTCGATGCGCAGCGCCAGCAGGTTCTGGCCGAGGTCGTCGTGAATTTCCCTCGCGATGCGTTTGCGCTCGCTTTCCTTGATGCTTTCCGCATGGGCCGCCAAGCGCCGCAGATTGTCATTGGTTTTCTGAAGCTTTGCTTCGCTTGCCCGCAATTCCCCGGTCATCTCTTCGGCCAGACTAATGGCGCGCCGGCGCGAGGAACTGAGCGTCTGGAACAGCGCAGACAGCAGAGCGGTGCCGACCATACCCGCCAGCATTGCCACCCAGGGCAGGACGCTGTCGATCTCGGAATACATACTGCGCTTTTTCACGCTGAAATCGAGGTCCCAGCCGCGTCCCTTCACACCGACCGGCAGCCGCGCGCGGAACTCGACCCGCTCGTCGGGGACGGCACCCGGGCGGTTGTCGAAAAACACGGTGCGGCGGTAGATATCCGCCCCCCTGCCGGGATTTTTGATCGGTGCCATCCCGGAAATCATGAGCCGCGTCGCGTTCTTCGGCATGTTATCGAGGACGCCCTGAGCGAGGCTGCTGACAGTGAACCCAATTCCGACCGTTCCGAGATAGGCGGCACGACGCTGGCGCACATCCGGCAGGAGCATGGGCGTACGGTACACGGGCAAGCGCATCGTCAGGCCCATCACGACCGATCCGGAATCCACCGGCGCGCCCGAAGCCAACACTTCGCCTGTATCGCGCGAATGCGCCAGGATCACCGCCGCGCCTGGCTTCGTGTGCAAGTCAACGCCGGTCCGCTCGATCCAGATCGCGTTCGGTTCCAGAAAGGTCAGTACCGTGTACTCGGGCCGCCGGCCTGCCGGAAGGATTGTCGCGTTGCGCCCGCGTCCGTCGATGTTCTGCAACATTTTCGCTTCGAACCGGTCGCGTTCGGCGTCGGTAATGTATTGGGCGAAGTTGATCGACTCAACGCCGGGAAAGTGGCGAGGCAGGTCGAGCCCCTCGACATAGCGGCGGAATTCATCGCGCGTGATCTCGTCTCCCGCCAGGAACAGGCTGGCAGTGCCCCGCAGCAAATGGGCATACGTGTTGATGCGCCCATCCAGGGTCGACTGGACGTTGCTGGCCATGTAAGTAAAACGCGCCCGCGCGTCGTCTTCGATCGACTGGCTGGTACTGACGTACAGGCCCACGCCGACACTGAGCGACAGCAGTGCGCCCAACCAGGAACCGAGCTTGATCGATTTGATCTGTGTGATCCAGTCGGCCGTTCTCATCCGATCCATGTGTACATTTGTTTGATGTGGATCAGAATCCTCCAGATAGCGATTGCCCGAAACCTATCGAAGCTGATAGTTGCGTGGCAGGCGTTCGGACATAAAAAAATCCCGCCGCGGCAGGGCCGGGGCGGGATCGCTTGCAGCGTACGGGAAATTACTTGCCCGAGCTATCCTTCAGCGTCGTCACACGATTGAACACCGGCTTGCCCGGCTGCGAATCGACACGGTCGGCCACGAAATAACCGTGGCGCTCGAACTGGAAACGCTGGTCGGCCTGCGCCGCCGCCATGCCCGGTTCCAGGTAGGCGGTGACGGTTTCCAGCGCGTTCGGATTCAGCAGCGACTTGAAGTCCTTGCCGCCGGCGTCCGGCTGCGGGTCGGTGAACAGGCGGTCGTAGAGGCGCACTTCGGTTTCCAGTGCGGTGGCGGCGCTGACCCAGGTGATGTTGCCCTTGACCTTGTAGTTGTCCGCGCCCGGCGTGCCCGACTTCGAATCCTCGAAGTATTTCACGTGCACGGCAGTGACCTTGCCGTTTTCGTCCTTGTCGTAGCCGGTGCACTCGACCACGTAGCCGTACTTCAGGCGCACGCGGCTGCCCGGCTGGTCGCCCACGGGCGGCGTGAAGCGGAAATAGCCCTTGGTTGGCGTTTCCATGAAGTCTTCCTGCTCGATCCACAGCTCGCGCGTGAACGGGAAGGTGCGCACGCCCCATTCCGGGTGGTGCGGGTGGACCGGCGAGGTGCACTCGTGCGCTTCGCCTTCCGGGAAGTTATCCACGATCAGCTTCAGCGGACGCAGGACGGCGATCGCGCGCGGCGCCTTCGGGTCGAGGTCGTCGCGCAGCGCGCCTTCCAGGGTGCTCATGTCGATCCAGCCGTCGGCCTTGGAGACGCCGATGCGCTCGCAGAACAGCTGGATCGACTCCGGCGTGTAGCCGCGGCGGCGCAGGCCGACGATGGTCGGCATGCGCGGGTCGTCCCAGCCCGTGACCACGCCCGTATCGACCAGCTCGCGCAATTTACGCTTCGACGTGACTACGTACGTTAAGTTCAGCCGTGCCATCTCGTACTGGCGCGGCACCGGGCGCGGGAAGAAACCGCCGTCGGCCAGGGTGTTCACCAGCCAGTCGTAGAAGGGGCGGTGGTCCTGGAATTCCAGGGTGCAGATCGAATGGGTGATCGATTCGATCGCGTCCGACAGCGGGTGCGTGAAGTCGTACATCGGGTAGATGCACCAGTCGTCGCCCGTGCGGTGGTGGTGCGCATGGCGGATGCGGTACAGGGCCGGGTCGCGGTTGGTCATGTTCGGGGACGCCATCGCGTCCTCGCTCATCTTCGCGCGCAGGATGTGCTCGCCATCCTTGTACTTGCCGGCCTTCATGTCGCGGAAGAGCTGCAGCGACTCTTCACGCGGGCGGTTGCGGAAGGGCGAGTTCGTGCCCGGCGTACCGAAGTTGCCGCGGTTCTTCGCCATGTCTTCGGCGCTCTGGCTGTCGACATAGGCGTAACCCTGCTCGATCAGGTACTCGGCCATCGCGTAGAGCTTGTCGAAATAGTCGCTGGCGTAGTGCAGGTATTCCTCGCCGCCTTGCTCCCACGAAAAGCCCAGCCACTTGACGCTGTCCATGATCGTGTCGACGTATTCCTGGTCTTCCTTCTCCGGGTTGGTGTCGTCGAAGCGCAGGTGGCAACGGCCGGCGTAGTCGCGCGCCAGGCCGAAGTTCAGGCAGATCGATTTCGCATGGCCCACGTGCAGGTAGCCGTTGGGCTCCGGCGGGAAGCGGGTGATGACCGAAGGCATGCCTTCGCGCGTGTGGGTGCCCGCCGCCAGGTCGTTGTCGATAATGGCGCGCAGGAAATTCGACGACGGCGCATTCGCTGCCGCGTTGTTCTTGTCGTTACTCATGAAAGTGGGAGTTTGGATAGGTAAAGTTCTCGGCATTTTACCGCAGGCAGGTTCCAAGTGGCCTCCCTATGTGGTGGAGCGCACGGTTCGCCCCGTATGCAAAGGCCATACTGAAATAAATATGCGGGCGCCAGCGCGTCTTGCAAGCCGTTAACAAGAAACTTAGAAGCAACTTAGAAAGCAATTCAGCGTTTGCCATCGCGCCGGCGCCGCTGTCAAGTTGACGTTTTCTATAGGATAATCTCGTTTTGCCGTTTCTCGGCTATAGCCGGAGAGTTCCAAAAGTGGAAAATTTATACGCGATCCTCGGCGTCGCGCCGAATGCCAGCGACGAGGAGATCAAGAAGGTCTACCGCTCGCTGGCGATGCGCTACCACCCCGACCGCAACCAGGCCCCGGGCGCGGAGGCGCGCTTCAAGGCCGTTACCAAGGCCTACGAGATCCTGTCGGACCGCGCCAGGCGCGAAGAATACAACCAGAGCGTGAACCACCGCATCGTGCTCGACGCCGAAGCCGAAGCCTTCGAACTGTGGCGCTCGCTGTTCGCGCTCAACGGCGTTACCTTGCAGGCCTGACCCAGGCGGGCAGAGCTACCCCATTACAGGAAACAACATGAAAAAAGTACATCCCGAATTCGCCTACCAGTCGCGCGAACTCGAAGGCCAGATTGACGGCACGCTGGGCGACCCGCCGAACCGCAAGAACTACGACATGATGGTCGGCGCGCTGGTGTCGGAATACGCCGGCGGCTCGGGGATCGACGACGTCAACCTGATGGCCTTCGCCCTCGTTGACAAGATCAAGTTCCTCGATCCGAAGGGCCTGATGCGCGAAGCGGCCGACTACGCAGGCGACGACCCAGCGCGCGTGTTTGCGATGGCCGAGTGCACGGGCGAAGACGGGGCCGCCATGTATGCGGCGATGACCGAAAACTATCCGGAGCTGGCACGCCAGGCGATCATCACCGCCTTCCTGTACAAGCACCAGCAGCGCTGGGAAGACGACGACCAGTCGCTCGAGCAGCTCGGCAAGGACGACGAGGGCGACGACGACGAGAACGACGACTTGGGCGCGACCGACGACTTCACGCAGATCTTCGACGGCGAAGGAGAACGCGAATGAGCAGCAATGCGAGCGACGATGCTGATAACAGCGCAAGCAACAGCGCCAACCTGCCGGCACTGACCAGGCAGGTCAGCGAGCTGGTCCTGGCCGGCTCGCTGCAGCACGCCGAAGAGGCGTTCTCGCAGGCGGCCGACGAGCATGGCGACTACGCCGTGGCCGAAGTCCTGGCTACGCTGCCGCCGCAGGTCACGGCCCTGCACCTGGCCGGCTTCGACGGCGCCAAGACCTCGCTGGCCACCATGCTGGTGCCGCCGAAGGCCTGGGCCGAGAGCCTGGCTTACCTGGCCGCAACCTGGCCCGACAACATGATCGAGGACGACCCGGAGCGCATCGCCGAGGGCCTGTTCAACCACGTGCACGGCGTGGTCTACGCGACCGACGACGAAGACCGCCGCCACGAGCTGCTGGCCGAAGCATCGGCCACCGACCACGGCGCGACCGTGTTTGCCATCCTGTGGTCGCTGGCGCCGAAGGAGATCATGGAAGTGGCCGGCGAAATCAACTCGAAGGGCCGCTACGTGACGGGCCAGACCTCGTCCGACAGCGACATCGTGCCGCTGGCGATCGACCTGGCGAAAGCCAGCGAGGACGGCTGGGAGCGTTCGCTGATCGAGCTCTTCCCCGAATTCCGCCACAGCAACGAGATGGCCGAGGCCGAGTTCCCGGACGATCCGGACGAAGACCCGAACTTCCAGCAGCGTTCTACGCGTGACCTGCTGTACCGCCTGCGCAAGCAGGTGCCGTCGGTCCGCACCATGCCGCGCCGCAGTACGCGCAAGAGCATGGGCACGGACATCTTCTCGTGAGCGGAGCGCCCCAGTCGATGTTGCCAGCAATCGTCATCGAAAAACTGCCGCGCCTGGTGCGGGCGATCAAGCTGCTGCCGACCCAGGCGGACGCCGACGAGGCGATCGCCCTGGCCGACGAGCTGTCCTCGGTCACCGCAATGGTGGCCGAGAAGTTCACCAACGACCGCACCGCCGAAGGCATCCAGCGCGCGCTGATGCTGACCGTGGGCGGGATGTCGCTCGGCCTCGAGCATTTAGTCGACGACGACAGCGACGAGACCGCGCTCGACATCCTGATTACCGACGGCGCCGAGTACGTGTTCCAGGCCGGTTTCCGCATGATCCGCGAACTGGCCGCGCTGCCCGAGGACAGCCTGGTCGGCGAGTACGACCTCGACCCGATCTACGCGAACCGCCGCCTGAAGGAACTGTTCGTCGACATCTGCACGGCCGATCCGGCCGAAAGCTGGAGCGGCTACGAGCGCTACCTCGGCCAGGTGAAGCAGCGCGAAGGCGTGCAGGCGATCGTGCACGCCGCCCAGTGGCTGCGCAAGAACCACTACAAGGGCCCGGTCAAGGATCCCGACCTGAATGCCGAAGGCGTGATCGCGCTGGCGATCATCTTCGCCATCGACGGCGGCGGCACCATCGTCGCGCGCACCACCCAGAAGGAATTCGAGGCCTTCGTGCGCTCGGTACGCAAGAACAATCCCGACTTCGAGGCCGGCTGGGCGGCGCTGCTGGACAAGGTGCCCGCACCGCACCGCGCCATCATCGCCGAGCGCGTGCAGGCCTACCGCGACACCTGCACCGTGTTCAAGAGCATCCAGACCAAGGCGCCGATGAAGCAATTGGTGGCGGAGCTGGAGAATTACGCGGGGTCGGAGCTGGATCAGGAGTATCCGTAGGCACGCGAGCGTACGCCAGTTTGCACAATGGAGGGACGTAGGGCGGACGGGTTCCCCGTCCACGCGTTCATAACGTCAGCTTAGCCGCGACAGGACCACGGCCGCGTCCCCGAGGATTCCTGCCCCCTCCGATGGCCACCGCCGTTTTTCGGTATCATGAACACTCGAGTTCAGGATCCCCCATGTCTTCACCCGCCATCGCCGCCGGCAGCCCGGATTTCAAACGCATCAACCGCGCCATGGCCTTCGGCGGCTTTTCCACCTTCGCGCTGCTCTACAGCGTGCAGCCCCTGATGCCCCTGCTGGCGCGCGACTTTGCGCTGACTCCGGCGCAGAGCAGCCTGGCGCTGTCGATCTCCACCGCCGCGCTGGCGGTCTCGCTGCTGGTGTCGAGCGTGCTGTCCGACCGCTTCGGCCGTAAGCCCCTGATGGCCGCCTCCATGCTCAGCGGCGGCGCCTTGACCCTGCTGGCCGCCTTCACCAGCGACTACGCCCAGCTGCTGGTGCTGCGCGCGTTGCTCGGCTTCATGCTGGGCGGGCTGCCGGCGGTCGCCATGGCCTACCTGAGCGAAGAGATCGAAGGCAGCTCGCTCGGCCTGGCCATGGGCATGTACATCAGCGGCAGCGCCTTCGGCGGCATGACCGGGCGCGTGCTGGCCTCGGTCATCAGCGATTTTTATTCCTGGCGCGTGGCCCTCGGCCTGCTGGGCGCGGCCGGCCTCTACGCCGCCTGGGAGTTCTGGCGCAGCCTGCCCGCATCGAAACGCTTCCGGCCGGGGCAGGGAGGCTTCGCCGGCCTGGCCGACGGCATGCGCGGCCACGCCCGCGACGCCGGCCTGCCCTGGCTCTTCGCGCTGTCCTTCCTGCTGATGGGTTCCTTCGTCAGCCTCTATAACTACATCGGCTACCGCATGCTGGGGCCCGAGTTCGGCCTGCGCCAGAGCGCCGTCGGCGCGCTGTCGGTGCTCTACCTGCTGGGCATTTTCAGTTCCGTGTGGGCCGGCCGGCTGGCCGACCGCCTGGGCCGGCGCAACGTGCTGTGGCTGGTGATGTCGGTGATGTTCGCAGGATTGCTGCTGACTCTGCTCGGCAACCTGGCCGCCGTCGTGGCCGGCGTCGGCCTGTACACCTTCGGCTTCTTCGCTTCGCACTCGGTCGCCAGCAGCTGGGTCGGCAGGCGCGCCCGGCCGCCGCAGGCGCTCGCCTCGGCGCTCTACCTGTTCTTCTACTACCTCGGCTCGAGCGTGGTCGGCTGGGTCTCGGGCTATGTCTGGGAACACGGCGGCTGGCTCGGCGTGGTCGGCCTGCTCGGCGCCATCCTGGTGGTGGCCATGCTCATCGCCCTGCGCCTGCGCGGCCTGGCGCCGCTCGAAGCGACCGCGCCGTCGACGCCTCCACCCGGCTGAGCATTTGCCCGCCATTGACGCGTATCAACTCCGATCGCGGTCAAGCCTAAAAGAACAATTGCTAAACTAAAATTAACCGTTGCTAAACTAAAGATCAGATCTTCAGGCGCAAACGGCGCTTCTTGATCCGGTCAACTTCGCCTGTTCGATGTTCCCGGAGTAAAGGAGCTTGCAGATGGCAGCGATGTCGGTCGCGGTGCGCGCATGAACGCACCTGATTTTTCCTCCCTCGGACTGTTCGGCACCGGCCTCGGCCAGCATGCCCGCCTCATCACCTTGAGCACCGCCCAGGACAGCGAGCTGCCCCAGGCGCTCGCGGCCGAGCGTTTTACGGGACGCGAAGCGGTCAACGAACTGTTTTCCTTCGAGATCGACGCGCTCAGCACCTCGACCGACCTCGACCTGTCGCTCTTCCTCGGCGAGGAACTCACCGTCGGGCTGCTGCAGCCGGATGGCAGCCGCCGCCACTGGCACGGCCTGTGCACCGGATCGTCCTGGCTGGGGGCGGACGGCGGCGTGGCGCGCTACCGCCTGCGGCTGGAGCCGGCGCTGTCGCTGCTGGCGCTGCGGCGCGACAGCTACATCTTCCAGGACAAGAACGCGCGCGAGATCGTCACCGAACTGCTGGCCGACTATCCGCACATCGCCTTCGACTTCGACATCACCCAGGAACTGCCGCCGCGCGCCATCTGCACCCAGTACCGCGAGAGCGATCTCGACTTTTTTGTCCGGCTGCTCGCGTCCGAAGGGCTGAGCTGGCGCTTCGAGCACGCAGCGGGGCAGCACCGCCTCGTCGTCTTCGACAGCAGGGCGCAGCTGCCCGCCGTGGAGCCGATCCGCTTCCACGGCGTACGCGCCACCGAACGCGACGACGCCATCGACCAGTTCAGCGCACGGCGCACGGTCAGGGCGAACGGTGTCGCCATCAGCAGCTGGGACCCCACGCAATTGTTCGCTCCTGGAGCCGAGCAGCAATCGCAGCTCGACGCCGGCAAGCTGCCGCTGCTGGCGCTCTACGACGGCAGCGGCGAGCGCATCGCCAGCGACCGCCGCCAAGGCGGTCGAGGTGCAGCCGACGTCCACAGCAGTCTGATGCTCCAGGCGCTCGAGATGGAGAACAAGGTCTTCGAGGGTGCAGGCGCGGCAAGGAGGCTCGCTGCCGGCCAGGTGTTCAACTTGACCCAGCACGATCGATACCCCGAGGGCGAGAACGGTTTCAAGGTGCTGTGGGTAAGGCACGACGCCCGCAACAACTTCCGCACCGGGATCGCCGGCAAGGCGGACGGCGTCGAAAACGGCACCTACCGCAACAGCTTCGGCTGCGTGCGCGAGGCGGTGGCGATCGTCCCGGCGCTCACCAGCGCGCCGCACAAGGTCACCGCGCCGGGACCCCAGTGCGCGCTGGTGGTTGGCCTCAGCGATTCGGTCGCGACGACCAACCGCGACCACCAGGTCCGGGTGCAGTTCGCATGGCAGCGCGGCCGCGCCGCCAACCCCGGCGGCATGGCGCACGACACCGACGACAAGGGCTGCGCACCCGGCAATGAGACCTCGGGCACCTGGGTCCGCGTGGCCGAAGCGCTCGCCGGCCCGAACTGGGGCACCCAATTCATCCCGCGCGTCGGCACCGAAGTGCTGGTCGACTTCATCGAAGGCGACATCGACCGCCCCGTGGTCAATGCCCAGCTCTACAACGGCGCCGACACGCCGCCCTTCGCCGCCGGCGTCGATTCGGGCGTCAACCACGCCGGTACGCTGTCCGGCATCCACACCCACAACTTCGACGGCGGCGGCTTCAACCAGTGGCAGCTCGACGACACCCAAGGCCAGGTCCGCACCCGGCTCGCCACCAGCACCGCCGCGACCCAGCTGAACCTCGGCTACCTGATCCAGCAAACACCCGGATCGGCCCAGCGCGGCGCCTTCCGCGGCAGCGGCTTCGAGCTGCGCACCGACGCCTGGGGCATCGTCCGCGGCGGAGAGGGGGGGCTGTTGTCGACCAGCGCGCGTACGCGCCAGGGCAGCGGCGTGACGTCGACGCAGATGGACGCGGCGGAGGCAGTCTCCCTCCTCAAGGGCGCGAAATCGCTCGGCCAGACTCTCGGCGACGCCGCCGCGCAGCAGCAGGCCCTGTTCAGCAAGGACACCGCAAAGGCGCAGGCCGGCTTCATCGAACAGATCGATCCGAAGGCCAAGGGCAAGCATCCGGGCGCCGTCAACGGCCACACCGCACTCAAGGCCAAGCCCGGCTCACGCGAGCTCGACAGCGACCAGCCGGTCGAAAAATTCGGCGCAGCCATCGTCCTGATGGACTCCGCCGCCAGCATCAACTGGGCCACCCCGGCCTCGACCCTGATCCACGTTGGCCAGCAGCTGCACTGGACGACCCAGTCGGACTTGCACCTGGCCGCAGCACATACGGTGTCGTCGGTCGCAGGGAACGCGGCCAGTCTGTTCACGCATGCGGGCGGCATTCAGGCAATTGCCGGGAACGGGCCAGTGTCGCTGCAGGCGCATACGGATCAGCTGGAGATTTTGGCGGACAAGGAGATCACCGTCATTTCCGTGAACGACTGCATCGAGATCAAGGCCAAGCAAAAGATCGTGCTGCAGGCGGGACAGTCGGCGATCACGCTGGAGGGGGGCGATATTACGTTTGCTTGTCCGGGGAAGTTTTCGGTAAAGGGGGGGAAGCATTTGTTTGATAGCGGCGCGCGCAATGCGGCTAACTCACCGAATCTGCCAGGCGAGCTCAGCGAAGAAGCAAAGCATTGGATCGCCTTGCACTATCTGGACCCTGAGCTGGGGGAGGGAATACCCGAGGCCGACTATGAAATTCATTTTGAAGAAGGTGCAGTATTGTCCGGAACCCTCGACAAGGCTGGTCAGGCCCAGCACGAGAATATCCTGAATAAGTTTGTCAAGAAAGTTGTGTACTCGCCACGCAAGCCTATCAAAGAGCAGTCGCATGACCCGCTGGAAAAGCTGCTCAGCTAAGCAAGGTTGTTCCTTTCTAAATCGCGCTCAATCGAGGGAAACTTGATGGCAGACGTAAATGCGACACAAATGCGCGACGCGTTGGCGTGGGCGACGGGGGAAGAGGCACCCGAGCCAAACACGAACCCGTTCGTTTGGTTCTGGGAAGCGATCGAGGGAGACTTCAACGAGAACCGATCAACGTCGCAAATTTTAGTAGATGCCGGTATTTCGATGATCCCCCTAGTGGATCAGGTATGCGATGTGCGAGACCTTATCGCAAACTGCCGCAAACTCTCGCGCGACCAGACTGACCTTTGGAATTGGGTGGCACTTGTCTTGACTTTGATTGGTCTTTTCCCAGCGCTGGGTTCGCTAGTGAAGGGCATTCTGAAGATATTTTTCGGCTTCGTCAGACGCTCGGGCGGAGAAAAAATTTCGGAGGCCGTGGATGCGGCAATGAGTTGGGTAATTTCGTTCCTCCGGCGGCGCCAAGTGCAGGAATACCTGAAGGGCCACAAGGTGGATGAGGTTCTGAAGTGGCTTGCGCAAGAGATTAAAGCAACGCGCGGTAAAATCAGTGCTAGCGAACTGCTGAAGACCTTTGACAGGGTAATCAAAGTTATAGAAGCGCTTGCAAGAAAGGTCGAGTATGTTCCTGTACTTGGGCAGAAGGCAAATCAGGCTCTTGTTCAGGTAAAGTCCATTCGCTCTAACGCGAACCTCCAAATTGCCCGAGCCCTAAAGCCGGTGCAGGATATCGTGGATACTGCAGTAATGCGACTGGAAAAGGAGTCGATGCAGCGACAGAGCGGGATTGTCGACGCCAAGAATATCCACTATCGTGGCGCGCTTCCTGAATCAGCAGCAGTAGCACTGATGCGAAAGAGGAAGCCCAAATGGCTTACCCACCGTGCGGATTTAGTATATCCGGAAGTAGAACCGAATGATGTGAGGTTCGACGTTGATGCCAAAGCGTCGAGCACAACAGCCAGCGGAAAAGCAAAGAATCCGAAGGATATATTTCCTTCGCTAACCGATCAAAACATTCGGTCGTTTCATACGTTAACGGCTGCAACAATTGCAGGGCCAGCTCGTCTATATCGTATCTTGGCCCCGAACAGTCGAGGAATGAGTGATTGTTGGGTAAGCGAAGAAGTTTTTAAAAGGCTCCAGAGTGACGTTGATCCGAAATCGGCTTGGCGGAAATTTCTCGCCGTATGGCCAGACTGGAACGTTAACGGACAATTTGTGGTTTACGATATCAAGGCTGGCGAATCGTTAAATGTTTGGCGAGGTATAGCCTCGAGCCAAACGAAAAACAGCCTGCCTGGCTATCAGTTGGAAGGCGGATACGAACAAATCGTATTCAAGGTAGATAGAGCGGATCCACGGAATGACGAGATGTTGTACTACAAAGTAGGTGGTGGCAAAGCATCAAAACTAGGCAAGCCGATGACGCAACGTGAAGTATCTTTGAAAGCCGCGAGGATGAATTCGTCTCAGCAGAAGGCATTCTATGATTCACACCTTTCTGTCCGCGAAAAAATAAACCATCCGAACATTAGCGGCCCTTTCGAAACTGGATGGGGATATACTGAATTCGAAGGAGCCGGGATGGCAGCGAAGATAGGCCTTCCAGATTTGCCTGGGCAGAAAACATCGCTAGGGAGCTAACTATGAATCATATTGAAAAAAGCGGCGATGCGATTTGCCTAACGCAGTGGCGTAAAGCTCAAGCCGTTATGTTATACCATTTTACGTCGGTAGAATACCTTGCCGTCTTGCATAAAATGGTTGGTGATCTGATTGCCGGTTTTGTCGAGCCTCTGCTGAAGACCGCAGAAACCCAAGGCAGAGATAGAGTGTTGATGAGCAAGATCTGGGGCGAGAGAAATCTCAGCAAAAATTGGGAAAATAATGCTTGGCCGTTCTTGAAGGACCTGCAAGCGTCGCTTGCTGTAGATATTGCATTGCGTACATCAGGAAAATACCGGTCGACTGCGGTCAATGAGTCTCTTAGAGGAGTAGCTGAGTACTCCACCGAGTGGGCGACTCCGGGTGAGGAGAAACTATTAAATCTTGCGCTTGCCACAATCAGCGAATACGCTGCTCCACATGATAAATCCGTCGATAAGTACCAGAATAAATGGAACGATTATCGTTTTGCCTACGTTTATCCTGCGTTCATAAGCCTGATGCTTAAAGCTCCAAGACTTCAAATTCGGGGAGACGTCATTGCATCGACTGGGGAAATCCCGCCAGAGACCGGCGTATATGTTGCTCTTGACGATCCTCATGCATCGTTGCAGTTTGTTTGGAAAGGGGCGGATGCGGCGAAGCTTCGTGCTGCAAACACCTTTAACGAGATCGGTCTTGCTGCATTGCGGACAGTTGGTCGCGAGGCTCTTTGGTTTGACGAGAAGAAAATGTTTGCATTCGCAACGTCCTCGCCATACGCAACTGTCTTCAAAGATTCGGTATTCCTGTACGACGAGCCTTATCCCTCACTTGCACCTGCGGCCGTTGCGCGCCAAGCGTTTTCGAGTTGCTCTTCCCGTTGGGCTCTTGTTGAGATAGTTCCGGGCGAATTCGAAGATCTAAGCGCGCTATTTGCGAAGGATGAGGTGATCGCAACGATGAATCGACGAGTACCTGGCGGGTCTGTTTGCGACTTGGCAGGATACTATTTTAGTCCCGCACATCCGGGTAGTCGACGATTCCTTCAGCTTGGGGAAATTGCTCCCAAGGACGAGTCAGAATATGGCAGTACGTACTGGCAATGGGATGAAAATCAGAGTTAGCTAACATGACATTGTAAGTCGGAAATTCTCGGTTCGATGCGGGCGAAACGTGCATGAAAGAGGGTTTCTATTTCTCTCCAGCCGACGTGCACTCGCGCCGCTACTTCCAGCGCGGGGAACAATTTCCTACTTTGAGCGCGGAATACGGAAAGACCATTTGGCAGTGGGGCAGTAATCAACCCTGACTGTTGACGCATAGGCTACGTGAAGAGATGGGAATGAAAACACTGGCTGTTTTCCTCGCGGGGTTGGTAAGCGGGGCCTTACTTTTCGCGACTTTCGCAGACACCCGGACCGGAAATAAAAAGACAAAAGTACACATCTTGAAAGCCCCGCTAGTCCTGGTCGGCGACCGGCCGACGACGAAGCTCCACTTACTTCCTGCCGGAACAATCCTATATGTTGACCAAAGTTTTCCCGAGGGTTTTACGCGATACAGGATTTATGTCAACGTTGATCGTATGCCACTGGAGCTCAAGGATCTCGAAGATCCGGCAGAAGTGGCGCCGTTGGAAGCCCGGCCATTACCAGAAACGGATTGAAAAGGAACACGGTGGGTCGAGCATTGCAGCATAGCTAGAGTGCGCACCGCGCGCATACATTCGTCACCAGCGCTAGAATGGTTTGCTCTTTCTCAAAGGAGGTCATCATGCTCCAAGCAAATGAAATCCAGCAACGGTACAACCACCTGCAGCAAACCATCGGCGAAGCCGAGCAGGCTTGCAAGGCGTCGCAGGATACGCCGCCGGAAATGCGTCAGTGCATCGAGCGTATTTCGCGGGAGCTGCAGCAGGCGCGCGATGTGATGCAGTCGAATGACGAGGCGCGCATCGTCCAGTGCGTCGACAGCCTGGAAGACATGGGCGACGAGGCCAAGCGCATCAGCAGGTCGAGCCCGCAGATGCCGGCGCATCTCGAGGCGGTCGTCACCCGCGTTCACGCCGAGCTGTCGGACTTCAAGCACAAGCTGCACTGATTGCCCGCAGGCCGTGCCGCATGACGCGGCGGGCCGATGCGGTTCACTCCACGCGGGCTTCCACAGCCCGCGTACCAACACACGGCTTATACCACCCCGCGCTCGCGCAGCGCCGCAATCTCGTCGCCGCTTCGGCCCAGCACCTCGCGCAGTACCTCGTCGGTATGCTGGCCGAGCAGCGGCGGCGCCTGCTCGCTCGTCGCAGGGGTTGCCGACATCTTCATCGGGCTGCGCACCAGCTTGACCTTGCCGGCGCTCGGGTGCGGCAGTTCGACCGCCATGGCGCGCGCCTGCACCTGTTCGTTGGCGAAGACTTCGCCGACGTCGTTGATCGGGCCGCAGGGCACGCCGACCGCTTCCAGCATCGCGATCCATTCGTCGCGCGGGCGCGTGGCGACCATCTCGGCCAGCAGCGGCACCAGCACGTCGCGGTTCTGCACGCGCAGCGGGTTGGTGGCGAAGCGTGGGTCGGATGCCAGCTCCGGCCGTCCGCCGGCTTCCACAAACTTCTGGTACTGGCCGTCGTTGCCGGTGGCGACGATGATGTGGCCATCCAGGCAGGCGAAGGTCTGGTAGGGCACGATGTTGGCGTGGGCGTTGCCCCAGCGCTTGGGCGGCTTGCCGCTGTTGAGGTAGTTGCTGCCCACATTCGCCAGCATCGCCACCTGGGTGTCGAGCAGGGCCATGTCGATGTACTGGCCTTCGCCTGTGCGGTCGCGGTGGGTGAGTGCGGCCAGCACGGCGATGGTCGCGTACATGCCGGTCATCAGGTCGGTCAGGGCGACGCCGGCCTTTTGCGGGCCGCCGCCCGGCAGCTCGTCGCGTTCGCCGGTCACCGACATCAGGCCGCCCATGCCCTGGATCAGGAAGTCGTAGCCGGCGCGGTGGGCGTAGGGGCCGTCCTGGCCGAAACCGGTGATCGAGCAGTAGACGAGGTCCGGCTTGATCGCCTTGAGCGAGGCGTAATCGAGCCCGTAGCGTTTCAGGTGGCCGACCTTGAAGTTTTCCAGCACCACATCGGAATGGCGGGCCAGTTCGCGGATCAGGGCCTGGCCGTCCGCGCTGGCGATATCGACCGTCACCGAACGCTTGCCGCGGTTGGCAGACAGGTAGTAGGCCGCCTCGCTGGTGTCCCGGCCGTCCGCGTCCTTGGCGTAGGGCGGGCCCCAGGCGCGGGTGTCGTCGCCGCTGCCGGGACGCTCGATCTTGATCACGTCGGCGCCGAGGTCGGCCAGGTTTTGCGAGCACCATGGCCCGGCGAGGACGCGCGACAGGTCGAGGACGCGGATGTGCCCGAGCGCCTTCCGGGCGCCGGGGAGTGAACCGGATGTGGTCATGCTGGTCTCTTTGCCAAGTTCGAACGAGGGCGATTATAGCTGGCCGGGCCGGCCCGGCGATGGTCCGCCCTCACGCCCGGTGCGTGCCCGGTTCGCGCAGGCCCGCGTCTTCCAGCTGGGCCGCGAACAGGTCGCGCTCGCGGTCGACGATGTTGTCCACCGTGCGTTCGTCCAGGCCCATCGCCTCCAGCACGAATGCCGACAGCTGCAGGCTCGCTTCGAGCGTCTCCGGCACGACCACCGTGGCGCCGGCGCGGCGCAGGGAGCGCGCGTGCTTTTCGTCGCGCGAGCGCACGAACACCGGCACCTTGGGGAAGTCGCGCCGGATCGCGTGGACGCTCTGCAGGGCGGAAGCCGGATTGTCCATCGTCAGGACGATCGCCGGGGCGTCGTCGGCGTGCAGGAGGCGCAGCAGTTCCGGGCGCGATGCATTGCCGAAGAAGACGGGCATGCCCAGCGCGTGCAGTTTCGAAACCAGCGTGGCGTCGTTCTCGAAGGCGATGAAGGGGATGTTCTGCGCGCTGAGCAGCTTGGCCAGCTGCTGGCCGACGCGTCCGAAGCCGGCGATGATGATGCGCCCGCGGGCCTCGGCCAGTACGTCCGGGTCATGTTGCGCAGCCAGTTCGCGGGCGGCGCGCTCGCCGCTGTCGCCGATGGCGCGTCCCAGGCGTGCGAGCAGCGGCGTGATGAACATCGACAGGCCGACCACGAGCATGATGCGCGCACCCAGGGCGGGGTCGAGCAGGCGCGCGCTGATGGCGTAGCCCAGCACGACGAAGACGAATTCGCCGCCCTGGGACAGCAGCAGGCCGCCTTCGACGGCGCGGCCCCAGGGCATGCGCCCGAGCCGGAACAGCAGCGCGACCACGCAGGCCTTGACCAGCACCAGGGTGAGCACCGCGGACAGCAGCCACAGCGGCGCTTCGACGAGCTGGCGGGTGTCCATGTTCATCCCGACCGACATAAAGAACAGGCCCATGAGCAGGCCCTTGAAGGGCTCGACCATCAGCTCGACCTCGTGCCGGAACTCGGTCTCGGCCAGCAGCAGGCCGGCGATCAGCGCACCGAGCGCCATCGACAGGCCGGCGGCTGCGGAGAGGCCGGCGATGCCGAAGGTGCTGAGCAGGATCAGCGCCATGAAGACGTCGGGCTGGCGGTGCCGCGCAAAGGCTTTGAAGAGCGGCGGGATGACGCGCCGGCCGACCAGGTAGATGAGGGCGATTGCGCCGCCGGCCTTGGCCATCGTCACGAACGCCAGCGTGACGGCGCCTTCGTCGTCGCCCGCGCCGCGCGAGAGGACGCCGATCAGCACCAGGATCGGCACCACGGCCAGGTCCTGCAGCATCAGCACGGCGAATACAGACTGGCCGAGGCGGGTGCCGGTGCTGTTCTGTTCGCTCATCAGCTGCATGACGATGGCGGTCGACGAGAGCGACAGCACCACGCCGAGGATGGCCGCCGTGGCGACAGGCTGGCCAGCGAGCCAGGCCGCGCCGCCGATCAGCAGGGCGCTCACCAGCACCTGGGCCGTCCCGGCGCCGAACACCCAGGCGCGCATCGCCCACAGGCGCGCGGCCGAGAGCTCCAGGCCGATCATGAACATCAGGAACAGCACGCCTACTTCCGCCAGCATCGACACGCCCTGGCCGCTGGGGAAGGTGAGCCAGCCCACTTCGGGAAACTGCGCAGCGAGCAGGCCCAGGCCGAAGGGGCCGAGCAGGGTGCCGGCCACCAGGAAACCGATGACCTGGTTGATGCGCAGGCGCTGCAGGGTGGGGATGAGGACACCGGCGAGGATCAGGAACAGGATGATTTCCCGCAGAAACGGGAAGGCGTGTTGCTCTTGCACGAGGGAATGCCTTTGCGGTTGTTGGCTGCGTTGGCATTTTATAACGGCTGTGCGTTATGCTTGCATTGCCATCTAGCACCGCGCAGGCGCAGGTGGCCCGTCCGTTCATGAATTGCGACCCGTTCAAAGAGGTTTCACTTGCCGATACTACCTGCCATGCTCATTGCCACGAGCGCCGGGATCATCCTGCTGCTGGGGTTGGCGCACCTGTTGTTCACCTTTTATGGCGCGCGCTTCATGCCCCGTGATCGCGTCCTGCAGGCACGCATGCGCGAGGTCGCGCCCGTCATCAGCCGCGAAACGACCATCTGGAAGGCCTGGATCGGCTTCAACGCCAGCCATAGTTTCGGCGCCATCCTGTTTGGCGCCGTCTACGGCTACCTCGCGTTGATGCACCAGGCATTCCTGTCGAACTCCGCCTTCCTGTTGTCGCTCGGCTTGTTGCTGCTGTGCGGATACGTGGTCCTGGCCAAGCGTTACTGGTTCAGCACACCGTTGCGGGGCATTCTGCTGGCCTTGACCCTGTACGTGCTGGCGCTCCTCGGAGTGTGGGGCTGAGCGAAGCGGGCGCTGTAATCGGCAACGGTCAAAAATTCCCCGCCACCGCCTCCGGCGCGGTTTCCTCCTGCTGACGATGCCCGCTGGCAACCTGCTGGCGCGATTCGGCGGTCTTGACCAGTTCCTCGTACTCCGGGTCGTCCGTGCCGCGCAGCTCGATGAAGCGGTCGAGGGCGTTTTCCAGGCGCGGCAGCAGGACGGCGCGTTCGCTGTGCAGCACACTGTAGGCGGGGCGTGCAGCGGCCATGCCCATCTCGCTGGCCGCCTGGCCGACGAGGGTGCCCGCGTCGATGCCGGCCTTCTCCGCCGCCAGGCGCGCCAGTTCGTACCAGGTGACTTCGCCGCCATTGTTCAGGTGCCAGATGCCGGATTCGCGGTCGATCGCGAGGTCCAGGCAGGTGTGCACGAGGTCGGGCACGTAGGTCGGCGAGACGGTCATGTCGTTGGCGGCCACGAAACGTTCGCCGCGCTCCAAAGCGTCGAGCGCCAGCTTGACGAAGTTGTGCTTGTCCCAGGGCCCGAAGAAGGCGCTGGTGCGCACGACCAGGGCGCCCGGGTGCTTGTCGAGCACTGCGGTTTCCGACTCGGCCTTGCTGCGGCCGTACACGTTGAGCGGCGTGACCGGATCGCTCTCGACATACGGGCTGCCCTTGCTGCCGTCGAACACGAGGTCGCTCGAGAAGGTGGTCAGGTGCACGCCATGGCGGGCGCAGGCCTCGGCCAGGATCGCGGGGCCGGCAGTGTTGTCGCGCAGGCAGCGTTCGACGTCGCCCTCGGCGTCGTCCACGCGCACGTAGCCGCAGGTATTGATCACGGCCCAGGGCTTGTATTCGGCCAGGGCGCGTTCGACCGAGGCGGCATCGGCGATGTCCATGTCGCGGCGCGACAGCAGCTTGTAGTGGAGCTGGCGCTTCTGGCAGACGCGGGCAAAGGCGCGGCCGAGGGTGCCGGTGGCCCCCAGGATCAGGATCGGCGCGGCGCCCGTGCCGACCAGGCGGTGACCGTCGGCCGTGATCGAAGTGAGGGCGGCGGGCGTGGCCACCGGCGGCGAGCACAGGAAACGGCCCGGACGGCGCCACCAGCCCTGGCCGCGCAGCACCGGATGCGACAACGGCTGGCCGCCGGCCAGTTCGCGCATCATGGCGGCCAGCGCGGTCGGGCGCGGCATCGGTGAGCGCACGTCGAAGGGGCCCGGCTCGTAATAGCCGCGGTTCTGCGTCACCAGGCTGTTCCAGTCGAAGGAACCGAGCAGCGACCAGACAGTGACGGCGCGGATGTCGACGCCGTTGGCGCGCGTCGTCTGCGCCGCTTCCCAGATTTCGAGCAGCCAGCGCAGCTGGTCTTCGCGGTTGGCGTCGATGTGCGCTTCGGTAATCGCCAGCGGCAGGTGGTAGCGGTCCCAGATTTCCGTCAGCAGCGGTCCGATGCCGGCCGTCGGGGTCGCCAGCACGCGCGAGGCTTCGATGTCGGCGCACGGGATGCCGTCGGCCACGCCGCGGTGGTGCTGGGGGAAGCGCTCGGGGCGATGGTCGAGCCAGCGCTCGCTCGTCACGTAATAGTTCACGCCGATGATGTCCGGCGGGCAGGTGTTGTCGCGGAACCAGAGCAGGTCGGCGACGTCGACGCCGGTGCCGACCAGGTACTTCCACAGCTTGTGCTCGGGGCCGACCATGCCGCACAGCAGGTCCCAGGCCAGCCAGCGGCGCTCGTTGTAGAACTCGGCGACATGCGCCATCTCGGGGGTGCTGTAGGTCTTGCCGAGGTCGTCGGTCTGGACCAGTTTCGCATCCGGATTGACTTTGCGGATTTCGCGCATCGACAGCACGACGGCGCGGCACTGGATCAGCAGGGCCTGGATGAAGCTCTTGTCGTCGCGCGCGTGGGGGTACCAAACGCCGTACAGGCCGGCGAAGCGCGCCGTGGTGCAGGGTTCGTTGACGGGGGTGTAGTACTCGAGCCAGGGGTAGCGCGCGGCCACCGCGCCGGCGTATTCGGCAAGCCGCTCGGGGAAGGCCGGGTCGAGCAGGCTGGTGTCGCGCGGGCCGCTGCCGTGGTGGATCAGGCCGGCGATGGGCGTGACGCCTGCCTCGCGCAGGGCAGGGAGGCGCTCGTCGGGCCAGCTCCAGTCGGCCTTGTCGATGCCGTCCGGGGCGGTACGTTCCCACAGGATCGGGTAGCGGATGGCGCGGATGCCGGTCGAGGCAAAGCGACCGATGTCGCAGTTGCGCAGCGCGTGGCCGTTGCGGTCGAGCTGGCTGAAGTAGTCGTCCTGCACCCGGTTGACGGTGCATTCGAGGCCGCCCCACAGTTCGAGCGTGTGAGAAAACTCGCCATGGCTGCGTTGCATCGTCTCGTCGTACCCTTGTACTGTCTTCGACGACGCGCCTTGCCCTGACGATTTTTTCACACGCTCTTCGAGTGGGCGGGGTTGGCTGTTCGGGCTCGTATTATTCATCATTTCACCACTTATTAAAATTCTTGCAACAAAAAACGTTTTAGACGGTCGCCGAAAAGATTAAGTTCGGATCAAGGACCGTGTTGGGTATCGCTCGGGCAACGTGGTTGCCGTCCCGATGGCGGGTGCCATCGTCGGCATGGCTGGATCCGCTCCCCCCGTCGCGATCCCGCTTGTGCTACCGGTTGACAGCGCGCCGTCAACCTGCAACCATGCCATCCATGAACTATTTCAATGCACAATTCTCGTCTTGCACCTGGTGGCGCCGCTGACAGCGCGCGGCCTTAACGAGAAGATGTGACTCAATGAACGCCGCCTCGATTCAGGTGGCGTTTTGTTTTTGCGCGGCGGGATCGGGGCAACACCACAAGGAAACCCGAGGAAACCCGATGACCCAAACCACGATCAACAGCCCCGCACCCGTCATCCTGACCGGCGACCGCCCGACCGGCCCACTGCACCTGGGCCACTTCGTGGGCAGCCTGCGCAACCGCGTGACCTACCAGGACCAGTACCGCCAGTTCATCATGCTCGCCGACGCACAGGCGCTTACCGACAACATGGATGACACCGAAAAGGTACACCGGAATGTTGTCGAAGTGGCGCTCGATTACCTCGCGGTCGGCATCGACCCGACGCGCTCGACGGTCTTCATCCAGTCCCAGGTGCCGGAGCTGGCGGAGTTGACATTCTATTATTTAAATCTGGTCACCGTCGCCCGTTTGGAACGCAACCCGACCGTCAAGACCGAGATCGCGCTGCGCAACTTCGAGCGCGACATCCCGGCCGGCTTCCTGACCTACCCGGTGAGCCAGGCTTCCGACATCAGCGCCTTCAAGGCGACCCTGGTGCCGGTGGGCGAAGACCAGATCCCGATGATCGAGCAGTGCAACGAAATCGTGCGCCGCTTCAACCGTCTCGCCAAGCGCGACATCCTGGTCGAGTGCAAGGCCCTGGTGCCGGAAATCGGCCGCCTGCCGGGCATCGACGGCAAGGCGAAAATGAGCAAGTCGCTCGGCAACACGATCAACCTGGGGGACAGCCCCGACCAGATCCGCGCCGCCGTCAAGCAGGTCTATACCGACCCGCTGCACCTGAAGGTCTCGGACCCGGGCCACGTCGAAGGCAACGTCGCCTTCCTCTACCTGGACGCCTTCGATACCGACAAGGCGGCTTTGGCCGAAATGAAGGCGCATTACACCCGCGGCGGCCTGGGCGACAGCGTCGTCAAGAAGCGCCTCGACCTGGTGCTGCAGGAAATGCTCGAGCCGATCCGCACCCGCCGCGAAGAGTTCGCGAAGGACAAGGGGCAGGTCATCCAGATGCTCAAGGAAGGCACGATGAAGGCGCGCGAAGTGGCGGCCGGTACCGTCGACGAAGTGCGCCGCGCGCTGGGCTTGTCGTACTTCTGATGTTCTCCCGGCCCTTGCCCCTGCGGCAAGGGCCCTACGTCGCCTCACCTCGCGCTACCCCCGGTATCGCCCGACGCTCCTTCCCATCCTCCTCTCGCACCCCGCTTTGCGCCATGCCAAGCTGCGGCCCGTGGCATTCCCCGATGATCACGGCGTATCGTAACTGGAGGAAATCATGAGCAAAGGATTGCGGCTGACCGAGAAATGGTTGCATCGCGCGCTGTGGCTGGTGGCGCTGGCGTTCGCCGGCTTCCTGATCGGATTAGGCGGCAAGCTGGTCGAGAACCTGGCGGACGTGGAAGAACCGCCAACCCTCGAACAGTTCATTGACCCGGCGCAACTGGCCGCCGTGCGGGCCGAGGAACAGCAGGCGGAGAGGGCGCAGACGCTCGCTCGCGAACGTCAGGAGCAGGCTGTCGAGAAGCATGAAGTAGCGAAGTCGAACACCAAAGCTGCGCATGACACCTTCAACAGCTGGCTTGCCACGCGCAGCGTCACCGGGCGAACCGACCAGGATGCCGAATTGGTCACGCGCACAAAGGCGCTTGAGGCAATGGAAACCCAGGAGAGGCAGGCTCTCGGCGCCGTGGAAGCGCAGCGCCAGGCATTGCTGGATGCGAACCAGCAGGCGGAACGTGCCGCGCGACGCCGCGGCGACCTCGAACTGCCGGCACAGCGCAAGCAAATCGACGCCATCGACGCCTTGATCCTGCGCGTGTTTGCCTACCGCCTGGCGCTGACCCTGCCGCTGCTGGTGGCGGCCGGCTGGCTGTTCAAGCACAAGCGCAAGAGCCCGTACTGGCCCTTCGCCTGGGGATTCATTTTCTTTGCCCTGTTCGTGTTTTTCTTCGAACTCGTGCCCTACCTGCCCAGCTATGGCGGTTATGTCCGTTACATCGTCGGCATTGTCGTCACGGTCGTGGCCGGACGCTATGCGATCGCCGCACTGCAGCGCTACCTGGCGCGCCAGAAGGAAACCGAAGCGCTGCCGGACGTCCAGCGCCGCCAGACGCTGCGCTACGACATGGCGCTGACGCGCCTGGGCAGGGGCGTGTGCCCGGGATGCGAGCGCCACGTAGACCTGAAGGATACTGCGATCGATTTCTGCCCGCACTGCGGCATCGGCCTCTTCAACCGCTGCGGCGGCTGCGCCACGCGCAAGAACGCCTTCGGGCGCTTCTGTTTCGCCTGCGGGACGGCGGCGAATACCAGCCTGGCGGACTGAGTGGAGCGGACGCGACGAAGCAGCCGGGCGGTTTCGCCCGGCTGCTTCATTCAGCTACTTCGTTGAATCGCTTATCGAAGCAGATTAGTCTTGCAGGTCCGCTGGGACCTTGCCGCCGTTTTGCGCCAGCTTCTTCATGACCTGCTTGTGCAGCCAGATGTTCATCGAGGCCGAATCGCTGGTATCGCCGGAGTAGTTCAGCTCGGCAGCCAGCTCCTTGCGTGCGGCCAGGCTGCTGTCGATGTCGAGCAGCTTGAGCAGGTCGACGATCGAGGTACGCCAGTTCAGGTTCTGCCCCGAAGCTTGCAGCTTCTGGTTCAGGATGGCTTCGACATCGACCTCGTCCATAGCCGCCGGGGCAGGGGCCGCCGCGGGCGCGGCGGCAGGCGCGGCAGGTGCTGGCGCCGTTGGACGCGGTGCGGCTTGCGCCTGGGCCTGTGCCTGGGCTTGTGCCTGAGCCTGGGCTTGAGCTTGTGCCTGTGCCTGCGCTTTCTTGGCCGAGTCCGAGTTCGGGAAGATTTTGTTGAAGATATTGCTCAGCATGCCCATAAGATGCTCCTTTGTTGTTGGTTGAAGGTGACTGCAAAAGGTGACTGTGAATCAGCGGCGCATGCCCTGCGCCAGGTGGGCGAGGGCGATCGCGAGTGCCGCGCCGCCCAGCCCTTTGACGACGTTCGGATGCTCGGCGTAGAAGTCGCCCATGCGCTCGACCACGCCCGGATTTTCCTGTTCCGCCTTTTCGGCGATCTGTTGCACTTGCTCGGGTGTCAGCTGCGACGCTTGTTCAGGCGTGATCTGCGGGGGCGT
This sequence comes from Massilia sp. SYSU DXS3249, assembly GCF_053668055.1. Classification (NCBI taxonomy): domain Bacteria; kingdom Pseudomonadati; phylum Pseudomonadota; class Betaproteobacteria; order Burkholderiales; family Oxalobacteraceae; genus Massilia; species Massilia sp. SYSU DXS3249. The sequence goes on along the minus strand of NZ_JBSIPX010000016.1, from coordinate 14,763 downwards.
GCTGCCGCCGTTGCCTCCGCCCATCAGGTTGCCGAGCAAGCCGCCGAGGCCGCCCATGCCGCCCATATTTCCCATGCCGCCCATGCCGCCCATGCCGCCGCCGCCCATGCCGCGGCCGGCCAGCGCGCCCATCAGCGCCGGACCGGCGGCCGCGATCAGCTGGTTCAGCATGCTCGCCTGCTGGTTCGGATTACTCTGTCCGAACATCTGACCGACCATCTGGGGGAAGGGTGGCGTCTGGTCCGAGCGGAAAGCCTGGGTGACGCCTTGCGCCAGCTGCTCGCGCGGAACCTGCTGGGACACGCGGTCGAAATCTTCCGCCGCACGGGTATTGTCGGCACCGGAGGCGCCGCCCATGTATTGCTGCAACAAATTTCCCAAATCAAAAGCCATGACGTTCTCCTGCTTGAATGACAAGGTGAAGGTCGAGGGTAGGGTGTTCGATTGCGTGCTTCGGTACGGTATCCAACGGATCGGAAATAAAACAGCCTCACCCATGCCGACTAGCAATTGCTTGCTCGCCGCGCTAAGCTGGCAAGATGATTTACCTGCCGATTTTCCTCTTTGCCCTGGTGTATGCCGCCGCCAGTGTCGTGTGGCAACTGCCGCTGCTGGTCGCCGGTGCCTACCTGGTCATCAGCCTGACCTGCTTCGTGGTGTACGCGATCGACAAGTCGGCCGCCCGCAAGGGTGGCTGGCGCACGCCGGAGCGCACCTTGCTGCTGCTCGGCCTGGCCTGCGGCTGGCCCGGCGCGCTGCTGGCCCAGCAATGGCTGCGCCACAAGACGGCCAAGCGCCCGTTCCAGCAACTGTTCTGGTGCACGGTCGTGCTCAACGTCGGCGGTTTTCTCTACCTGGCTTCCAGGCTGGCAGTCCGCTGACATGACTGCCCACTTCGGCTCCTGGCGCTATCCGCGCGTGCTGGCTCACCGGGGCGGCGGCACGCTGGCGCCTGAAAACACGCTGGCCGGCCTGCGCGAAGGCATGCGGCGCGGCTTTGCCGCCATCGAATACGACATCATGCTGGCCCGCGACGGCGTCCCGGTAGTCATGCACGATCCCTACCTCGGGCGCACCGTGGCCGGCTCCGGCAACGTGTTCGACTACGACGCCGCCGAACTGGCCCTCATGGATGCCGGAGGCTGGTTCGGACGCGGGCACGAGGGCGAGCCAGTGCCGCTCTTCGTCGAGTTCGCGGGCTTCTGCAAGGCGCACGGCATCTGGATGAACATGGAACTCAAGCCGGCGCCCGGCTACGACCTCGAGACCGGCGGCACCGTCGCGCGCATCGCGGCCGCCATGTACGCCGACGAGATCGCAGCAGGGGACCTGGCCGCTGTGCCCTTGCTGTCCTCGTTCAGCCACCTTGCGCTGGAGGCGGCGCGCGAGGTGGCGCCCCAGGTGCCGCGCGCCTGCCTGATGAGCGAACTGCCGCCCGACTGGGAGCGCCGCGCCCACTCGGTCGAGGCGGTCGCCATTCACACTAACCACAAGCACCTGACGCGCGAGCAGGCTGCCGCCGTGCGCGCGGCGGGCTTCGGGCTGTTTTGCTATACGGTGAACGACCCAAGGCGGGCGAGGGAGTTGCTGTCCTGGGGTGTGGAGGCGTTTTGTACGGATCGGATTGACCTGATCGGGCCGTATTTCGCGTGATGATGGCGCCGGCTTGTGCCGGAGGGCGTAGGGTGGTCGGCTCCACTCGGCAGCCTGAATAGATGCTGCTTTGACGCCTGCTTCGCGTGATGGAGGCATCTAGCCCCCATCACCCCACGCGTTCAACCAGCCTTCGAAACTTCGCGAGGTTTCTGGGGATGGTTGAACGCGTGGGCGGCGCACGAGCCGCGTCTGTTCGCGTTGCCGGGTGTAGCCGCACACCCTACGGGTCCATGCCCCTTTTATCGCCAGGTTGAGCCGTGAAGCAGCCAACTGCAACGCGTGTAAATAAGTTACAGACGGCTGATATAATCGTTGCCCAATCTACGAACTGCGCTACCGTACTGCGCTCTTTCCGCACCCGCCAACATGAAATCCTCCGAAATTCGCGAAAAGTTCCTCAAGTTTTTTGAGTCCAAGGGCCATACGATCGTACGGTCCAGCCCCCTCGTGCCGGGCAACGATCCGACCATGTTGTTGACCAACAGCGGAATGGTGCAGTTCAAGGACGTTTTCCTCGGCCTGGACACGCGCCCGTACAAGCGCGCGACCTCGGTGCAGCGCTGCGTGCGCGCCGGCGGCAAGCACAACGACCTGGAAAACGTCGGCTACACCGCACGCCACCACACCTTCTTCGAAATGCTGGGTAACTTCAGCTTCGGCGACTACTTCAAGCGCGACGCCATCCAGTACTGCTGGGAGCTGCTGACCAAGGTCTACATGCTGCCGGCCGAGAAGCTGACCGTCACCGTCTACTTCGAGGACGACGAGGCCTACGACATCTGGGCCAACGAAATCGGCGTGCCGAAAGAGCGCATCATCCGCATCGGCGACAACAAGGGCGCGCGCTACGCGTCGGACAACTTCTGGCAGATGGCCGACACAGGCCCTTGCGGCCCGTGCACCGAGGTGTTCTACGACCACGGCGCCGACATCTGGGGCGGTCCTCCAGGCTCGCCCGACGAAGACGGCGACCGCTTCATCGAGATCTGGAACCTCGTGTTCATGCAGTTCAACCGCGACGAGTCGGGCACCCTGACCCCGCTGCCGAAGCCGTCGATCGACACCGGCATGGGCATGGAGCGCCTGGCCGCCGTGCTGCAGCACGTGCACAGCAACTACGAGATCGACCTGTTCCAGGCGCTGATCAAGGCCGCCGCGCGCGAGACCGGCGCCACGGACATCGAGAACAACTCGTTGAAGGTGATCGCGGACCACATCCGCGCCGCTTCCTTCATGATCGTCGACGGCATCATCCCGAGCAGCGAAGGCCACGGCTACGTCCTGCGCCGCATCATCCGCCGCGCGCTGCGCCACGGCCACAAGCTGGGCCAGACCCGTCCGTTCTTCTACAAGCTGGTCGAAGACCTGAACACCGAGATGGGCACGGCCTATCCGGAGCTGATGGACGCGAAAGAGCGCGTCGCGCAGGTGCTCAAGGCCGAGGAAGAGCGTTTTGGCGAGACGCTGGAAAACGGCATGAAGATCCTGGAAGCCCAGCTGGCCAAGGATGCGAAAAACCTGGACGGCGCCACCGCCTTCACGCTGTACGACACCTACGGCTTCCCGCTCGACCTGACGGCCGACATCTGCCGTGAGCGTGGCGTGACGCTGGACGAAGCCGGCTTCACCGCCGCCATGGAACAGCAGAAGAAGACCGCACGCGCCGCCGGCAAGTTCAAGATGGCCGCCAAGGTCGAATACGCAGGCGAGAAGACCAAGTTCGTCGGCTACGAGTCGCTGGTGCACAACACCCATGTGCTGGCGCTGTACTCGGAGGGCGTCTCGGTGCAGGAACTGAAAGCCGGCCAGGAAGGCATCGTCGTGCTCGACACGACCCCGTTCTACGCCGAGTCGGGCGGCCAGGTCGGCGACCACGGTTTGATCGCGTCGCAAGGCGGGCAGTTCGAAGTCGAAGATACCCTGAAAATCCAGGCCGAGGTGTTCGGCCACCACGGCGTGCTGCGCTCCGGTTCGCTGAAGGTGGGCGACACGGTCGATGCGCAGGTCGACCAGGCCAAGCGCGCGCGCACCATCCGCAACCACTCGGCGACCCACCTGATGCACAAGGCGCTGAAGGAAGTCCTTGGCAGCCACGTTCAGCAAAAGGGCTCGCTGGTCGATCCTGATAAAACCCGTTTCGACTTCAGCCACAACGCGCCGATGACGCTCGAGCAGATCGCGCAAGTCGAGATGATCGTCAACCGCGAGATCCTGGAAAACCATCCGACCCAGGCCCAGCACATGTCCTTCGACGACGCGGTGAAACATGGTGCGATGGCGCTGTTCGGCGAGAAGTACGGCGACGAAGTGCGCGTGCTCGATATCGGCTCTTCGAAAGAGCTGTGCGGCGGCGTCCACGTGACCCGCACCGGCGACATCGGCCTGTTCAAGATCGTGTCGGAAGGCGGCGTCGCCGCCGGCATCCGCCGCGTCGAAGCGGTGACGGGCGAGGGCGCGCTGGCATGGGTGCAGGCGACCAACGCCAAGCTGCTGGCCGCCGCCTCGGCCCTGAAGACCGGCCCGGACGAACTGCCGTCGCGCATCGCCCAGGTGCAGGACCAGGTGAAGGTGCTGGAGAAGGAAGTCGCGGCGCTGAAGTCGAAGCTGGCTGCGGGGCAGGGCGACGAGCTGCTGAACCAGGCCGTCGACGTGAACGGCATCAAGGTGCTGGCCGCGACGATGGAAGGCGCCGACGTGGCGACCCTGCGCGAGGCGATGGACAAGCTCAAGGACAAGCTGCAGACCGCGGCCATCGTGCTGGCCAGCGTCGCTGATGGCAAGGTCAGCCTGATCGCGGGCGTGACCAAGGATGCGACCGGTAAAGTCAAAGCCGGCGAGCTGGTCAATTTTGTTGCCCAGCAGGTGGGCGGCAAGGGTGGCGGGCGTCCGGACATGGCGCAGGCTGGTGGTACCGATCCGTCGGGCCTGCCTGCGGCGCTGGCTGGCGTTGCCGCCTGGGTGGGCGAGCGCGCGTAACGCGATTTGGTAGGGTGGACGGCTATGCCGTCCACGCGTTCAGCGCACGGTCGATGCGGCCACTCTGATGTTCACCCGCGAGTTGAACGCGTGGACGGGAGACCCGTCCACCCTACGGACACAGCTCGGGCATCCTCACAACCAGCCTGATCCGGTTGCGACGATGCAACAATTCGTGACTATTTTTGTGCGGCGCGTCATAATCCGCAAATTGGAGTAGACTCCAACTCAGTATCACCACCTAAGCAGGCATGCGATGAGCGACACCATTCTCGACACCGATACGATTCAATTCCAGAAGGACCTGGACGCGCGCGGCCTGAACTGCCCGCTGCCTATCCTGAAAGCCAAGAAGGCGCTGGCCGAAATGGCCACCGGCGAGGTGCTGCGCATCACGGCGACCGACACCGGTTCCGTGCGCGACTTCCAGGCGTTCGCCAAGCAGACCGGCAACGCCCTGTTGTCCCACTCGCAGAACAACGGCGAGTTCGTCTTCCTGATGCGCCGCAAGTAATTCCCTTTCCCGGCGGGGCACCATTCGCCCCGCCAGTTTCCCCCCTCTGAAGTTCGACACGGCCACGATTTGGAAGATTTCTTCTAACCGAAAATCGCACGATCGTGCTTTAATTCAGCCTTGAAGCTGTTTATCTCTTATAATCTAGGCCATTTTGGAACCACTGAGACAGGTTCCTCACCAAAGTCTACCTCTTCAATTTTTCAAAGGCACACCTATGAAAGTCCTGGTACCCGTCAAACGCGTGGTCGACTATAACGTCAAGGTCCGCGTCAAGTCCGACGGCAGCGGCGTGGATATCGCCAACGTCAAGATGTCGATGAACCCGTTCGACGAAATCGCGCTCGAAGAAGCGACCCGTTTGAAGGAAGCCGGCAAGGTCACCGAAGTGGTGGCGGTGTCCATCGGCGTTCCGCAGTGCCAGGAAACCCTGCGCACCGGCATGGCGATCGGCGCGGACCGCGGCATCCTGGTGGAAACCGCAGGCGAGACCGAGCCGCTGGCCGTGGCCAAGATCATGAAGGCGCTGGCCGACAAGGAGCAGCCGCAGCTGATCATCCTGGGCAAGCAGGCGATCGACGACGATTCGAACCAGACCGGCCAGATGCTGGCGGCCCTGCTGGGCTGGCCGCAGGCGACGTTTGCGTCGAAAGTGGTGCTGGAAGACGGCAAAGTCACCGTGACCCGCGAAGTCGACGGCGGCCTGGAAACCGTGGCCTTGAGCCTGCCGGCCATCGTCACCACCGACCTGCGCCTGAACGAGCCGCGCTACGTCACGCTGCCGAACATCATGAAGGCCAAGAAGAAGCCGCTGGAAACGATCAAGCCGGAAGACCTGGGCGTCGACGTGAGCCCGCGCCTGAAGACCCTGAAGGTCGTCGAGCCGGCCAAGCGTTCGGCCGGCGTCAAGGTGCCGGACGTCGCCACGCTGGTGCAGAAGCTGCGCACCGAAGCCAAAGTCATCTAAAAAATATAGGACACATCATGGTCGCACTCGTAATTGCTGAACACGACAATGGCTCCCTGAAGGGCGCAACCCACCACACCGTGACCGCGGCCGCCCAGTGCGGTGGCGACGTGCACGTGCTGGTTGCCGGCTCGAACTGCGGCGCCGCCGCCGAAGCCGCCGCGCAGATCGCCGGCGTCTCGAAAGTGCTGGTCGCCGACGCACCGTACTTCGCCGACGGCCTGGCCGAAAACGTGGCCGAGCAGATCCTGGCCGTCGCCGGTTCGTACTCGCACATCCTGGCCCCGGCTACCGCCTACGGCAAGAACATCCTGCCGCGCGTCGCCGCCAAGCTGGACGTGGCCCAGATCTCGGAAATCACCAAGGTCGATTCGCCGGACACCTTCGAGCGCCCGATCTACGCCGGTAACGCCATCGCCACCGTGCAGTCGACCGACGCGGTGAAAGTCATCACCGTGCGCGGCACCGGCTTCGACGCCGCCCCTGCCACCGGTGGCTCGGCTGCGGTCGAGCAGATCGCCGCCGCAGCGGACTTCGGCAAGTCGGCTTTCGTCGGCCGCGAACTGGCCAAGTCGGACCGTCCGGAACTGACCGCCGCCAAGATCATCGTCTCCGGCGGCCGCGGCATGGGCTCGGGCGACAACTTCAAGCTGCTCGAACCGCTGGCCGACAAGCTGGGCGCCGCCATGGGTGCCTCGCGCGCCGCCGTCGACGCCGGCTACGTGCCGAACGACTGGCAGGTCGGCCAGACCGGCAAGATCGTCGCCCCGTCGCTGTACATTGCAGTGGGCATCTCGGGCGCGATCCAGCACCTGGCCGGCATGAAGGACTCGAAGACCATCGTCGCCATCAACAAGGATCCGGAAGCGCCGATTTTCTCGGTGGCTGACTACGGCCTGGTGGGTGACTTGTTCGAAGTGATCCCGGCGCTGGTCAAGGAACTCGGCTGATTAACGTAGGGTGGGCTCTCGAGCCCACGCGGTTTACGTGCGCATCAGGATTCGCACTGCTACCGTGTCGCAATCGGTGAACCGCGTGGGCACAAGTGCCCACCCTACGAAGAACAAAAACTCAGGCCACGCTGGTCCGGCATTCGCCAGGCTTCGTGGCCTGTTTTACATTCCATTCTGAGGAGATATCGTGAGCTACCAAGCCCCGATCAAAGACATGCTGTTCGTCCTGAACGAACTGGCGAACCTGCAGCAGGTGAGCCAGCTGCCAGGCTGCGAAGATGCGACCGTCGACACCGTCGAAGCGGTGCTGGAGGAGAACGCGAAGTTCTGCGGCGAAGTCGTCGCCCCGCTGAACCACCCGAGCGACAAGGAGCCGAGCTTCTGGCACGACGGCCAGGTCACGACCTCCGCCGGCTTCAAGGTCGCCTTCCAGGCCTTTGGGGAATCCGGGTGGCAGGGCGTGCAGCATCCGGGCGAATTCGGCGGCCAGGGCCTGCCGAAACTCGTCGCCACGCCGTGCACCGAAATGCTGAACGCGGCCTCGATCTCGTTCGCGCTGGTCGCGCTGCTGACCGACGGCGCCATCGAAGCGCTGCTGACGGCCGGCTCGGAAGAGCAGAAGGCGCTGTACCTCGAACCGCTCATCACCGGCAAGTGGACCGGCACCATGAACCTGACCGAGCCCCAGGCCGGTTCGGACCTGGCCGCCGTGCGCACCCGCGCCGTGCCGCAGGGCGACGGTACGTATAAAATTTTCGGCACCAAGATCTACATCACCTACGGTGAGCACGACATGGCCGAGAACATCATCCACCTGGTGCTGGCCCGCACGCCGGACGCGCCGCCGGGCGTGAAGGGGATCTCGCTGTTCATCGTGCCGAAGTTCCTGATCAACGAAGACGGCACGCCGGGCGCGCGCAACGATGCGCACTGCGTCTCGATCGAGCACAAGCTGGGCATCAAGGCCAGCCCGACCGCCGTGCTGCAGTTCGGCGACAACGGCGGCGCCATCGGCACGCTGGTCGGCGAGGAAAACCGCGGCCTGGAATACATGTTCATCATGATGAACGCGGCCCGCTTCGGCGTCGGCATGCAGGGCATCGGCCTGGCCGAACGCGCCTACCAGCAGGCGGTCGCGTTCGCGAAAGAGCGCATCCAGTCGCGCGACCTGGCAGGTTCCGCCGGCCCGGTCGCCATCATCAACCACCCGGACGTGCGCCGCATGCTGATGTCGATGCGCGCCCAGACGGAAGCGGCGCGTGCGCTGGCCTATGTCGGCGCCGGCATCTCGGACGTGGCGCATTACCACGCCGACGAAGCGACCCGCAAGGCCAACCTGTCGGTGTACGAGTACCTGGTCCCGGTCATCAAGGGCTGGTCGACCGAGATGAGCGAAAACGTCACGCGCGACGGCGTGCAGGTGCATGGCGGCATGGGCTTCATCGAGGAGACCGGCGCGGCCCAGCACTACCGCGACGCCAAGATCCTGACCATCTACGAAGGCACGACCGCGATCCAGGCGAACGACCTGGTCGGCCGCAAGACGGTGCGCGACGGCGGCGCCGTGGCGAAATCGATCATCGCCCAGGTACGTGAGACGGAGGCCGCGCTGGCCGAAGTGCAGGGCGCAGACTTTGTAGCCATCCGCAAGCAGCTGGCGCTCGGCTCCGCGGCGCTCGAAGAAGTCGTCGACTTCGTCGTCGCCAACGTCAAGTCGGACATCAAGGGCGTGTTCGCCGGCTCCGTGCTCTACCTGAAGCTGGCCGGCATCGTGCTGGGCGGCTGGCAGATGGCGCGCGCGGCCCTGGTCGCGCAGCGCAAGCTCGATGCGGGCGAAGGCGACGCCGCCTTCCTGCGTGCGAAGATCGCTACGGCGCGCTTCTTCGCCGACCACATCCTGTCGGGTGCGGGCGGCCTGCGCACGGCCATCGTCGAGGGCAGCGCCGGCGTGCTGGCGCTGGACGTCGAGCAGTTCTGAAGCATGGTATGGAAGTGAAGGCGGGACGCCAGTCCCGTCCTTCACGGAGTCGAAAAGCGGCCTGCGGGCCGCTTTTTTTATTACCGTTCCGTCAGCTAGCGTGTTCTCTGCCGTTAATTCGATTCATGCAAACAATATTTCGATAACGAAGTTTTACTCCGATAAACGTTTGCAGGAAATAATTGGGACGCAAATTTAGTTTGGCTCAAAGCGAGCTCATGTTGAGTGAACTAACTTGTACTCAAGCCGCGCATGAGCCGGCGGCCCACTGTCCCTGCGGCTCGACGAGGAGATACACCATGGCTAGCAAGAAGGCATACGACGACAAGAACGACCACGATCACGATCATCGCCCGGATAAAGGCGAGGACTGCCGCGACCGTCCCGATCATGACGACGGCAAGGACCGCGACAAGTGCGAGTACCGCGAGCACTACAAGTACCGCGAGTACTGGAAGGTGCGCGACTGCGATGACAAGGGCGACAAGTACGACAAGTACGATAAGTACGACAAGGACGACCGCGACCACAAGAAGGATCGCGAGGTCCACTCGCACCACATCCACGAGCTGGAAAAATCGATCAAGACGCTGGCGGACGCGCTCGCCACGCTGGGTCGCGGCGCACACCTGCTCGAACTGCAGCGCATCATCCACCAGCCGGGCTGGACCTCCCCGGCCGAGTTCGCCTTCGTGAATGCGATCCTCGATCACCTCAGCGTCGAGGTGCGCACCATCGAGCGTCTGCAGGCCGACCTCGTCGAGGCCAGCCGCAAGGTGAAGAAGGATCATCATTGAACGGCCCGGCGTGTTGCACGCAGCGGCCTGCGGGCCGCTTTTTTTATGCCGCGTCGCCGGGCCTGCCTTGATCCATCATGCGGCGCTCGATCGGCTGAGTTTGATCCCGAATAAACGGAACGCTACGGCCGCGTTCGTAAGCTGGCTCCATTCACTATTCATCAGGAGCCGATATGCCATTACCGCTTGCGCGCACCGTCCGTCATCCAACCCCTTATTCCCTCGCGATGTCCCTGCTGTTGCTGGCCGCATGCGGTGGCGGCGGCGATTCCGGCCCGGACGTGGTCGCCGCCGATCCGCCGCAACCGACCCAGCCCGTGCCGCAGCCGCAGCCAGGCCCGCCGCCCGCACCGACACCCGCGCCGCCGGAGGTAGTGCTGGCCGACACCTATACCGAGCTCGTCGAGGGCACCATCAACAGCCAGCCCGGCTGGCCGGCCTGGGTCGCGCCTGCGGGCCGGGTTCCGGTGGCCGGCGTCGGCTGCCTGGTCAACGAGGACTACCACATCCATTCGTTGGTCTCGATCTACAAGGACGGGGTGCGCCAGGGGCTGCCCGACAATGTCGGGCGCAGCGGCTGCGCGTACGAGCTGCACACGCACGACGTGATGGGCGTCATCCACATCGAGACCGACGTGCCGAAGAAGTTCACGCTCGGACAATTCTTCGCGCTGTGGAACCAGCCGCTGGGTGCAAACGGCACGGCCGGGCTGGCGGGGCCGGTGCGCTTCTACCTGATCGAGAACGATAAGCTCACGCCCGTCGTGGGCGACCCGGCGCAGCTCGAGCTCAAGGCACACCGGGAAATCGTCATCATCAGCGGGACGGCGCCCGCGGTGCTGCCGAAGTATCGCTGGCCGCCGGGCATTTGACGGGGGAAGGGAAGCGGCGCTGCAGGTGGGCGGCTACGTCGTCTGCCTCAGGTGTGGCGCGGATATCGAGCCACAGGCGCCGTTCGGATGTTGAGCCGCAGGCCCGGATATTCAGCGGCAAGCGCTGCCCAAATATTCAGCGCCAGGCTTGTCAGCCGTAAGCGCCGCCCGTATACATCAGGTCGAACAGGCGCGAGATCGTGGCGATCAGGACCGTGGTGCCGACCAGCAGGGTCAGCACGAGCAGTACGGCCAGCGGCCAGGTCGAGCGCGACTGCCTGCCCGAGCCCGGATTGAAGCGCGCGTCCCATTTGTCGTCCGGGCTCAGGCCGATGACCAGGGCGCCGATGAAAGCAACGATGCTCGAGACCAGGAGCGGCAGCAAGGCATAGAAGGGATGGATGCCGTCCACCTGGCTGTACAGGAGTGCCGAGACCGGCAGGCTGCCGGCGTGGAGCAGGCCGAGGCGGTCGACGGCGCCGTACAGGTAGAAGCGGTGCGCCCCCAGCATGCCGAGGACGAGTGCCAGGCCCGTAGCGAGCGTCTTGTTCTTATGTGCCATGCGAAAAATAAATGTTACACGGAAACAATGAGTATCGTTCAAAAACGTAGCAAAAGCATCATCTATTATGTAAATTTCATGTATCAACATGTTGCAAGGGGCGGGCGAGGGGGAAGGGCAGGTAGCGGTCGCACAAAAAATCGGCCATAATGCTCAATTCGGCCGGGACCGCGCGCTCTGTTTCCGACTTTTGTCATTATCGCTTGCTGCTCTGCGGCATTGCGCGCTATAATCGTCGGCTTTCTCCGCCCAGCACAACTTTTTGGAAATATTATGGTCGTTATTCGTTTAGCTCGTGGAGGCGCCAAGAAGCGCCCATTCTTCAACATCGTTGCAACCGACTCGCGTAACCGTCGCGATGGTCGTTTCATCGAGCGTATCGGCTTCTACAACCCGATGGCATCGGGCGCTGAAATCGGCCTGAAGATCACCGCAGACCGTCTGGCCTACTGGCAAGGCGTTGGCGCACAACTGTCGCCAACCGTTGCTCGCCTGGTCGCCCAGCAGACCCCGGCAGCCTAAGCAAGGTTCCAGGTTTGACCGATTCAGTTGCCGCAGTGGGGGCGCAAGCCCCTGACGACCTGACCCAGGTCGGGTATGTTTCCGGCGCCTACGGGATTGCCGGCGCCATCCGTGTCACGCCGTTCTCGACGGATGCGGATGCGCTGCTGAACGTGAAAACCTGGTGGCTCGACAAGCCGAGCCTGCGCTCCGTCACCGTACGGACCGCGAAGATGCATGGTGGCGACGTGGTCGCCACCCTGGTCGGGATGCCCGGCCGCGATGCTGCCGAAGCGCTCAAGGGCGCCGGCGTGCATGTGTCGCGCGCCCAGTTTCCCTCGCTTGAGGAAGACGAGTATTACTGGTCCGACCTGATCGGCATGGATGCCGTGAACCTCGAGGGCGTAGCCCTCGGCAAGGTGATCGACATGATGAGCAACGGTCCGCAGTCGATTCTGCGCATCGAGCCCGTCGCCAATCCGGACAGCAGCGACAAGGCGCCCGAGCGCCTCGTTCCGTTTGTGGACCAGTTCGTGAAGCACGTCGACCTGCAGGATAAAAAGATTACCCTGGACTGGGGCCTGGATTATTAATACCCAGGGCCTGGTCCTCATGAAGCGAGGTCCCGATGCAGTTTGACGTCGTGAGCTTGTTTCCCGAGATGTTTGCCGCGTTGACGCAGTCGGGTGTGACCCGCCGCGCCTTCGAGCAGGAACGCTGGGGCCTGACGCTGTGGAATCCGCGCGATTTCACGACGGATCGCCACCGCACCGTGGATGACCGCCCCTATGGCGGCGGCCCGGGCATGGTGATGCTGGCCCGTCCCCTCGAGGCGACGATCAATGCGGCCAAGGCGCGCCAGGTCGAACTCGGCCTGCCGCCGCCGCGCGTGGTATTCATGTCGCCGCAAGGCAAACCGCTGACGCACGAGCGCGTCATGGCGCTGAAGGACGAGCCTGGCCTCGTCGTCCTGTGCGGCCGCTATGAAGCGGTCGACCAGCGCCTGCTGGACCGCGTCGTCGACGAGGAAATTTCCCTCGGCGACTTCGTCCTCTCCGGCGGCGAACTGCCGGCGATGGCGCTGATGGATGCCGTGGTGCGGCAATTGCCCGGGGTGCTGGGCGACGACGCCTCGGCGGTCGAAGACAGTTTCGTCAACGGCCTGCTCGATTCGCCGCATTACACGCGTCCTGAAGTGTATGAAGGAGTCGCGGTGCCGCCGGTCCTGATGGGCGGCAACCACGCCGAGATTACCAAGTGGCGTCGCCAGCGCATGCTGGAGGCGACCGCGAAGAAACGGCCCGAACTGTTAGGCAAGGCCCGCGAAGCGGGCCAGCTAACGGCGGCCGACGAAAAGTTCCTGGCAACGCTCCCTTCGCGGGAGTAGCCGGAAAATGCACCAACCGGTGCGAGACGCAGGAGCATGTTGCCCCTGTGTTCAACCCCATCCTCTACTGGGCACGCATTCGTAGTCAACAGCGCCAGCAAGATGGTTTTTGGAGTCATAAAATGAATCTGATTCAGCAACTCGAGCAGGAAGAAATCGCGCGCCTCGGCCGTGCCATTCCTGATTTCGCACCTGGCGACACCGTCATCGTCAGCGTCAACGTCGTCGAAGGCAACCGCAAGCGCGCCCAGGCATACGAAGGCGTCGTCATTTCGCGTCGTAACCGCGGCCTGAACTCGAACTTCATCGTTCGCAAGATCTCGTCGGGTGAAGGTGTCGAGCGTACGTTCCAGCTGTACTCGCCGCTGATCGCTTCGATCGAAGTGAAGCGTCGTGGTGACGTGCGTCGCGCCAAGCTGTACTACCTGCGCGAGCGTTCGGGCAAGTCGGCACGTATCAAAGAGAAACTGCCGCAGCGCAAAGTTGCAAGCACCCCAGCCGCTCAGTAATCGCGTCTGTGGAGAAAAAGGCATCCCTCGGGATGCCTTTTTTGTTTTTTGGTAAAGGATGTACTTTGGTCAAGGTTCATTTCGATCCCTCACGCCTGGCCGTCGAGGACATTGCCGGCGAAGCGGCCCTTGCGCCCGAGCTGCTCGATCCAGCGCGCCTGCGCGCGCGCTTCGCGGAGGCGCCCCGGGTGTGGCAACCCGAAGCAGTCGAGGAATCGCTCGTGCAGGGCGGGCTGAAACTGCGCCGCGCCGCCGTGCTGGTACCCCTCGTCGAGCGTCCGGAAGGCCTGACGGTGCTGTTGACCCAGCGCACCGACCACCTGTCGAGCCACGCCGGCCAGATCAGCTTTCCGGGCGGGCGCGCAGAAGAGCTCGACTCCTCCCCGATCGAGACCGCCCTGCGCGAGTCCGAGGAAGAGATCGGGCTGCACCGGCGCCACGTGGCTATCCTGGGCGTGCTGCCCGACTACGTCACCGGCAGCGCCTACCGCGTCGCCCCGGTCGTGGCCCTGGTCAAGCCGCCGTTCGAGCTGAGGGCCGACCCGAACGAGGTCGCCGAGATCTTCGAGGTGCCGCTGGCCTTTCTGATGAACGGCATGCACCACCAGCGCCGTTCCTTCGAACTGCCCGAAGGGGCAGGGCGCCGCACCTTTTATACGATGCCCTACGAGCGCTTCTTCATCTGGGGCGCGACCGCCGGCATGCTGCGCAACCTGTTCCATTTCTTGCGCGCCTAAGCCTACGTACAAACGCGTGGAGTCAGGACTCCACCTTACATCCGCGCAATGCGTAGATACCGTCTTCCTCGTCAAGCCTTACATGGCGAAAGTCGGGTCATAAGGTTTGCCCGTATGGATCACGCCGAAGCACAGGTGCGCCAGTTTGCGCATGCAGGCGCCGATCACGGCCATCATGGGTTTTCCCTTGGCGAGCAGGCGCTCGCCAAGGGCCTTGATGTGTGGGCTGCACTGTCGTGCCGTTACCGCTGGCATGTAGAGCAGTTTGCGCAAGTGCGCAGGCCCTGCCTTTGACATGCGCGGGCGTCCATGCACCGACGATCCCGATTCCCACTGGACCGGCACCAGCCCCAG